>JAYUUO010000140.1:0-11977 GCA_043754515.1 Armatimonadota bacterium
GAGCCGCTGCTTCTCGCGATCTGGCGCGCAAGAGCCGCTGCTTCTCTCGCCGGATCGGGGCACTGTTGCGGGCGGTGGATCTGTTCGTGCTGGGCTGGAGCCGTCGGCAGCGGTTCCGGCGAGCCTACCCCAATCTCCGGAGCAAACTCACCGATTTCATCACACAAATCTAGACAATCTCTAGCGTCCGGTACTGTCCGGTAGCATCCGGCACCAATTAGAAGATATGAACGTGCCTTGATTACAAGAATACTAGCGGCTAAACGACTCCGGCAGACCCGACCTCAGCCGGTAGAATCTCGCGTCGCGGGTAATGCGGATTCGCCCGCATTACTCGCGATTCACGCACCCAGGCCGAGCGGGCGTTCGTGGCGATTCCGGCGGCGCAGGTACGTGATCAGACGCGCCGCCGGGTCCTGCCGGTAGTAGCCTCGCAGTACCGAATACAGGTCACGCCAGCGTCGGCGCAGGGCGCGGGGCCGTTCAAAGAACGCCTCGGTCGCGACCGCGAAGAACTCGGCGGCGTTGGTCGCGCCGTACGGGTCGAGCACCAGATCGTCGTCCAGACCGCGATACCGCCAGTAGATCCGCCCGCGCAGGCGGTCGTATGCCCGGTTCATCACACGGTGCCACTCGTCGTATTGCGCCTGCCCGTACAGCACCGGCGTTCCTTCCGCATTCCCATCCTCCATGTCAAGTTTGTGCGCGAACTCATGTAGCACCACGTTCGACCCACGCGCGACGCCGCGTCCGCCCGCCCGCGCGTCCGCCCACGAGAGTATTACCGGCCCGCCGCGCCACGCCTCGCCGAGCCGCCACGAGTGCCCCGTTTCCACGACCCCCGCCGGCCCCGACGCCCGCGTTTCCGGCACCTTATATCCCGCCGGGTACACAATGATCGTGCCGACCCCGTGGAAGTAGTCGTCGCGGTCCGGCAATCCGAGCGTCAGCAGGCACGCCAGCGCGGAGATCGTCACCGTGATCTCGTCGGTCAGCACGAGGCCGCCCGCGCCCTCCCATGTCTTCTCGGCGCGGAAGATGCGCAGGTCGTCGAGAAGTTGCGCCCGCTCCGCCTCCGACAGCACGGCGAAGTGGGAAACGTTCCGCCGCACGTAGCCGAACCAGTCGCCGGGGAACGGTTCGCGGGTGATGCTTTCGCGGCGGCGTTTCTTGAAGAAATCGAACATATCGGGTGGCAGGGCGTGTGCGGCGTGGGTATCTTCTTCTACCAGTGCCGTGTCGGTTCGGTTCCCACGGCGGTTTGCCGTGGCGGGGAACGTTGTTCCCCGTCCGCGCCCCAAGCGTAGCGAATCGGGTATCCTGTCGGGGAAGGACCGCCTCGCTCTACTTACACCCATTTACACCTATGAACACCGACTCGCTACGCGCCCATCTTTCCTACACCCCCCGCGAACTCCGCTTCGGCACGAGCGGGCGACGGGGCGAAGTGGTGGACCTCACCCAGCTCGAAATCACGATCAACGCCACGGCGGAACTGCGCTACCTGCTCTCGCTCCCCGCCGAGCAGGGCGGAATCCGCGCGGGTGACAATTTCTACTATGCGTACGACCTGCGCCCGTCGTCGAGCCGCTTCGTGCCGGAGCAGGGCGACAACGGCGAGATCGCGCAGGCTGTCGCGCGGGCGATTCGCGGTGCCGGACTGACGCCCGTTAATCTCGGGCAGGTGCCGACGCCCGCGCTGACCGGCTACGCGCTCGCGCATGGCTCCGGTAGCATGATGATCACTGGCAGCCATATCCCATTCGACCGCAACGGCTATAAGACCAACTCCGCGCGGGGCGAACTGCGTAAGACGGACGAGGAGCCTATCGGTCGCGCCGTCGCCGCCGTACGCGACGAGTACTACAATCAGAGTTTCGCCGAATCGCCGTTCGATGAGCGGGGCAAGTTCAAGACCGGCTCGGAGCCGCTTGCGCCCGTGACCGATGGCGCCAAAGTGGCATATCTGGCGCGATACCGCGACTTCTTCGCGGGCGACACGCTGGCCGGTAAGCGCGTACTCGTCTACCAGCACTCGGCGGTCGGACGTGATTTGATCATCGAAATGCTCCAGATGCTCGGCGCGGAGGCGATTCCGGCGGGCCGTAGCGAGACGTTCGTGCCGATTGACACCGAAAACATCGGCGACGCGGAACTCGCCATTATTCAGACACTGGCGGATGACGTGACCGCGAAGCGCGGCGTGCAGGACGCGGTGGTATCGCTCGACGGGGACAGCGACCGCCCGCTCCTGCTCGGGGTTGACAATGGCCGCGTGCATTTTTTCGGCGGCGACCTGCTCGGAATAGTCGTCGCGCAGTTCCTCGGCGCGGGCGCGGTCGTGGTGCCGATTTCCTGCAACGACGCCATTGATCGCGGCGAACTGCGCGACAAACTCGAACCCAAAACCAAGATCGGGTCGCCGTACGTGATCGCCGGGATGGATCGGGCGCGGGCGGGCGGCAAGGCGAACATCTGCGGCTGGGAGGCGAACGGCGGCTTTTTGACCGGCTCGGACATCACGAGAAACGGCAAGATGCTGACCGCGCTCCCGACCCGCGACGCGTTCCTGCCCCTACTCAGCGCGTTGTTCGCAGCGAAGGCTCAAGGCAAGAGCGTGGTGGAACTGTTCGCCGCGCTCCCGAAACGCTTCAGCAAAGCCGCGCTCCTGACGAATTTCCCGCGCGAGAACAGCGAGCGGATCGTCGCCTTTCTGACGCCCGGCGCGGACCGCGACGAAGCCGAAGTGAGGCGCGAACTCGAATCGGTGTTCACGCCCGCGCTCGGGTTCGCGCCCGTTTCACGCCTGGACTACACCGACGGAGTGCGCGTCTACTTCGCGAACGGCGACGTGGCGCATATACGGCCGTCCGGGAACGCGCCGGAGCTACGCATCTACGCCGTCGCGGATACCCAGGATCGCGCCGACGCCATCGCGCGAGATGGGGTCGCGGAGCCGGACGGCATTCTGCGCCAATTAGACAGGGCCAGCGGGCCGGGAGAAAGCAAGTGAATAACGACAAACTACCCGCGCTGATCCCGATCACCGGCACCGTGCAACACTACGACTGGGGCGGCTACACGTTCCTGCCCGACCTGCTCGGCGAGCCGAACCCGGACCACCAGCCGTTCGCGGAACTCTGGCTCGGCGCGCACCCGAACGCGCCCGCTATCGCCCATATCGGCGGCGAGGCGATCCCGCTCGATCGTCTGTTCGCAGATCACGCGACCGAACTGCTCGGCGAGGCGGTGGCGGCGCGGTTCGCGGGGCGGCTTCCTTACCTGCTCAAAGTGCTGGACGCGCGGCGGATGCTCTCGATTCAGGCCCACCCGACCAAAGCCGAAGCCGAAGCCGGGTTCGCCCGTGAGAACGCCGCCGGGGTGCCGCTCAAAGCCACCAACCGCAACTACAAAGACGATAACCACAAGCCCGAAGTACATATTACGCTAACCGAATTCACCCTGCTCCACGGCTTCCGCCCGCTGGAGGAGATCGCGGCGGAACTGGCGCGGGTGCCGGAACTGTCCGCGCTCGCCCCCGATTTCGCCGCGCGGCTGAGCGGCGCGGGCACCGACGAGACGGCACGTCAGTCGCTCCTTCGCGCCCTGTACGAGCGGGCGATGACGCTCGCGCAACCGGACGTTGACGCGCTGTTAAACCCGCTCCTGGAACGGCTCGCCGCGCAAGCCGCGCCGGACAAAGCCAGCCCCGACTTCTGGGCACTCCGCGCCGCTAGCGAGTTCCCGCTCCCGGACAACCACCGCGACCGGGGCATCTTCAGCATCTATCTGCTGAATCTGGTTCATTTGCAGCCGGGGCAGGGCACATTCCAGCCAGCGGGTACGCTCCACGCCTATCTCGAAGGCGCGAACATGGAGCTGATGGCGAACTCGGATAACGTGCTACGCGGCGGCCTCACCCCCAAGCACGTGGACGTCACCGAACTGCTCTCAGTCGTGAACTTTCAGAGCGGCAAGCCCGAGATTCTGAATGGCACGGCGGTTTCGCCGTCCGAAACGGCGTACCCGACGCTCGCCGCCGAGTTCGTACTCAGCCGGATCACGCTCGCGGATGGCGAGTCGCACGCCGCCCGCGCCGACGCCGGGCCGGTCACGCTGTTCGTCCGGGAGGGCGTCGCGGAGGTTACATCAGGCGGGGAGACACAGACGCCGGGACGCGGGCAGGCGGTGCTGGTGCCGTTCGGGCGCGAGTACCGCGTCCGCGCGGCGGGCGGCGCGGGCGCGACGGTGTATAAGGCGTCGGTGCCATAGGTCGGCGTAACCTCACCCCCCGGGCACCCTCCGGGTGCCCGGAGGGTGAGGTCGCCCGATTATCGTAGAACCGTCCCCCTCTTAAAAGGTTGGTAAGGCTCGGGGGCACTGAACCGCTCGGTCATCTGCCCCATTGTGACGTCAAAATGGTCAAGCAGGTCTGCGTAGACGAAGCAATAGTATGAAACCCAAAGCAGGGCGACTTTGCCATCACGTCGCACGCGCCAGCCGACTACCCAGCAATACGAACCGGCGGGTTCATCGCTAATCTCCTTGACGCATCGCGCGAGAAAAAACGGGCTACGCGGCTGATCGTCCAGCAACTCTTGAAGCCGGTCGGAGAGCCGTGTTATGAAACCGGCGCGTGACAACGGTTCATCGCGCGGGCCTTCGACGACATTTCGAGCGAGAGCGAGAGCGGGCGGATACCTCTCGCCCGACGACATCAGCGATGACAAAGGATCCGGTACTACCTCGGCCGGTAACGCGATCTTGCTCCGATCAATGTAACCTATGCCGCACAGGGCGAAGCCCGTTATAGCGTCACCGCAAGAAATTTGGGCGAAGTCGCCTCTGAACTCGCAACCAGGAGGCAACGCCACCTGATTGTAGACTCCGTCTTCGCATTTTTCGTAGTTCGTCAGGATATACATGATGAATTTTAGAAGTCAATATCTGACAACGTGACTCAATACACGACGATATTTCTCTTGTAATCACTCGGGCTTAATGGATTGAGGGTAAGATCAAAGAAGCAGTCTATGCGGTGATCGTCAACAAAACGAGCCGCTTTCACGCCCTCCGCAGGGTCTTCCTGGTCCAACTGTCTCCTTAACAAAACGCCGGGAATGATGTGTATATCCTGAACGACAACGACATAACCACTGCTCAACATTCTCTCGTACAGACAAAAATTCACGACATAATTGTCCTTCTTGAGAGTCTTCACGATCTTCATGTCAGGTTTATCGCCGCCTGATCGGAGAACCGCAATTTCGAATCCAGCGCTCAAAGACAAAAGAACAGATACGACTACGATCGGGATGGTAAGGGAAATCGCGATCGTCTTCGACAGACCTGGCTTCAACATTCGGCTGTTTATGATCAGCATACACGTCAGCGGAATGGAAGTGAGGAAAATGATGATTATGGCAACCGCGTTTAATCTATCACTCATAAAACAGAATCCGCCGGACGGCAAAGAATTCAAAGACCATAGGTTAATCAGCAGTACGATGTAGGTGATCCCGAAAACCCACAGGGCTTTTTTGAAGCGACTGTAGCTGATGATAATGGGCGAGTTGTTCATAATCCGCGCGTGTCCCTTCCGTGTATCCTCGTATCGGCGTTCGGAGCTCTCGAATAAGCCGCAACGCTTACCGATGGTAACACCCGATACAGTCACCGCCTCGAACGTGAGTATGCTCAATCACTACCAATATTTCGGAGTTCTGTTGCTATTGATACTCCCTAATGGCAACCATTGCCGTTCAAGATATGAGGGGGAAATGAGGGCCTTTGGCGGGAATCGGACCCGCGACCTCTTCTTTACCAAAGAAGTGCTCTACCACTGAGCTACAAAGGCGCACGGCGATTCGGGAGAATCGCCGGATGAATGTATCACGCTACCGGGGGGGTGTCAAGCGACTTTGACCGGGCGGGGCGGGTACGCCGAGAGCGTCAGGGCGGGGAGGTACAGCACCGAATGCGGCGCGCCCGCCTCCTCGACCGACAACACCGCGAGTTCGCGCCACGGGGTGAGGCGCGCCGACACTAGTTTGACCAGCGTCGGGGTCGGGATGACGGCGGGGAACGCGATGGGCGCGCCCCCTACCCAGCCCTCGGCTCCGGCGGACGGCGTGAAGTAGATCGCCTCCCGGCGCAACAAGAACTGGCTCATGTCGTCCAGGGTCGCGAACGGCACGGGGATCAGCGCGGGATTGTCAGACGGGCACAGGTCCCATTCCGTGGTCCCGCGGTCGGCGACCGTGCGCAGTTGGTAGCCGTTGAACGAGCCGCGCACCGGGTCGCCCGCGATATGCACGGTGGCGCGGGCAAAATCGGCGTCTTTTTGTAGCACGCGTTGCGCCAGATACATGCGGTCGGCGGTGTAGAACGAGCGCAAAATAAACGCGCCCGGTCGCCCCCCGCTCACTCGCCCCAGGACGCGGTACGTGATCTCGCGGTACGTCTCGCCGCTCCCCTCGGGCGAGAGTGCCCAGCGGGCGTCCTCATAAAAAGCGCACGTCGTCTGGACGAAAGCGACCAATTCGCCGTTCTCGTTCGGGAGCCGGTCCGGCATAAATCCGTCGGGCAGGTGCGGCGTCACACGCGCGGTCGGCACGGTGTACGTCAGCACCGCCATGTCGGAAAGGCGCAGGGTCGCGGTCGCCGCGCCTTTTTCGGGGGCTTCCAGCCCGGTTTTAATCTTTTGCCAGAGGGTCACGCTAATTCTTTACGGAGCCGCCGCCGGTTTTGTTGCCGCCCACGGCTGGCGAGGCAGAAAAGGGCGGCGGGCGCGGCGAGCAGCACCAACGCGGACGGTTCGGGAACCACCACCGCCGTGGACGCGATACGCCCGATGGTGCCGCTCGAACGGGACGCGTAGTAGAGCGCGCCATCGTCGCCGACCTGCACATCGCTGATGTTCCCCAGGTTGGACGCGAACAGCGACGTGCTACTGGTGCCCGCGCCCGCCATGCGAATCCAGCCGTTCACGTAGTCGCCGTAGAAGTAGTTGCCCGTGTATGCCACGCCGAACCGGTTATTGATGGGGTTGTAGAACGCACCGCCGGTGATAGCGTTGCCGAGATCCGTCCCGCCCCCGTGCCCGTAGGTGATCAGCGGTTCCGTGAAACTCGGGAAGGCGGTCTGGTCGAAAGCCCCCTCGGTGGTTGACCAGCCGTAATTCGCGCCCGCCTTCAGCACGTTGATCTCCTCCCACGTGCTCTGCCCGACGTCGTTTATGTAGGTAAGCCCGGTGCCGGGCTGGATGCCGAATGTGAACGGGTTGCGCAGTCCCAGCGCGTAAATGGCCCGGTTATTGCCGGTGGTGCTACTAAAAAACGGGTTGTCAGTCGGGATGCTCCCGTCGGCGTTGATACGCAGGATCTTGCCGAGCGTCGTGTTCAGGGTCTGCGAGTTCGCCGGGTTCGCGTTCTCGCCGACGCCGATGTACAACTTGCCATCCGCGCCGAAGTGGATCGCGCCGCCGTTGTGGTTGGTCGCGCCGGACAGGTTATCCACATCGAACAGGTTGACGCCGCTCGCCGGCACCACGACATCGCCATTCGCCGTGAAGCGCGTTACCTGGTTATGCGCCGCGCCCCCCAAGGCACCGGGCACCGTATGATAGGTGTACACGTAGCCGTTGGTGGCGAAGTTGGGGTCGAAGGCGATCCCCAGCAAGCCCCGCTCGCCGTTAGAATCCACCGGGAGCGTCACAAACGGGGTGGCTTGCGTCACGCCGTTTTTGATCACCCGCAGGTTGCCGCCCTGTTCGGCGACGAAAAGCCGCCCGTCGGGCGCGAACGCCATCGCGGTCGAGTTATTAATGCCGGTCGCGTAGGTCGTCTGCGCAAAGCCCGGCAACACGGTCGGGCGGGCGGACGCGGCACGGGGCGCGGAGAATGCACTGGCGACAAGGCCGCACGCGGCGATTACGCCGAGGGCCGATTTTAGAACACGGCTTCGCATCGAGAGATTTCCTTTCGGGTTCGTCGTCATCGGAACCCCCTACCGTCATTATAGCGGCATCAGCGGCGTTTTGGGGGAGCGGGTGGGTCGTGGTTGTTAGGGCGGGTAGGTTTTTCGTGGCTAGGTCGTGTGGATCGTTCGTGGCGGGGGCGGTCGGGTGGATCGCGCCGTGAGGAGCGGACAATGAATTGTTCCCGTTTGCGGCTCGCAAACAGGAAGTACTGTTGCATAGGTTTTTTCGCGGCGAAAAAGACCAGGTAGACGCTTCGCGTCGGGCTTGTATATAGAAGACGGCTGGCCGCGTGGTCGGGAGGATTGGGAACATTGCGGCGATCCCGCCCATTCGCAGACTCGTCGCTCCTCGTCGTCGTCACCCTTAGCGTCGCTGTCGTCACCCGTGGCGTCGCTTCGCTCTGGTACCGACACCCCGTCCCGTGTTACAATCCGCGCAGGCAAGCACCGCCCGGCTACCGGCGCGGGGAAATATCGGGGTATCATCGGGCATTATGGGACTCTTAGACGGCAAGACCGGAATCATTTACGGCGTTCGCAACGAACGCTCCATCGGCTGGGGGTGCGCGAAGTCGCTCGCCCGCGAGGGCGCGAAGCTCGCCCTGTCCTTTTTAGGCGAGCGTGAGGAGAAAGACGTGCGCAAACTCGCCCCCGAACTCGGCGAGGGCGCGGTGCCGGTGATCGCGCCGTGCGACCTGACCATTCCGGAGCAGGTCGCGGCGTTTCACGAGCGCGTGTCGGAGGCGTTTGGCGGCAAGATTGACTTCGTGGTACACGCGGTCGCGTTCGCGAAGGGGCTGTCGGGGCGGTTTGTGGACGTGTCGGCGGCGGACTTCGATATCTCGCTGAACGTGTCGGCGTACACGCTCGTTACCGCGGCGAAAGCGGCGGAACCGCTAATGGCGGCGGGCGGCTCGATCGTCACGCTGACCTTTCTGGGCGGCGAACGCGTATTCCCGAACTATAACACGGCGGGGATCGGCAAGGCGGCACTGGAATCCTGTGTCCGCTACCTCGCGTACGATTTAGGTTCGGGCAAGATCCGCGTCAACGCGATCTCGGCGGGGCCGGTCAAGACGCTGTCGGCGGTCGGCATCGCGGGATTCCGAGACATGCACAAGTTCGCCGCCGCGACCGCGCCGCTCGGCCACAACACCGAGATCGAGGAGGTCGGCGACACCTGCGCGTTCCTCGCGTCGGATTGGTCGCGCGGGATGACCGGCGGCGTCCTGTTCGTGGACAGCGGCTACCACCTGCTCGGGATGCCGCGCCCCGCGTCCGAGCCTTAGAGACGGGGATGCGCTCCGTCGCGTCCGAATACACTGGTTCATTAGCGTCTGAGCGGGTGGATTGTAGACGCCAGGGCGGGTGGTGAAACCCGGAGGCGGTCGGCTTCGCGGCGGCGGGCGGGGCGCATCCGCGACGGGGGGCCGTCCCTGCGACCGGGTACCCGCTCGCGGGTGGGAACAGTTCACCGTCCGTACCGATGCGACCCGCTGAACGCAGGGGACGCCCCGCCCGACGCCAGCCACAAACAAATCCGCGATACCAACTAACCGAAAATCTACGAAATCGCCCCACTTCCGTACCCGCACGCCCCCCACCGATGGGGTATCCTAAAGCCATGGCAAACGGCTTAGGGGCGCGGCGGGCGGTGGTGATCGGGTCGGGTTTCGCGGGAATGGCGGCGGCGTGTTGCCTCGCGCAACGCGGCTTCGCGGTTACGGTGCTGGAGAAGAACGGGCAGACCGGGGGGCGGGCGCGGACATGGACGAAGGACGGGTTCACGTTCGACTTAGGCCCGTCGTGGTACTGGATGCCGGACGTGTTCGAGCAGTTCTTCGCCCGCTTCGGCAAGAATCCGTCCGACTACTACGATCTAGTTCGGCTCGACCCGGCATACCGCGTCGTGTTCGGCGAGAACGATCACGTAGACATCGCCGCCGACCTGGGAACGCTCACCGAACGCTTCGAGGCGATTGAGCCGGGCAGTGCCGCTAAGTTGCGCGAGTTCCTGGCGCAGGCGGAGTATAAATACCGCGTCGGGATGAACGACTACGTGCGCCGCCCGTCGCTCTCGATCCTGGAGTTCATTGACGCACGGATCGTGAAGGAGTCGGTGCGCCTCCAGATGGTGCAGACGATGCGCGCTCACGTCGAGTTATTTTTTAAGGACGAGCGGTTGCGCCGCATTCTGGAGTTCCCCATTCTGTTTTTAGGCGGCACAGGGCGCGAGATTCCGGCGATGTACTCGCTGATGAACTATGCCGACCTGGTTCTGGGCACCTGGTATCCGATGGGCGGTATGCGCAAAATCGCCGACGCGATGGAAACGCTGGCACTCGAACTGGGCGTCCATATCGTCACCGACGCCGAGGTGGACGCCATCGAGATCGAGCGCGGCATCGCGAAAGCGGCGACGACGAAGGGCGGGGCGCGCTACGACGCCGACGTGGTGATCGCGGGCGCCGACTACCATCACGTCGAGCAGCACCTGATCGCGCCGGAATACCGCACCTACGATGAACGCTATTGGGACTCGCGCGTCCTCTCGCCGTCGTCACTCCTTTTTTACCTGGGCGTTGACAAACGGCTACAAAACCTGAAGCACCACAACCTGTACTTCGACGAGCCGCTGGACCCACACGCCGAGACGATCTTCGGGCAACCGTCCTACCCCGACAAGCCGCTGTTCTACGTCTGTTGCCCGTCGCAGACGGACCCCACGGTCGCGCCCGAGGGCATGGAGAACATATTCATCCTGATCCCGCTCGCGCCCGGACTTTCGGACACGGACGCCGAACGCGAACGCCTCTACGACATCGTGATGGAGCGGCTGGAGCATTTGACTAGGCAGACGATCCGCGACGCGGTAGTCGTGCGCCGCGACTACGCGCACCGCGACTTCATCGCCGACTACCATTCGTACAAAGGGAACGCGTACGGGCTGGCGAACACGCTCGCGCAGACGGCGTTCTGGAAACCGACGATCAAGCCGCCGAAGGTGCGCAACCTGTACTACTGCGGGCAACTCACGGTGCCGGGTCCGGGCGTTCCGCCGTCGTTGATCTCGGGGCAGATCGCCGCCGAACTTGTCATCGCCGGGAAGTAACGATCCTTCCCGTCAATAAAGCACCAATACTGCCCGATTTAATCCACGATGCAGGAAGGGAGCGGTATTCCGTCGAAATAGAACTTCTTCGCTAAAGGAGAGGGGCTATATGGCACAGGCGGAACGGCTCTACTGGATGGACGGCATCATGCAGGGCAAGGCGTACCTGCACTGGCAGACGGTGGTGGATAAGTTCGAGGTGCAACGGCGCACGGTGTTCAACGACATGCGGTTCCTGCGGGATCGGCTCGGGGCACCCGTCGCGTTCAGCCGACGCTTCAAAGGCTGGCATTACACGTCGTCAAATTACCAAATCCCGTTCCTGGCCCTGTCGGACGGGGAAGCCGCCACGTTGCGCCGGACGTTGCTCGCTGCGCTCCCGGATGATCTGCTCGCCGATGTCCGCCATGCCATAGACGACCGCCACCGGCTACGCCTCACGTATTACTCCGCGCATCGCGACCAGCTGACGGAGCGGGTGATCCGACCGTACCGGCTCCTCAATCGCGGCGGGGAGCTATACCTGATCGGTCACTGCGAACTGCGCGACGCGACGCGGGACTTCGGGCTACACCGGATTAAAGAGAGAACGGTGCTGGACCCGCCACGGGCGTTCGCGGTGCCCGAATCGTTCGACATTGAGGCGTACCTGGAGACCGCGTGCGGATTGAAACGCTACTCCAATTTTTCGGGGCGGAAACTCTAATCCGATTTTCATCCGGCTCGGGTGCGGATTCAACGAGAAATGTAAACACGATAGGAGTTAAGTGAGTGATCAGAAATATGCTACGATCATTGTCGTGAGTCGTATGACCAAGATTGTACTTTCTGATGAACAGAAATCCGCATTGGAAAAAGGGGTTAAGTTTGGCAAGGTTCATGGCT
>JAYUUO010000141.1:0-11944 GCA_043754515.1 Armatimonadota bacterium
CCGCATGACCTAACCGGCTTATGCCTTACTCGGGGCGCGGTTATCGCGCGCCCTTCACTATCGCTTTGAGAATCTCGACTATAGTCTCGATTTCGGCGAGCGTGTACTCATGTGTGTCCAGGGTCAGCGCGGAGCCGTCGAGGCGCAGGAATAGCCACGTCGTCTCCGTCGTCGCGATGCCATGAATCGAACCCGGGGCGTCGCTCCGGTCATTCAGCATTCGCACCGCGACCATTTCCGCGACACACTGGCCGAGGCCGGAGTGGACGTTATCGTTCTTCGCCTCGGTGACGGCCACGAACGGTGATCGCACCATGGACTGTACATCTCCCCGTGTAAGCAGGAAGCCGCAGATGCCGGTCAGCCCCGCAAGCGCGTCGGCCTTGAGTCATACCCCGCTAAACAAACCGAACTCCATCCCCATCACCTGTAGTTCCAGAAGCACCAGGGCGATAATCAGCTCATAGCGTGGCTTCTCCGTGTTCGTCGCCTGGGCAACAGCGGCACCGATGGCAAGTCGGTTCCGAAAGCCAGGGTCTAGGATTACCGGCGCGACACCCCCGTGTAGGTCGTGTTCCCGCGACGTCAGTTGCAGGTCATTCAGCACGGCGGGGTAGGGAAAATCCTCGAAACTCATGCGCTATTCGTCCGCCTTTCGCGGCGCTATTGTACCGGATGGCCCCGAACTGCCGCGCCTCTGAAATCAGGCACCCTTGTCTGCTGTAACGAAAATCCGAGCGCGTGAAAATACTTAGCAAAAGCGGTCCCTGGCGTGGAACAATTAGCACGCAAGCAGCGTCGCACAAGCAGTCGGATATCGTAGAAGAATTCGCGGAGGTATCTCTCATGTCGGATAAACGGGTGCCGGATAAACGAGTAGAGGAGTGGAAGGAAGCGGTGGGGCACGGTGCCAGCACCACCATCCATCAACTCCAGGGTGTCGCTCAGGAAACGAAGAAGGAGTTCGGGGCGTTGTGGCAAAACGCCGACGAACGGGACGATCTGCTACGCACCCTTTTCTGGTGCGTCGCTATTCTGATCGGGGTAAGCGTGCTGGTGATTGTCACCGGATGGATGCCGTTATGGGCGCGTCTGCTGGTGATTTTCCTCACGCTGGGCATTCTCGGACGCTGGCTGATGAGTAAAATCTCTGACAGCGACGGATAAAGCCATCGGTGACAATCCCCGCGCCCGGCAGAGTGCTAGGAGCGCGGGAAGGGCGTCCACGGCGACCGGTGAATCCGGACGCTCGTGTAGCAAAACTATTGCGCCGGGGGCGAGACTCGCGGACGCCCACTCCAAAAGCCACTCCGCCGTAATCGGGTCGTAATCGCGCGGGTCTAACGACCACGAGGCGAACACGAAGCCGAGCCGCCCGGCCGCCCGTGCCACTGTCGCGGTCTTAAACCCGTATGGTGGCCGCAGAAGTAGCGGGCGCGGCAACCGTATGTCTGCCGCCGCTTCGATCAACGCCACCGCCTCCGTCAGTTCCCGCTCGATCTCGTGCTCGCTCTGTAGCACCATCGTTCGGTGACGCAAACCGTGTATCCCCACCATGTGCCCTTCCGCCGCGATGCGCCGCGTGATCTCCGGGTACCGCGCCGCGCGTTCCCCGACCAGAAAGAAAGTCGCCCGCGCGTCCGCGTCGCGGAGCGCGTCCAAAATACGCGGCGTCGTGTCGGGATGCGGCCCGTCGTCGAACGTCAGCGCGACGGCGTTCCTGCAATCCACCGGCAGTCGCGCGATTTGCGTGCCGCCGGGATAGGTCGTTCGCGGGTTGAAGGTGCGCGCGTAATATACCGACAAGCCCGCCGTGACGATGACGCCGCCCGCGCCGCACAGCATCGGTAGGAGCGCGGGCGGGACGAAAACGGCGAGCGTGGCGAGTAGTACCGCCGCCGCGCCGCCGACCTGCGCGGCGCGAACGGCGATGATCCGCGTCACCGGGTTCGGCGGGCGCGGCTCCCCCCAGGCGTTCACGGCTTCGGACGCGTTTTGCCTTTGTTCGGGGTAACCGTATGCGCCGTGATCCAATCCCCGATTATCGTCAGGACTTCTGGGGAGAACGTTTCCGTGATCTGCGCATACTCTGCCGGTGAGCCGGTCGTCGCGTGCTGAAACAGGTGATTCAGGCCCGGCATTTCCCGGATCGTCACGTCCTTGTCGCCCGCTTTCTTCAGCGACGCCCGGATCGGCGGAAGATTGTCCGCTGGCAGAACTTGCAAATCCTTCGAGCCGTTCAGAGCGAGTACCGGGCATGTCACCGATTGTAGCACGGTCGCCGGATCAAATGCCAGGAAGTATCGAAACCAGGGCGAGGCGAACAGGGAGTAGGCACCTTCTAGCCGGGTGGACATTGCGCCGCGCTGGTCTTCCGGGAGCGCGGCGACCTCGCGGGCGATCATGGCTTTGAGTTTTTCCCGCGTCGCCGCCTCATCCCCGCCGCCTCTGACGATCGCGAACGCCGAGCGGGTCAGCCGCTCGTTCTCTGCCATGCCCGCGTCGCTCGCGCCCATTGTCCGTGCGATAGCCTTTTGTTGTCCCAGAATAACGTCCGCGCCGGAAACGCCGGTACCCGCGAGGAGCACCAGAAACGCGACCTCCGGGTTGGTAACCGCGACCATCGGCGCGATCAAGCCGCCCTCGCTATGCCCGATCAGCCCGATACGCCGGGCGTCAATCTTTTCGCGCGTCTTCAGGAATGCGACTCCGGCGCGGGTGTCATCCGCGAAATCGGCGGTAGTAGACGCCGCGAAGTCGCCGCCCGACTTGCCGATGCCCCGGTCATCCACGCGTAGCGACGCGATCCCGCGCCGCGCCAAATAGTCCGCGATCACGGCGAAAGGTCGGTGTCCTAGAATCATCTCATCCCGGTCTTGTTGCCCTGACCCGGTGATGAACAGCACGACAGGGAACGGACCAGCACCCTTCGGCAAGGCGAGTGTCCCGCCCAGCACGACGCCCGGTGCTTTCGCCTTCGTATTTGTGTACGACACCTCCTCCGTCTGGTACGGGAACGGCGGCTTTGGCGTCTGCGGCCGCGCCAGCACCATCGGCTTCTCGGTACGGGTCAGGGTAAGCGGGAAGCTCTGCCCGTGCTGCGTAAAGGTGCCGACGATGGTGTTGCCGTCCGCGCTACGCTTCCCCGAAAAAGTCGCGCCGAGCAGGTCGAGCGCGAACGTCACCGACTCACCGTTCACCGTGGTTTTCGTAACGGGGAGGACGCGTCTGCCCTGCTCCAGCACCGCAAGCGTCGCCGTCAGGGCGGTGTCCGCGCCCGTGACCCGGAAAACCAGCGTCAGCGAAAGTAGCGGCGTCGGCTTGATCGCCCCCTGGTAGATCCCCGCGAGCGCCGCGGGCTTCGCGGCAGGGATAGTGGGGGTGGGTGGGACCGGCGTGGTTTGGGCGACGGCGGCCGGCGCGAGAATGAGACTCGTCATAACAGTGATGAGTGCGGTGGACGCGAGGCGACCGGCGATGGTGGGACGAGCGATTAGGCTAGCGGTAAGGCTAGTATCAGGGCGCATGATGTAAATTATTTCCTTCCCTTCAGAGACAGATAAAGGCACGATCCGGTTGCGGGTGGCGGGGTTCGGAGTGGCGGGAAGGGCGCGACAACACGCACACACGCGCTCCCCGAGTAAACTAACTAAACACTCATCCGCCGCCCTACCGGGTACACTGGCCCCATGACCCTTTCCGCCGAAACGCTCGCCGATTACTCCTCCGCCTCCCGCCGCGAATGGCTCTGTGCTAACGGGACCGGCTCGTTCGCCACGGGGACAGTCGCGGGGGTAGCGACGCGCCGCTACCACGCCCTGCTCGTCGCCGCCCTCCATCCCCCAACCTCGCGAATGACACTACTGTCGCACCTGCACGAAACGGTCACGGTGAACGGCGTCGCCTTTGATTTGCACACCGGTCGTTACACCGACGGCACCCTGCACCCGCAAGGCTGGCACTACGTCGCGGGCTTCGACGATCTGCCGGTTCCGACCTGGCGGTTCGACTTCCCCGGCGGCCTGCGTATCGTGAAACGCGTCTTCCTCGCGCCCGGCAAGAACACCGTGTACATCTCCTACGAGCGGATCGGCGGCACCGAAGTTGACCTGACGCTCGCGCCGCTGGTCGCCTGGAAGGATTACCACGGTGAGATGCGCCCGTGGAACGGTTTTCCCATGCGGCAGGGCTTCTGTGAGAACGGGTTCGAGGAGCAGGCGACCCCCGACGCACCCGTGTTGCGCCTCCTCCTGCCCGGCGCGAAATGGGCGCGCGCCAACTGGTGGCATTCCCACAACTGGCACGAGCGGGAGGCCGAACGCGGTCAGGACGCGGTCGAGGATCTGTACTGCCCCGCGACCGCGACGATCAGCCTGAGTAACACCGGCGAGCCAGTAGTGTTTATAGGCACCATCGAAGCGGACGAGCCGGAACCCGCGAGTGTGGTGCTGGCGCGGATTATCCAGCGGCAAGACGAGCTACTAGCCGCCGCCAGTATCGCGTCCGGCGACGCGGCGGCGCGGCAACTCGTGGTCGTGTCGGACCAATTTATCGTGCGCGGCGACCACCTGCGCACCACGATTCTGGCGGGCTACCCGTGGTTCACCGACTGGGGGCGCGATACGTTCATCGCCCTGCCCGGTTTGTGCCTCGCCACTGGTCGCCCTCAGGTCGCCCGCGAAATCCTGCTGGCGTTCGCCGAACACGTCTCCGAGGGCATGATCCCGAACCGATTCCCCGACGCGGGCGAGACACCCGATTACAACACGGTGGACGCGACCCTCTGGTTTATCCATGCCTGCGACGCCTACGTCCGGGCGACGGATGACGCGGAGTTCCGAACCCGGCTCGCCCCGATCTTGCGCGACATCATCGCGCATCACGACGCGGGGACGCGCTACGGTATCCGCGTTGATCCCGAGGATGGGCTACTCGCGGCGGGTCAGCCGGGGGTGCAACTGACCTGGATGGACGCGAAGATCGGCGACTATGTGGTCACGCCGCGCATCGGGAAGCCGGTCGAGGTGAACGCGCTCTGGCTCCACGCTCTGACCGTCGTCGCCGACTTTTCAGGCGACGAGACCTACCGTGTACGCGCGACCGCCGCCGCCGCGCGGTTCCGCGAGAAGTTCGTCCGCCCAAACGGTGGCGGGCTGTACGACTGCCTCGCGCCGAGCGGCGCGCCCGACTCAGCCATCCGCCCGAACCAGATCATCGCCGCCGCCCTGCCGACCAGCCCGCTAACGCCGGATGAGGCTCGGGCCGTGGTAGACACGGTAGGTCGCGAACTACTGACCCCTTACGGTCTGCGCACCCTGTCCCCGAACGACCCCGCCTACCGCGCCCGCTACGAGGGCGACGCACGGAGCCGCGACTCGGCCTACCATCAGGGAACGGTCTGGCCCTGGCTACTCGGCCCGTACGCCGACGCGCGGCGCAAGGTTTACGGCGACGGGATCAACCTGTCCGAACTACTCGCGAGCATGACGGAATACGGCGTCGGCGGCATCGCCGAGGTGTACGACGGCTCGGAGCCGCGCCGCCCGAACGGGTGCCCGTGGCAGGCATGGAGCGTAGCGGAGGTATTGCGGGTTCATTTGGGGCGGTAGTCGGCGGGGCGCGGGCGTTGTTGTCGGCGGGCGGGGGCACGACTACCGGCCCGCGCCCCGCCGACTACCGCCCCAAATGAACCCCTACCGCTGATCTATCCCGACGAACTTCAGATCGCGCGGCCCGATATACACCGACGCCGGGCGGATTAGTCGCTGGTCTTCGAGTTGGTCAATCATGTGCGCGGTCCAGCCCGATGTCCGGCCTATCGCAAAGATCGGCGTGAACAACTCGGACGGCACCCCGACCGCGTGCAGGATCAGCGCGGCGTACAGCTCGACATTCGCGAACAGGTCGCGGCCCGGCTTCAACTCCGCGAGCACCTTCACCGTGGTATCCTCGACCGCGCGGGTCAGCGTCAGCAGGTTCGCCACGTTTTCGTCGTGCGCTACGTGCGCCATCCGGTCCGCCGCGTCCGATAGTAGCTCGGCACGCGGGTCACGCACTTTATAGACCCGGTGTCCGAAGCCCATGATGCGGCGGTTCGCGCCCATCTCGCCGCGTATGAATGCGTCCGCCTTCTCCGGCGTCCCTATTTCCTGGAGCATCTTCAGCACCGGTCCTGGCACGCCGCCATGCTTCGGGCCTTTGAGCGCGCCGATGGCGGCGGTCAGCGCGGATACCATGTCGGAATCGGTGCTCATCACGACGCGCCCGGTGAATGTCGAAGCATTCAAGCCGTGCTCCGCAACCGCGACTAGGTACGCGTTCAAGCCCGCCACCCGCGCGGCGGACGGCTCCTCGCCCTCCAGCATGTACAGGAAACCCTCGGCAAGCCCATGTTCCGGCTTCGGCTCAACGATCGGCTTGCCCTGCTTGATCCGGTACGAGTGCGCGACGATCGCGGGTATCTGCGCCTGGAGCCGGGCGGCACGCTTGCGGCAACCGTCAATATCGAGGCTGTCTACCGAATCGTCCCCGATGGACAGCATCGCCGCGCCCATCCGCAAAATGTGCATGCCGTCGGCGTGCGGCGCGAGTGCCTTCAGCGCGTCCATTATGGGAGCGGGAAGCGCGCGAGCGGTCCGCATCACGCCTGTCAGCGCGTCGAACTCGGAGCGCGTCGGTAGTTTACCGTTCCAGAGCAGGTAGCAGACCTCCTCAAACTGGACGTTGCCGGAAAGCTCGGAAATGTCGTACCCGCGCAGGGTCAGCTTGCCTTTTTCTCCGTCCACTTCGGCGATCTTGGTCGCGGCGGCGACGATGCCTTCGAGACCTTTGGCAACCTGCGGGGGCGGTTTGTTTTCATCGGTGGCGGCAGACATGATGGTGTTGTGTTCCTCACTAGTATTCCCGCGCCCGCGTTCTCATTTCGCGGCGTGGCTAAAAAAATAGGGCCACAGGCGGGGGGAAGATCCGCGCGACGACCGCGTGATTGTAGACGAAAACAGGGCTATTTGTCAACAAGCCGATAGCCCCGCCAGGGCGATTCCGATTGGCTCATAGTTTGGTTGTTTGTCCGGCGAGCGGGCGTGGGCGACCGCCACCTCCCTTCGGGGCGGGCGTGACGTGCTCAACTAAGGTCGAAGACCGACCCGCGCGAAGCGCGCCGGGTACCCGCTCGCGGGTGGGAACAGTTCACTGTCCGCCGACCACCGGATGCCGCCCGCCCGCCCCGGAACCGCACGCCGTCCCGACGCCCACGCCCGCTCGTCGGATAAACAACCAAATTATGAGCCAATCGCTCCATCGAGCCGCCGCGCGACATCCATTCGCCCTCCCGATGCCGACGCGGTTTCCCGCTCCCGTGCCGCGCGTAGCCGCCCGATCGCCCGCGCGAGTTTCGCCTGGTTCTCGGCACTGTTGAGCCAGGTACTCGCGCCGGACGAATGGGGTAACGGGATCATCACGCGTCCCTCGACTTCGTAGGTGTCGCCGATCAGCTCGCCGAGCGGGGCGCGGGACAGGAACGTCGCGATGGCTAGTCCGCCGAACAGCACCAGCACGGGCGGCTTCACCGTTTCCAGTTCGGCATCGAGCCACGGGCGGCATAACGTCTGCTCGGCGCGGGACGGTAACCTATCCGTGGACATGCCCGGCTTGCGCCCCGGAAAGCATTTCGTGATCGCCGCGAAGTAGATGCGGGTCCCGAAGTCGGCCTCGTCAAAGCCCGCCTGAACGAACCACGAGCGCAGTTTGCGCCCTGCCGGACCGTGGTACATCCCGCCGGTTTCATGGTCGGTGCGGGACGGTGCTTGTCCGATAATGAAGAAACCCGCGTCCGCCGTCCCGCGCGTTAAAGGACGCGCCGCTTCGATATACCCCGCCTCTTGACAGGCGCGGCAGGCGCGGATCTCGTCCTGTAGCACCGCGAGCGGCGTTCGCCGGTCGGACGCGAACCGCGCGTCGCTCATTTGCGGCGGCATAGCACCTGATACTGTGTGCCGAGCGGCAGATGCGCGAGTTTCGGCTCCAGCGGGCGCAGGAACCCGAGCACGCGCGGGAAGATGAACTGAAAATCGGTGCGCAGGATCTCGAACCCGCCGTGTTCACGGAGCATCGCGTGCGCGGTGTGATGCGTGAGCGGGATCGCGTCGGTGTCGAACGGGCACCGGCTCATCACATAGCGGGTCGCGGGCGAGAGCCAGTTGTTCTCCCAGAGCGCAAACCAGCCGCCCGGTTTTAGCGCGTCGTGGACACAGCACAGCGCGGTCTGCCGCTCGGCGAGCGGGATGTGATGAAACACGCCGTTGGTGAAAACGCCGTCCATGTCGCCGGACGGCGTGTACTGGTCCAGCGCGAAGTACGCCGCCCTCGGGTCGCCGTGTTCCCTTGACGCGACCCGGATCGAGGCGGCGGATATGTCAACGCCGACCACGCGATCCGCGCCCATCTCGGACAGAAGGAACGGCGTCGCGGAGCCGGTCCCGCACCCGTAGTCGAGCACCGCGAGCGGCGCGCCCGGCGCGGTACTCCTGCCGACATACCGCGCGGTCCAGGTGATGCGCCCGCGCGCGAAAAAGTTTTTGTCCTCGCCGGAGACAGAAATGCCCTTCGCGAGTGCCGAGTCGTATTCTTCGGCGTATCGGTCGAATTCGGCTGTGATGCTGGTGTCGGTCATAGGGAGTTAACGCGGCAACGTTGTCGGTGGAGTCGGTGGAAAAGCCGTTGCTCCGATTAAGATACCACGAACCGCCTCCGGGTGAAAACGTGCCGTCTGCGGAAGGCTGTAAGCATGAAAGTGGTGCGGGATGGGGTTGTGAAGTTGACGCTTCATTTCCGAAGCCCGCGCCGGTAGCCGAGCCCCCTTACAGGCTTCCTGATCGGGGGGAACCGCCCGTGCTACTTCGCCCATGTGCCCGAACGCATGCCAAAAATCTAAAATCCGCGTGGCCCTCGGGGAGCGCGTCCGCGCCAGATCTCAGAGCCATGCCGCCCCATCCCCTAGGGAAACGACGCTCCCCGCCGTGAGTGAACCGCCATCGCTCGCCAACGCCTTGAGGCGACTCGGGTCACTCGCGGTCCCGCGGTGAGTTCCTCGACCTCGAACAGGGTAGGCGGGCTTCGGGCGGTAGCGTCGAGGGGTTGCTCGAAAAGCACCTGAAGGAGGTTCTTAGTTTCTTGTGTCATGCCCCGAATTATGCCAGAAGTCAAGGCAAAAACGAAATCGTTTCCTCACAGAAATGCGACAGGATGCCCCCTCCAAGCCTTCACACAAACGCCTGCATTTTGTGGTTTAGGCAGTGGTAACTGACCAATCAAATGCGCTTGCACTGCTCATCCAAAACGGACTATGGCAATCTAACGTTTTGTGTGATGGAATAGCAACTGTAACTTGCGTAGCTTTGCAAGCAACACGCCGCTCTTTCCTTTCACACTCGCATCAGGAGAACCCGATGAACCCGGTTAATATTCCCACGCCTCCCGAAGGTAGCGTGACAGTGTTCGGTTCCGCTACACTGCGTGTCGCGCCCGATACCGCGTCATTTGTTCTCACCGTGTCGCGCGTTGACCCGAAGCCCGAAGCGGCATTCGCGCAAGCACGCAAAGGGGCACAGACGGTCAGTACGCATCTACGTCAAACGCGGGTGGAAGACTTCGGTTCCTCGAAGGTCACTCTTGATACGGAAACGCAATATTCTTAAGTAAGTCTTCTGGCTATCGGGCGAAAATCAGTTTCAACATCGTTTTGCGCGACCTGGACACGGTGGAAACTATCCTCACCGGTGTCGTCGCGGCGGGCGCACACGAACTGACATCGGTGACGTTTGAAACCACGTGTCTCAAAGAGCTGCGCGCCGAAGCACGACAGCGCGCCGTTGCCGCCGCCCGCGCAAAAGCCGAACTTTACTGCGCCGCCGCCGGGGTGAACATCGGCAACGTGTTTAGCATTGAGTACGTCAGCCCGGACACACTCAGCGGACGCCGCGAGGGGCATTCCTACCGCGAAGGAGCACCCATTGATGACACCGGCGAACCCGGTGCCATTGATCCGAGTTCCATCACCGTCGCGGCGGCGGTCACTATCGTCTACCGGATACAGAACGCCGCGTAAACGGTGGGCGCGACCGGTGACACGCAAACGCTAGTGACGAGGCTCGCGCCGTCCGCGCGGGTCTCGCTATGCGAAAGCCACGGGGCGTGCCGCGCCGAAGTGCGCCGCAGGCACGGGGTGTCCCGCAGCCGACACGCGCTCGGTCCAGTCACGCTTCGCCTCCGCGAGCAGGCTAAACGCCTCCTCGCGGCCCTCCGCATCCACGGCGCAACCGACCAGCGACGGAATAGATGCGACGTACGCCTCATCGTCATAGGAGTAATACGACACAACCTCGTAGCCGTCCAGAACAGTGTGCTTAATTTCCGCCTTCAAGCCATCCATCCTTATCTTCCCCCACAAACAGTTCGAGGGTTTGCAAAACCTGTTCAAGTTGATACGCCTTCACTATCCCTTCACGGTTCGGTTGAAGGGCGAATACGGCGGCTATCTGCGGATGCTGGAACTTATGATGGCTCTCGGTGCCGCCGACCTCAACGAAGCCTAGCCATTCAAGATAAGAAATCAACGTGTCAAAATCAATGGCATTTCTGGATCGCCCGCTGAAAATCTTCTCGTAGAACTTGCCCCATTTAGCCATTGCTTAGTTCAACTATAGCAAGCAGAAGCCATTCCGTCAACGATGAACCCAGGTTATATTTGGTAATGAGGCAATAAATGATCCGACTGGCCCGTTTCTTCCGCACCTCCGGTTCCCACGCGAGACACAAGGCAGTCAGCGGAGAATTGCCCATCCCGCACGCACGGCCCGAAGTCAATCCGCGGTAAAATACCGGCAACCTATGAGCGCGAACACGGGAACCGGAATACCATTCGACGTGTCGCTGAAATCTCTGATCAGCGATAACCCGAAGGACTGGCTGTCCCTGTTCGATCTGCCGCCGGGCGTGCCGATCGTCGCGCTGGATGGGGAAGTCTCTGGCATCAGCCTCGCCGCCGACCGACTATTCAAGATCGGGAGCGGCAGGAGTGCCTACGGGTTGCACGCGGAACTCGAATCGGGACATACGGGCAAGGCACTGCCACGCCGGTTGCTGGAGTACAGTGTGTTCGCGGAGGCGAAGCACAAGTTGCTGTTCCGGTCGGTCGCGGTGCTACTCACGAAAGGTGCGAACAGCCCGTCGCTCACCGGGTGGCTGGAGCGGCGGCTACCGGATGGCACGCTGGTGCATTCGTTCCATTATGACGTGATCCGGGTGTATGAAATCCCGGCGGAAGAGCTACTGCTCAGCGGCGTGTCGGTCGTGTCGGTCGTGCCGCTGGGCACGGTTCCTGCGAACGGGTTGGCTCGTATCGTGGAAGCGATGGGGGAACGGTTTCGGGCGGAGGCGAAGGACCGGGACGAGTTGCGCCGGTTGTGGACGGCGTCCTGGCTGCTGATGAGCGCGCGGTATTCGCCGGGTTTGGCGGAAACACTGTTGAAAGGGGCGGTAGAGGCTATGTTAAAACTGGAAGATTTTCCTCTGTACAATTACCTGCAAGAAAAAGGCGCGGTTCAGGGGCGCCAGCAGGGACTGGAGCAGGGACGTGTGGAAGGCGTACGTGACACGATTCTGCGCATAGGGGCGCGCCGGTTCGGCGAACCCACCGAGGCAACTCGCGCCGCGCTCACCGACATTTCGGACTACGAGCGATTAGAAGCCTTCGTGGAACGCCTCTTCGAGGTCGAGTCGTGGCAGGAACTGCTTGCGGCTTAGGATAGGAGTTACGCGGTTGGCGGTTTCGGATGCCCGGATCTGTTCGTCCCACCCGCAAGCGGGTACCCGACATCCGGCGCGGAACGCATCTAGACAGACAATCGTCAAAACAAGTTTTGACTGTACTTGTTTCGCCGATGAC
>JAYUUO010000142.1:0-3922 GCA_043754515.1 Armatimonadota bacterium
TTTTGAGAGCCCGAACGTTGCCGTTCCCAGCGTAAAAAACGCGGTGCGGTAAACATAACCAGGGGTTACCTACCGTTCACCAAAAGGTCGGGAGAACCCATTTCTGTTCCGTTGATTGTCACGCACCTAGTTCATCTGACTGAGTAAACAGAAAAATAAATTTCTCTCCAAGCTTTCCGCCTTGGCGACTATCAGGACAGTTCCCATAATGGAGCAATCTTGTTCCACCGTTCTGTGCCGTCAGTACGAGGAGACATTTACGATGCGGCAGAAAGATTAGTTAGCTTTGTGGCACAATGCACAGCACCAGTATATGGCCATCGCACAGAGGGCGGTCGAGCCGCCTGCCCTGCATGCGGTGGCGGTTATAGCGGCTACAGGTCGTACTCATTCCTGTCCTACTCCCCGTCGAGGAGCGGCGGTGGGTCCGTCAGCAACGGCAACAGTGGGTCCGCGACGTGGGCGAGCGGCTCGCCCGCGAGTAGGGCTTCGATAGCATCCGCATTTTCGGGACTAAACGTGGAGGCAGTATACCTGAAAGTCCGCGTATATTTGCCTATGCTTGCTAATCATGGCGTCTTGGGTAGACTATCAAGTCTAGCAATGTCATACAAGCCGAGTATATAGATATACGCGTCGCGCGCGCCAGGGCGCCAGCGCGTCCTATCGAGGTGAACAGGCGGAGCAACAACCGATGATGCAAACCAGGATCAGACCGTTCACGGACGCGGAGCGCGAAGCCCTTGAACAGGAACTCATCAATCAGCCCCCCGAACCGCGCCAGGACTACGCCAGAGTGTTCGGCACCGGGTTAGTGTGCCTGACGCTTTGCCTGGCGATCGGCGCGGGAATCGCGGCGGTGTCAAAGCAGTTCGATCTGATACTCCCCTGGGTGGGCGTATCGGTGGCATTCGGCGTGACTATCGTCGGCGGCGGTTGGCGTGAGGAGAGAGGAAAACGCGCGAAGCACCACTCCGTGGTAAGTGCCGTGAGGGCATCGGTCGCGGCGCGGCTACGACAAGGAGAGATGGAGGAAGTAGACGTCGTTGCCTACGGCTATATACTTTTGGTAGGACTAACCGATGATTCACAGGGATACCTGCTTGATGTCGGCGACCGCCGTGTCTTATTTTTGACCTGCGAGTCCTTCGCTGGTGGATCAGGCGATCCGATAGACGTCGTTAGCGTACCGAGTCCACCGTCAGCTTTCCGTATGTCGCTTTATCCGAACACGAGCCATGGTCCGGTCAATATCGACGCGACCGCCCCCCCTTTGCCTCAAGGCAGAACTATCGAGTGCGTACCATGGGAGGGGCAACTCCAGAACAGCAATGGTACTGTATTCGAGGGCGTCTCGCTAGAGACGATAGAAGCCCGGCTACCTCACCTGTTCGGCAATGAGTTCGATGGGTTTCTGCCTGAAGGCGACTAGGTGTAGAGAAACGGCGCGTGCCATCACGCACGCGCCGCCGACTGGCACGGGACGCTACGGAGCCTTATCCGCGGTCGAAGAACGGTTTGGGAGCCTGCTCCGGCCCGTCCGTCTGGATCGCGATGTGAGACGGAGTGAACAGGTATGCGCCGTCGGACACCTTCTCCACGAAGCCGTCTAGCGCATACGTCACGCCGTTCAGGAAGTCAATCAGCCGTTCCGCGACTTCGGGAGGTGTCTTTTCCAGGTTCACGATCTGCGGCTCGCCTGATTTGAGGCGGTCGGCGCACTTCTGAATGTCGGCGAACGATGTCACCGGCATCACCGTGATCGAGCCCTCGCGCGACGCGGCAATGCGGATCGTCTCCGAACGGCGCGACGACGTGTTCACGGCGTACTGCGAGCCCCCGCTAGCGCGCGGGTTGTAGGCGGTCGCGAAGCCGCCCGATTGCGGCACCCGCTGCGCCGGACGCGCGTCCATCGTCGCAGTGGCGGTCGCGGTAGCCGGTTCGTGTTCGTGCTCCGCCTCGCCGTCGTACTCTTCGTCCGCGCCGCGTCCGCGCAGATTGTTCCACCACCGGCTGAACGAGGAGCCGAGGTTGCTGCCCCGCTCCTCGGCCTCGTAGCCGTCGTGCTCGTTGTCCCGTCCCGCGTTGTACATAGCCATGTCTTTTTTGTCCTTACGATCTCGCCCCGAAAATCGCCGTCCCGATCCGTACCAGTGTCGCCCCTTCTCGAATCGCCGCTTCGAAATCGCCCGACATCCCCATCGAAAGGATCTGCCGGTTCTCCGAAGGGAGCGCGTCGAAAAGCCCCTTCAGCCGCACGAAATACGGCCGCACTTCGTCCCCAGTTGACGTCGGCGGCGCGACCCCCATAAACCCGCTGAGTTGAATTCCCGGCATCTCCCGCGCGGATAGTGCCAAATCGAGCGCGGCATCCGGCGACACGCCCGCCCGCCCGTCGCCCCCGGCGAGGTTCACTTCGATCAAAACCCGCGCCGAACCCGAACCCGGCATCGCGGGATTTTCGCCATTGTATAACTTCTGCATACTTTTGGCAATACCCTGCAAACATTCCTTGCTATCCACCGTCTCGAAAATGTCTGCGAAATGCACGGCGTATTTAATTTTGTTGGTTTGTAAATTTCCGATCAGGTGGCAGATCAGGGAAAAAGACTCGGGCAGGAGGGCGCGGACGGCGGGGATCTTCTCACGCGCCTCCTGCACATAGTTCTCGCCGAGGTCGGCCACGCCCGCCGCAACCGCCGCCAGACAGTCACTCACGGGGCGGGTCTTTGTCACGGCGCAAAGCGTCACGGCGTTCTCTCCGCGACCGGCTTGAAGCGCGGCAGCGGTTATCCGCTCCCGGAGCCGCGCGATGTTGTCGGATATTTCACGGGCGCGCCGCTTCTCTTCGGGGAAATCGTCTGTCATAATGGTAGAAACCGTCCTCACGGCTATTATAGCGGGATAATTCGGCGGAACGCGGGGGCACACTCCCGCTAAAGGAACTCATCAACGATGAATCGTAAACAGTTTTGCGCAATCACAGTGCTAGCCCTGACAACAATGATCGCCGGTTGCGGCGGCGGGAGCGATAACAAGAACAACACGCCGACCATTGACAACCCGGTCGGCAACCCGTCGGCGGATCTGTCACAGTTGACGACGCAACCGTATGAGTACCAATCGGCGTACATCAATCGCGGCACCAGCTTCCTGCTCTCGTGGCCCTCGGCGGTCGCCGCGCCCCGCTCCACGCAGGTGAATCTCGTGCGATTTTTAGAAGGGCGAGGCGACGAGCCCCAGTCCGAAGACCGCGTCTCCCTCGATATTAATGGGAGCGGCGCGGCGGCGTGGGCGGTGAAGAAGCGGGGCAACCTGGATGTCGGCGGCGTCTACTACCTGGATGCGCTGACTGCGGTGGATCACCGCAAGTACGCTTTCGTGGTAGAAGGCGGGCGCGCCGCGCATGCGCCCGGTAGCGGAGCCGAAACGCGCGGCGAAGACGTCACGGTATCGGGCGGCGGCGGGAATCTGGGCAACATGACGGTGCTCTGGCCCGATAAAAGGACAGGTTCGGTCGGTATCTCGCGTAACACTGCCTTCACGCTACAATTCCCCGCCGAGTCGTCCGCGCCGTCCCGGTTCTCGGTACGCCTACGCCGCTATCAAGAGGCGCGGGGGACGGACACCTTCTCCAACAGCGAGCAACGGATCAGCGTTTCCCATGACGCGGGCACGAACCTGTGGACCGTGCGTCGGCGCGACAACTTCCAGCTAGACGGTGTCTCTACCTACATCCTGGAGGTGAACGCGGACGGTGACCCGCAACCCCGTTCCTACGCGTTCATCACCGGGAACTGAACTGGTATCATAGGGCGGGCCGTACATATGTACTCGCGGGGTCTGACGTATCGCAGTCTCGGACGCCGAAGCACTTACGGCTCCGAGAATGACCTACCGGTGACGCAGGCGCGAGTTACGC
>JAYUUO010000143.1:0-37150 GCA_043754515.1 Armatimonadota bacterium
TCCCGCGCTCCGTCTAGCAAGGCCGACACGGTTCACCCCCACGCTCGTGGGGCATAGAAGCGCAAAACCGCGCTTTCACGTCGGCGACACGGTTCACCCCCACGCTCGTGGGGCATAGCGCGGTTTTGCGCTTCTATGCCCCACGAGCGTGGGGGTGAACCGTGTCGGCCTTGCTAGACGGAGCGCGGGAAGTGCTATGCCCCACGAGCGTGGGGGTGAACCGATCGAGGCTGCCGCGCCGCGCCGGTTCAAGAACTATGCCCCACGAGCGTGGGGGTGAACCGGGTCGCCGAGGAACTAGTGGCCGGATTCGCGGCTATGCCCCACGAGCGTGGGGGTGAACCCGAAGGCTGTGATCCCGGATGGGCCGCGCAAGGCTATGCCCCACGAGCGTGGGGGTGAACCGTGGACAAGGCGACGAACACCGCCCCACCCCACCTATGCCCCACGAGCGTGGGGGTGAACCGGGTCAGGCTTTAGCGTCGGGCGGGTAAACGCACTATGCCCCACGAGCGTGGGGGTGAACCGTCCTTCCCTCCGTGGAACTTGACGAGGAATGGCTATGCCCCACGAGCGTGGGGGTGAACCGAATCGCATGTTGCGCTAATCAGGCGCAACGTCCTATGCCCCACGAGCGTGGGGGTGAACCGGTCTTCTTGATGATGAACCCGGTATGGCTGAACTATGCCCCACGAGCGTGGGGGTGAACCGGGATCGAACTATGAAACTAACCCCACTACAACCTATGCCCCACGAGCGTGGGGGTGAACCGGAAACAAAGTTGCTGAAACTCACTTCGGTTTACTATGCCCCACGAGCGTGGGGGTGAACCGCGGGTGACACGATCGGCAGGAGTATCGGGGTCCTATGCCCCACGAGCGTGGGGGTGAACCGAAACTCGCCGGGGTGCCCGGCCTTGACCTCGACTATGCCCCACGAGCGTGGGGGTGAACCGGACGCGAAGCGGGTAGCCGAAGAATTGGTAGCCTATGCCCCACGAGCGTGGGGGTGAACCGTTAAGCGGTGGTTATGAACAATTTCTTCGGCACCTATGCCCCACGAGCGTGGGGGTGAACCGGGGGGGTGGCTTTTGCGCCGCGAAGCGTCGAGCTATGCCCCACGAGCGTGGGGGTGAACCGCGAACTGAGGCTCCCGATCGTCGGGAACAGCGCTATGCCCCACGAGCGTGGGGGTGAACCGGGCGTTGCCAGTTGACCCACTTTTCCCACGCACTATGCCCCACGAGCGTGGGGGTGAACCGGCATTACGCACCCCTTCCCGCTGTAACTAGCACTATGCCCCACGAGCGTGGGGGTGAACCGGAAGGAAACGAACTAAGTAATCGGTCTGAATAAAGTTTAGCTAAAAATCGTTCGTTTCACTCTCGAAGTAGGTCGAACTTAGTCAAACTTTATTCAGACCGATTACTTACAGGAACGAAATTATGAATAACGAACTGACCATCGCCGCCGACCTGTCGCTACCCCTCGAACTCGTGACCGAGACGATAGCCATTCTCGCGAAAAAGGGGGCCAGGAAGAGTTATGCCGCCTCGGTGCTCGCGGAGGAGATGCTCGGTGCCGGGGCGCATGTGGTCGTCATTGACTCCCCCGGCGTCTGGTGGGGCTTGCGGGCGGGCGCGGACGGCGACCCGGCGGAGGGCCTGCCGATAGTGATCGTCGGCGGCGACCACGCCGACCTGCCACTCGACCCGTCCCAAGGCGCGGCGGTCGCCGACCTGGTGGTGGTGGAGCGCGTGTCGTGCGTACCCGACGTGCGGCGGCTCCCGCGCCGGGAGGTGATCCGCTTCCTGACCGCGTTCCTGACCCGACTCTACGAGACGAACCGCGACGCCCTGCACCTGATTGTTGACGAGGCGGACCTCGTGGTGCCGCAGATGCCCGGCGCGGACGGCCAGCAGCTCCTAGAGGCGATGGATAACATCGTGCGGCGCGGGCGGTCAGCCGGCCTCGGCTGCACCTTAATCACCCAGCGCCCGGCGGTGCTGAACAAAAACGTCCTGACGCAGGTCGAGGTACTCCTCGCGATGCGTCTGACCGGATCGCCCGACCGCAAGGCCATCGGCGAATGGTTCGCGGCGCACGGGTCCGACGCCGAGCGCAAGGCGGTCGCGGAGTCGCTGGCGACGCTCGGCGTCGGCGAGGGCTGGTTCTGGTCGCCGAACATCCTGGGGGGCGTTTTGCGCCGCATCCGGACACGCCGACGGCGCACGTTCGATTCGAGCGCGACCCCGAAGGTAGGCGAGGCGGTACGCGAGCCCCTGGCACTCGCGAACGTGGACATGGCGTCGCTCGCGGCACGGTTCGCGTCGCAACTCGACGCGGCGAAAGAGAACGACGTCGAAGTACTGAAGGCGAGGATAGCGGATCTCAAAAGGCAGGTATTGCTCGCATCGCCTCCGGAGCGCGTCGAAATAGCGGTGAAATCGGCAAAACTCGTTTTGCCTGAGATCGTGGAGCGCATCGTGGAGGTGCCGGTACTCGCGGCGGGCGAGGTGGACAGGCTCGGCGATATGCGCGACTCGATGGTGGGCACGGCGAAAGATTTGATGAATATGGCGGGCGAGATCACGGCGCGCCTCGCCGCGTTCGTACCTTTTGCGGCGTCCCCCTCCGGAGCGGCAGAGAAAGCGGATGCCCCCGCTCCGGTCAGCCCCGCCCCACGGCCACGGCCCACCAGCAGGCGCGCCGTGATCTCGCCCGTCCTGACCTTAGCGACAAACGATCTTGCTATCCCGCCGACGCAGCCGATGCAGCCGATCAGCCTTTCCTGGGAGGGGGCGAGAGGCGATCCGCAGCTCACCTCCGGCTCCCAGGATGTGAGCACCGTCACAGGCGGGGGCGATGCCGCTACCAACGATCCAAGCAACGTATTTAGTAGCAAACGTTACAACGTTACAACGTTACAACGTCCGTTCACCGAGAACCCGTTCGCCTCCGCACGCGAAAATGCTCCGCATTTCTCGGCACCGGAGAAGCCGCCCCGCGCGATTCCCCTGGATAACTCCCAGAGGAAATTGATCAACGCGCTGGCGTCCTTCGCGGCTCTCGGGGTGCGGTGCGTGTCGCGCGAGAACGCAGCGACGTGGGCGGGGTATTCGGCGGACGGGGGGCGATTCGCCGCTATCACCCGCGATCTGAAAAAGATGGGCATGATCACATACCCGACTCCGGGGGAACTCGCCCTCACCGATGCGGGCGCGGCGGCGGCGGATCCGGTCGTAAGCCGCCCACGCGGGCGGACCTGCACGGGGCGTGGCTGTCCCGCCTCCCCGGTACCCCAGCAGAGGATGCTCTCCGAGCTGCTGAAAGTCTACCCGAAGGGTCTCACCAGGGACGCGCTCGCGGCGCGGCTCGACCTGTCGTCCTCGGGCGGGAGCTTCGCGGAGAACGTGCGCGAACTCAAGAACCTGGGACTCGCCGGGTATCCCCGGTCGGGGTCCGTCGCGGCGACACTCCTACTCTTCTCGGAAGGACTCGCGTAGCGAGACGACCCCGAGCGAGGGATCCTCTTGGGGCTTGTTCCAGGAGAATAGGGACCCGCGCAAAAAAAACCGGGAGTTGCCCGCCGAAGACTTGACACGCGTCCCCCGAGATATTATACTCCTGTAACCGCAGGTTGTAACTAACTTACAACCTGCGGTAGCATTCAGAGTATCGGCACACGGCGCGGGGGCTTGGTACAGAATTCGTTCGTACCGAGCGACGGTTTCCCGCCGCGCGGCCGCCTTAGGAGGAAACATGGCAGGCTATATCGAGCATTTCGGCCTCAGAATGAAACCGTTCGCCACCACGCCGGACCCGCGCTTCGCCTACGGGACGCCGGAGCACCAATCCGCCGTACTCAAGATCCAGTTCACGGTCGAGGAACAACAGGGCATGTTCCTGCTTCAGGGAGAAGTCGGCACCGGCAAGACCACTGTAAGCCAGTTCCTGATGAACGACTGGCGCCAGGACAAATCGTTCGCTGTCGCGCACATCACCAACCCGTCCGTGCGCACCCCGACGCAGTTTCTGCGGCTCCTTCTGTCGAGCTTCGGCGTCGCGCCGCCGCACCTCCAGTCCGACAACTGGGAGGCACTGCGCACGTTCCTCGTCGGTAACCACCGGGACGGGAAGACCACGGTGCTAGTGATAGACGAAGCACAGACCGTGAGCGCGGAGAACATGGAGACGCTCACGCACATCAGCAACGAGCAGACCCAGTCGAGCAAGCTGATACAGATAGTGCTCCTCGCGCAGCCGAACATCGCCCGGAAGCTCTCGTACAAGCCCGCTTTCCGGGACCGGATCGCGAACGGCATGGTGCTGAACCCCCTCTCCCCGGAAGCGTCGGTGGCCCTGCTCCGCTTCCGGCTCACGGTAGCGGGCGGCAACTTCGACGACCTGTTCCCCGACCCGGCGACGCACCGCCGGATCTACGGGAGTACGAAGGGCGTCCCGAGGCGGCTGTGCATGCTCTGCGACAACGCCCTGCTGAACGCCTACGCACGCGGCAAGTCGGTCGTGGACGACGCCACGATCACCGAAGCACTGAACGACCTTTCGTTCAAAGGATGGAAGGATAAATCCGAATGAGTCTGGTCATGCCCAAGCGCGGCGGCGCGGCGATCGCGCTCGCCGAACTCAACGCGGAACACGCCCCCCGCGAAAATCCCGCAGCGGATGCCCCGAGCGAGTATTCCTTACCACCCCCCGCAGGCGAGGTTCCCACGCCCGGCGCACGCGGGAGGAGCCCTCGAAACTTGGTAACGAACGTTACAACGTTACAAGATTCTAACGATTCTTATACCGATACAACGAACGTTTCAACGCCCGAAGTGTCGGGCGTTCGTGAGGGCGAACGCACAAACGGGGAACAATCGTGGCGATTTTCCGGCGCGGGGGCGGGTGTCACGGGGGGAGAAAAGACCGCATGGGACAACTTCTCGGAGCGCGGGATCCGCGCCCGGAAGGCGATCCAAATAGCCGACGACGACGAGAAGCAGGGCGACATCGCCGTGGTCACGATCCGGGTCTCCGCGAGACTCGCCCGCTACATGGATCAGTACACGTCGCGGCGTAGCGAGACCGACCCGAAAGGGGCGCGCAAGTACCGGAAGCAGGACGCCGTCGCCGAGGCGTTCGCCGCGTTCTACGCCGATCACGTCATGCCGCCGGCACCGGCGGGGGAGGAACTGTAAGTGGGCAATTCAGAGAAGCCGCCTCCACACACAATTTGCGGCAGTTTTGTGGAACAGGCGAAACGAGTTTCGCTAGGTCGAGCGGCTTTCTTGAGCGACCCGGACAAAGTTCCACCGGGGAAACCACGCCGCGATTTCGCCGGGTTCCAGCCGCTGGAGGCGAACTTTACCCCGACCCCCAACGCCTTTTTCGACAAGGTGATGGGACACTACCCGCTGCGCGTCGTGTCCGTGGTCGCCATCCTGATCCGCGCGACAAGCGGGTGGCGCGACTCGGTGACGGGGGAGAAGCGCGTCGAGGCGGAGCTGGCGCTGAGCGATTTCGTCCGCCCGGAGTTGTCCCTGAACTCCGCGCGGCAGGGGATCCGGGAGGCGATAGCCGCCGGGTTCGTGGTCGAGACCGCCGCCCCGACCAACCGCGACGGCACGCGGTACGCGCTCCGCTGGGCGGACGACGGCGCACTCAGGACCGCCGTCGAGCGTCAACGCAGGGCGAACGGCGACGCGCGGGAGCTGTCCGGCGCGTTGTTCTCGTGTGTTTCCGGGGATCCGACATCTGGACCTCCAATATCTGGACCCCCACGATTTGGGGGTCCAAAATCCGCACCCCCTATATATAAAGAAACGTTCTCTGGAAAAGAAACCGTTAGTTCTAACGTCTTAGAGAAACCGTTGAACGTTACGCAAACCGACATAGACCGGCTTCTGACTCGGGGGGGAACGTTCAACGGCGAGGACAGAGATATGTATAACAACCTGGTGATAGGACCGGTACGAGAAATCATCAGTCTCACGGCCGACGGCAAGAGCGCGTCCCGCTTCGTCCAGCTCCGAGAGATCTGTTTGCGCACGGAGACGCTCGCGGCGTGGTCCGCCGCGCTCACCGGACTCCGGAGTCGTTGCGCCACGCCGACGGCGCGTAAGGTGGGCAAGCCCGGCGCGTGGTTCAACGTCGCGTGCGTCAAGGAACTCGAGAAGCGGGGCGTGATCGTGCCGAGCCGGGCGGACGAAGGGGAGCGCGACGAGGTGCGCGGCATGATCGCGGAGTCGCTGGGGATGGGCGAATGAACACACCGAACGAACTGACGGCATGCGGGACGGCCGGATCTTCTTCCATCCGTCCTCGCCTGTTATCCGTGGAGAAGGCAATGACAAGGGAAAAACGTCCCGCTTGTTTCGTACCCAACAAATTACAGATGGAGTATCTGCGCGGAGCCTGCGAATCGCCAACCGGCGAGATCGCCGAGTTCACATATCGCGCCTCGGGCCGGAACTTCGCCGCGCTGGAAAAACGCCGCGTTTCGAGAAAAACCGCGGCGGTTTTCTCTTGTTCCCTAGATGCTCTGGTGGATGCGGGATTCCTGCTCCCCGCCCCGTGCGCCGACACGGACGACTACCTGGCCCGGTACCGGATCACCGAACCGGGGCGCGAAATAGTCCGCGAGAAGGACGCCCGCGAGCGTGTCCTGACTATCAACATGGACGGCGGGCCGACCGGTGGCACTGTCGAATGGTCGCCCGCCGCGCCTGCCGACCCGCTCTGGTGGGAGTTCACGAGTTACGGAGACGGCACGGGGCACTACCTAGCGGCGCGCGCGGGACGTTCTTACCGGATCGACTTCCCGGTGATCACGGGCGAAGTGGCACCGAAGGTGCGATTATGGCTGATCTGCTGGCGGATACGGGACAAATGGGCCGCCCGTTTTCCCCCGTACTACGATCCCCGGCAGACGGAAGGGAGACGCGTCGCGCCGATACTCGCCGGGGCGAAGGAGGTCTGCCGTGTCCACGCCCTGACGGGCGTGTGGACTGACGAGCCCGTGGATGTTGAGCGACTGGTCGGCGGCTCGCCTGCCGGGACTTCCGCCGGTGACGGCGCGGGGGCTGGGTAGGCATAATGCACTGTTATGGGAACCTAGAAACCCGCGAAACCGCACCCCAAGCCGGGCCGACCAAGCCGGGCGTCCCCAGGCCGGACCCCGGCGCGGGCGAAAATGCCGCATTCGGGACAACAGGCAAAACGAGTTTTGCCGATGCCGCGTTTTCCCTTGTCGCGGGTCCGTCGCCGCTCCTTCCGGACGCGCCCCGCGTCGTCGATGAGATCCTCCTCCAGGTCACGCGCGGCTACAAGGCCGGTGCCCGTTCGGGGAGCACCCAGAACGCCTATGGGAGCGACTGGCGGCACTTCGCCGCCTGGTGCGCCGCGGGCGGCTACGAGCCCCTCCCCGCCGAGCCGCAGACCGTGGAGTTCTACCTCGCCGACCACGCCCCCAGCGGGCGGCCCGGCTCGCTCTCCCTCTCCACCCTGAGCCGCCGCCTGGTCGGGATCGCCCACGCTCACCGCGAGGCGGGGTACGAGAGCGCGACGGCGGCGCGCTCCGTGCGCGATACCCTCCAGGGCATCCGCCGCGCCGCGGCCGACGGCGGGCGGGCCGGCGTCCGGCAGGCGACCCCGATCCTGATCGAGGACCTGCGCGAGATCCTGGGGGCCCTCGCGGTGCGCGTCGCGGCGGCGGGCACTTCCCCCGCCCGTCTCCTCCCGCTCCGCGACCGGGCGATGCTGCTCTTCGAGTTCTCGTGCGCCCTGCGCGCCGGGGAGGTGGGGATGCTGAACGTCTCCGACCTGCGCGAGGTGGGCAGGAAGGGCTACATCGTCACGCTGCGCCGCTCGAAGACGGACCAGATGGCGAAGGGGGCGCAGATCGCGGTGGCGCACGGTGCGAACCCGGGGACGTGCCCCGTGATCGCGCTGCGGGAGTGGCTCGGGGCGGCGGGGATCACGTCGGGCCCGCTGTTCCCGCGCGTGGACCGGCACGGCAACGTGGGCAAGATCGGGATCACCCGCAAGGGGATAACGATCGCCGTGAAACGCGCGGCGCGGTACGCGGGCCTGGACCCGTCGGGCTACTCCGGACACTCGCTGCGCGCCGGCCTCGCGACGTCCGCCGCCTTGATGAACGCGCCGTACGCCAAGATCAAGGAGCAGGGTCGTTGGAAGAGCGACCGGGTACTCGGCAGGTACATCCGCGACGCCGAACTGTTCCGCGACAACGCCGCGACCAGCACCGGCCTGTGACGGACGCGCCGCGTGGATGCCACTGACGCTCTCGAGCGGGGAAATAAAAGGCGAGAATCGCCCGCGCGGAGGAAATCGGCAAAATACTTTTGCCTGTACGCGGCGTTCCGGCAGATCGGCGAAACGAGACAGGTGAAGACGAGTCTTCACCGATTTGCCTGTCTTCGTGGAAAAACGCGGCGTTTGTTCCGTCTCGCCTGTGTTCCGATTACCGAGTCTGGCACGGTATTTGCTGTATAATCTGCGCACGTCTCCCAAATTATTATATTGATTGCGAAGCACACACCGGAAGGGGCCATCGGGCGATCAGTGAAAACTCGTTTTCACCTGATCGGCAAAAGCGGCTGAGAGAGATGTCCCATCTTCTCGATTTGCCTGAGTAGATTTCGCCCGATGACTCCTCTCCCACGGAGGCCTGTATCAGGATGGTCGTTCGTTTCAACACTGTATCGCTGACGCTCAAAGACGTTCTCTCCGGGCTGACGCGGCGGACCCAGTCGCCCGCCCGGAGCGGCAAGCTCGCCGACCCGCCCCCCTACATCGCGCCCGACTCCAGGCACTTCCGCTACGCCTCCTTCATCGCCGCCGGCATGCCCTACGACGAGGCTTGCCGGGAAGTCTGTGCCAGCCCGCGCACCGCCGAGAGGTGGCGCACCGATCTGCGCGAGGTGGCTTGCCGCTACTTCCGCCGCCGCGTCACCTACGATTTCGCCGCAAGGTACGTAGTGGACGCGGAATTGCGCCGCGTCTGCGCCGAGGTGGCCCCCAAAGAACCCACGACCGTAGTGGTCGCGGACAAAAACTCGTCGCCATCGAGTTCAGGTTGCGACTGCTAGGCGGAGCGAGGATCCGTGAATACGTCCTATTCCTTATCCCGAGTTGAAAATAGATGCGCGGAATCCCGCGCGGCGCGGGATTCCGCGCTTGTTTCCGCATCCGATCCACCCCACAATAGTGTAGCAGGCAGAATCTGTTGTGGAGGTCCGCTCCTCCCGTGTTGGGAGACTGAGGGGAAGCGGACCCCCAACAAGGGAAAAAGTGTCGCGGGTTAGCTCAGGGGTAGAGCGGAAGACTCATAATCTTCAGGTCGGGAGTTCGAGACTCCCATCCGCACTCGCATAGAAAACGGTCGCCGCGCCCGCGTTCGACGACCGACCGACCCGGCGGGACTGTCGTCCCGCCGCACGGAGAGGGAAGTGGCGGAACTTCCGGTCAGGAAATAGTCCCTGACCGGGCCGCCTACGAATCCTCGATACCTATAGCGGGAGCCGCATCGGCTCCGCGCGATTTGCTTCCGAACGTCCAACCGGTTTCTCTGTCCAGACAGAACCACGTTCCCACCCCCATTCAAAGAAACAGCAACCGTCGAGACAAGACAGGCGTACAGGCAAAACGGAGTCAGGCAAAAGGATTTTGCCGAGTTGCCGAGAACAAGTTTCTGCCGATTTGACGGTTGCTGTTTTCTCGCACCGAGGTTCCTACGATGAGTGCGCGCGCCAGATTTAAAGAACAAGACTCCTATATACGCGGCCAGAAACCGCTCACTGCCGGTTCCTCGCGCAAGCGTAACCCCCTCTGTCGTGCCGTCATAAGGCGATTCAGCGGCGTCCGCGCGATGGCCTGCGAGGCACTGGGTCTGCGCTACGTCGCCGTCGCCGCCCCGCGCGACCTGAACCAGCTCCGCGCCGCGGCCGCCTTCGCGCCGGACGCCATAGACAGAGGCATCCGCAGCTACATCCCCTGGTCCTATGAGATCCAGGGCATCGGAGACGTCGCATGAAAAACGGATCCTTTTCCGCCGTTATCGCTGTTCTGGTGGCCTCCATCGGCATAGCGTCGCAGGTTCGCTCGCCGTCTATCGGGTCTAACGTGATCCTCGCCGCGACCCCCAGATTCTGCTATGGTAGCCGCGCGAAGCGGCGCGGCCTGTCCGGCCAGGCGCGTCGGCGCGGCATCGTCGCCCGACGGAAGCGCAGCCGACTCAGATGAATGCAAGCGAAGCGGACGCGATCCGCATTTTCGCCCCGAACGTCCTGCTCGCCCTCCGCGCCGCTGAACTGCTCCTCACCCGGCGCTCGCGGCTCCGATCCGCCGAGAAGCGGCATTTCGAGCAGGGTGCCTCCTCCCATTCGGAGTACAGGCGTGCCGTCGCTCAGGAGGACGAATCCGCCAGGGCATTGCGAGAGATGTTGCATCGGGTAGGAGTCCTCCCGGATGTCGAAAACTGCGGCGGGGAAAAACGCGGCATCTCTCGAAACGAGTTTCGAGATTGTTTCGGTTTGTCGAGTATGGATTTATTCGAGGAAGTAGATCCATCTCCACTCCGAGCGGGAACGATCTAATTGATTTCGCGAGACAAGCCAGCAAGAACACTGACTTGTTTCGCACCAGATGTAGTCGCCGAACTGCCCCTCTTGATAGGTAGGAAACTCTTTCCTACCTATCAAGAGGGGCAGTGCCGAGCGCGACGAGGCGGAGACCCCGCCTGGCGAGAGACATAAACGGAACTCACGCCCGACACGACCACGCATCCACGGGGATTTCTTCTAAGTTCCCGCTCAAGAAAATCGCCAGGGCGATTTCTCTGACACGTTGCGAATCCACGGTCGTGTCGGCGACGGAAAGTTTGCCAGTGTTCTCTTGTGTCGAATCTTTTCTCGCGGGCAACGACCCGTATTTATTGCATAACGGCGAGTGTCTCGCCTTCCTGACCGCGCTACCTGCCGCTTCCTGTGACTCGCTCGTGACCGACCCGCCGTATTCGAGCGGGGGGCGCACGGCGGGGGAGCGGACGGGCCGCACCACGACCCAGAAATACATCCAGACCGATACGAAGCGGCAGTACGTGGATTTCGACGGCGACTCGCGCGACCAGCGCGGGTATCTCGCCTGGTGTGCGCTGTGGCTTTCCGAATGCTACCGCGTCCTGAAGCCCGGCTCTCCGGCGGTCATTTTCACGGACTGGCGGCAGTTGCCGGTCACAACGGACGCGCTCCAGGCGGGCGGCTTCACCTGGCGGGGGATATGTGCGTGGGACAAGACGCGCGGCTGCCGACCGACGCGCGGGCGGTTCGCGTCCCAGTGCGAGTACATGGTCTGGGGTAGCAAGGGGGCGATGCCGGCAGACCGGGACGCGCCCTGTTTGGACGGAGTGTTCACCCACCCGGTCAAAGCCGCCGACAAACACCACGTCACAGGGAAGCCGAGCGACCTTCTTCGCGAGATCGTCCGCATCACCGAGCGACCTACGGAGGCTCATGTACCCGTCATCCTAGACCCGTTCGCGGGATCGGGCACGACCGGCGTCGCTGCCATAGAGAATGGGTTCCGGTTCATCGGCTGCGAGTGGGGCGCGGAGTACGCGGCCATCGCGAACGGGCGACTGGCGGACGCGGCGGGACGTCTGGCGGTGGATAGCGGAGGCATTGCATGACCTCCTTTTCGTTCCACGCGGGCGATTCGCTCGCCGTCTTGCGCACGTTCCCCGATGAGTCCGTCCATAGCATCGTCACGTCGCCGCCTTACTTCGCTTTGCGCGACTACCAGGTCAACGGGCAGATCGGCCGCGAAGCGACGCCCGGCGCGTACATAGCGGCCCTGGTCGCCGTGTTCCGGGAGGCCAGGCGCGTCCTGCGCAAGGACGGCACCCTATGGCTCAACTTGGGGGACAGCTACGTAAACAAGCAGCTCCTCTGCATCCCGCACCGCGTCGCGATGGCACTCCAGGACGACGGGTGGCTCCTGCGTTGCGACGCGATCTGGGAGAAGCCGAACGCCTGTCCCGAGTCGGTGGGGGACCGCCCTAGCCGCTCCCACGAGTACGTATTCCTGTTCGCCCGGTCAGAGAAATCGCCCGAGGCGATTTTCTTGAGCCGCTGGTATTTCTACGACCGCGAGGCCGTATGCGTCCCGTGTGCGTCCTCTCTTTCGGGGAGTCGCCTCGCGAGTGTGAAAAACGGATCCGCGCGGGTCACGCCGTCGGGCACCCCAAGAAAATCGCCCGAGGTGATTTCTCTGAACCGGTTCCTCGCAGGGGGCAATCGCGGTGACCGCTCGGAAGTGCGGGGCGGATTCGTTTTTCACACTCGCGCGGGCGGCCCCTGCGCTCGGTCTGGAAGATCCCGACGCGCGCTTTTTTCGCCAGATCGTGCGGGGTCACCGACGTCAATCATTTCGCGGCGATGTCCCCCGATCTCGCCCGGCTGTGCGTCCGGGCCGGCACGCCGCCGGGCGGCACGGTGCTCGACCCGTTCGGCGGCACGGGCACCACGCTCGCGGTCGCTAAAGAGGAGGGCCGTTCCGGCATGTACATAGATCTGAACCCAGACTATTTACGCCTCGCCGAGGCGCGAGTCAGAGAAATCGCCCGACCTAGCGAAACGAGTTTCGCCTGTTCCACAAAACTGCCGCAAATTGTGTGTGGAGGCGATTTTCTTGTCAGTGCTTCCCCGGATTGGAAAGACCCTACACCATGAGTATTTTTTCGTCGTTCCTTCATCACGCCATACCCGCGATCCCCGAAGAGCACTTGACGTCATCGAAGGTCAGTTCTCTCATCTCCACCCTGTTTCCGGGTGCCACCAGCGCGACCTCGTCAAATGTTTTCTCGGTTGTTCTGAAGCATGTGGCGGACTGGCTGGCGAACGACGCCCTGCGCATGACCGACCAGGAAAGCGCAGCACTGGCCAAGTCCTGGGGGATCACGCCCGAGCAGATCAAGGAGATAGAGGGAGTCTTTCTTGAGCGCGCGCTATCGCGCCTCGCCTCCCTGATCACCCACGAAATCGGCCCCGAGTCCGGCATGATTAGAGCGAACCCTCCGCAGTAGCGGCTCCCGACGTCACCCCAGATGCAAACATATAGAGAGCATAAAATCACCCGCGCGACGCCCGGCTCCCTGTTCGAGGCGGGCCTGCTCCGCTTCGAGGAGGATGACCTCGTCTACGCGGCGACGGCGCGGTGCCGGTGCAGTGCCGGGCTAGCGTTCGTCCAGGGCGAGTGGTCGATGCGCGCTTGGTGGTGCTCCGCCCTGCTGACAGATGGATTGGATGGATGTCATGCCACTTCCGACGACGGGCACGACGCAGAAAAATCGTTCTACCTCGCGTCGGACGCGATCGAATGCGAGTACCTGCCGGGCCTGCCCGACGACGGCACGATCATCCGCACCACGCTCACCGGCGAGACGACCCGGCCGAACGCCCCGACTACCGCGTATACGATCACGGCGGGCGGCAAGGCTCCGGTGACGCATCATGTCGAGTCCATCGCGAAAGACGCCCTGTTCGACGCCGCGTACCGCGAGGGCACCGTTTCGCTCTCCGTCCGATGCGCGGTGGTCAACGAAAGGCCGATACGAACGAGCAGTACACCCACGGAACCCTCTTGGGAGGCATCCCGAGCAAGGGATGCCTCCCAGGTGTCCTCGGAACAAACGCAACGTTTTTCCTCGAAAGGAAAACCACGGGACATATGATCGAACGCCTACCGCGTATCCTGCACGCCGCGCTACTCGGCCTGATACTCCTAGCCGCTATAACCCTCGGATTATTCCGCTGAAACCCGTATATGTTAGCATCGGGGACATCGGGCCGCGGGAACGGGGCGTCGCGCTCGTCTTCCTCGAAGCGGCCGGACCCGGCGACGACCGGTTCGAGAAAGCGGCGCGTGCCACGGGCATCCCCGTCGGACTCCTGCGGAAGTTGAGCCGGATCGAGAGCGGCGAGGAGGAAGACCCCGACGAGCAGGTCAGCCGCCTCGCGCGCACGGTCGCCGGGATGCCGGACCCGCCCGAGCGGTGCTTCGACAAGAAGAACCGGCGCGCCGAGTTCGCGCCCGCGCCGGAGATGACGGCGTGGCTGACGTCAACCTATGTTTCGCACGGCGGGGTGCTCAGCCACAAAGAGCACAAGCACCTATCCTATGCGCAGCCATCGGTGCTCTGGACGAACGTCGAGAACAAGCGGAGCGGGCAACGGGTCGTCGGCACGGCGTCCATGCCGTCGCGGGCGAGCGGAGACCCGTGGAGCATCGCCCAGCGGGAACGTCAGCTGACGGAGTGGTTCGGCAAGGTGCCCGAGTTCCTCATCACCCTGGACGCGACGTACTGGTGGGAGTCCGAACCCCTGCGCCGCCTGGCGGTCGCGGAGCACGAACTGCTCCACTGCGGCCAGGCGAAAGACGCGTTCGGTTGCCCCAAGTTCAGCGAGCAGACCGGCTTGCCGATATTCACGATCCGCCCGCACGACGTGGAAGCGTTCGTGCTCGAAGGGGACCGGTACGGCGCGGCTAATTCGGCCGGCGCGTCGGCGGATCTGTTCGCCGCCTGGAAGCGGGGGCCGACGGTAACGCCCGCGCAGATTGTCCGCATCTGCGGCAACCGTTAACCGAATCAGAGAAACCGCCCGGGGCGGTTTTCTTGAATCGCGGCGATTTGTCGAGAACGGCACTTTGATTTACTTTTATAGAATGAGCGGGGGGGCGTAGCTCATGCCTGTGTTGGAGGAGCCGCATAAACGCTTCGTGCTGCGGTGTCTCGCACGCTATGCCTCGGCGAAGGAAACCATCGGGGCACTCGCCCAAGAGTTTCCCGACGCGGACCTGTCCAGGATGACCGCCCAGAACCTGACTGTATACGATCCGAATACGGGGGCCGGTCGCGCATGGTTATCCGACGAGCACCGGGCATATTTCTTGGAGTGCCGGAGGGCCGCGAACGCGGAAGAGGAACTGATCCCGATAGCGAACCGCGCGTACCGCCTGACGCGGTTGCAGGAGATCGCCGAGCACGAGGACCACTCGGGCAACCCGATCCTCGTGGCGAAAATGCTGGAACAGGCGGCGCGGGAGATGGGCGGCATGTACTGCGCTACCGCCCGCGCCGCGCCGGGAGGCGGCATCTCCGGGGGGACTAGTGGTGCTGGAACATCAGAGCCTGAGCGAGCTGAGGAGCTTAATAGCGTACTCGACATCCTCCGAACGCGACCGACTGGAGAAGCTACTCCTGAAGGAGTTCCGGGACGCGACGCCCGGCCCGGAACTCCGGGCGAGCATCCGAGCGAGGTGCGAGAGTGACATCGGCTATTTCGTCAACGCCTACTGCTGGACGTACGACCCCCGCGACCAGAGCGACCCGGAGATGCTCTTCAAGTTGTTCCCGCGCCAGGAGGAGTTTCTGGCGTGGCTACAAGCCCGCGAGAAAAATCAGGAAGACGGCATAGCGGAAAAGTGCCGCGACGTCGGCTTCACCTGGCTGTGTTGCGCGTACGCCCTGTACGGGTGGCTGTTCCGCAAAGGCTTCAAGGCGGGCTTCGGCTCGCGCGTCCTGAAGCTCGTGGACCGCAAGGGCGACCCGGACACCATATTCGAGAAGCTGCGGTTCCTCCTGTACCGGCTGCCGCGCTGGATGCTCCCGGCGGGGTTTTCCGAGAGGCTCCACGACGGGCTCTGCAAGATCCTGAACCCCCAGAGCGGCGCGTCCATCATCGGGGAGGGCGGGGACAACATCGGGCGCGGCGGGCGCACCACCGTCTATTTCCTTGACGAGGCGGCGTTCGTCGCCCGCCCAAAGAAGATAGACGCCGCGCTCTCGCAGAACTCGCGGTGCAAGATCCACGTGTCCACCCCGAACGGCATGGGGAACCCCTTCGCGCAGAAGCGGTTCTCCGGCAAGTTCCCGGTGTTCACTTTCCGCTGGACGGACGACCCGCGCAAGGACGAGGCGTGGTACCGCAAACAGAAGGACACGCTCGACCCCGTTATCCTCGCGCAGGAAGTGGACATCGACTACACCGCGTCCATCGAGGGGATCTGCATCCCGGCGGCGTGGGTGCTCTGCGCGGTGAACCTGAAGATCCCCGAAGGCGACGGGCCCGTGATAGCGGGACTAGACATCGCGGCGGGGGGCAAGAACAAATCGGTGTTCCTCGCGCGGCGCGGTCCGGTCGTCAAGGTGGTTGAGAGCTGGGGGCAGATGAACACCACGCAGACGACGTGGAAGGCCGCCGAACTCGCCGAGAAACACGGCGTGAAGACGCTCTGCTACGACTGCATCGGCGTCGGCGAGGGGGTGCGCGGCACGCTCGACTCGGCGGAAAACAAGCCCCCGTTCGCCACGTTCCCCGTCAGCTCCGGCGACACCGCATCCGATTCCAAGTGGCCGGACGGCAAGACGAGCCGGGAGCGGTTCAAGAACCTGCGGGCGGAACTCTGGTGCCGCGCCCGCCGCCGCTTCGAGAAGACGTACGAGTACGTCAAGCTCTGCATCATGCACCCAGTCGAGGATCTCGTCAGCCTGCCGGACCACCAGGATCTGATCACGCAGCTGTCGCTCCCCACGATGCACAAAATCGAGACAGGCAAGGTCGGCATCGAGAGCAAGCAGGACATGGCCAAGCGCGGCGTCGCGTCCCCCGACCACGCCGACGCCTTCGTGTTCGCGTTCGCGGACGAAGTGATGCCCCAACCGGGCTGGGCGCAGGACAAGGCGATGCTCGGTTGGCTCGCAAGTCGGTAGGCGTTACATCCCATGCGATTTTTCTGGCAAAAAACCGACCGAGAACAGGTGACTAACAAAACTGCGGCAGTGAGAGAAAACCTGCCCGAGAAGACGCCGCATCTCTCTCCGCAGGTTTGTCTCGGAGAGACGGGACGTCTTCTCGATTGTGTGGATACGAGTATTCATCGAGTCGAGAGCGAGGCGGTTTCCGCCTCGCTCTTCGCGGACGAAATCCGCCGCCAATTCGCGGAGGACCTGGAGCCGATTCTGGCGCGGGCCACCCGGACGGCGCGCGAGGAGACCCTCGCCGAAATAGCCCGCGCCCTGACGCCCATGGCTCCCGTCCCGGCCGTGCCGAACCCGAACGCCCGGCCCGCGTACGGGGCGTACGCCTTCGACCGGCCGATCACGTTCTCGACCCCGCAGTCGCCGGCCCGCAAGCCGCTCGCGCTGGCGTCCACGGACACGCTCCGCGCCCTGGCCGACAACTACGACATCCTGCGGGCGTGCATCAACGAGCTACGCCGCGAGGTGCTGTCCGTGCCCATAGAGGTCGTCGCCCGTGACCCGAAGGACACGCGTCCGACGACGAGAAAGCGGCTGGAGGCGGCGCGGGCCCTGTTCGCGAACGACGGCGCGATCGGCGGGGTCGGGGAACCGCGCCGCCACTTCGAGTCGAAGCTGATTGAGGACCTGTGCGTGATCGGCGCGGGCGCGATCTTCCACGAGCGGGCGGGCGGCGGCTGGGTGCGCCAGTCCGTCGCCATCGACGCAGCCACCATCCGGCCTTTCGTGGACGCGTACGGCTGGGCACCGTCTCCGGGCGAGCCGGGCGAGGATAACGTCTACGAGCAGTGGGTGTACGGGGTGCAGGTCGCGCGTTTCGGGCGCGCCGACCTGACCTATGACGGCATCTACCCGACGACCTACTCGCCCTATTTCAAGTCGCCGGTCGAGTATCTGCTCGACGCCGTGGACACCGCGCTCCGCTCCAACATGTGGAACAAGGGGTGGCTGACGGACGGCAACTCGCCCGACGACGCCTACGCCCTGCCGGAGAACTGGCAGCCGGAACAGATCAAGATGTACGCGGAGTGGTGGGATTCGCTCACGGCGGGCGGGGCGAACTCCCGACACAAGACGCGGTTCCTCCCGAGCGGCTCGCAGCGCGTCGGGGCGCGTTCGCGCAAGGACCAGGATTTCGCGGGCCTCGATTTGTGGCTCGTGCGCCGGACGTGCGCGATCATGGGCGTCCAGCCCGCTTCGATAGGGTTCGCCGGGGAGCAGTACAAAGTCTCCCAGGAAAGCAGCGTGGCGCAGACCACCGCGTTCGGGGCGGGGGTCATCCTCGGCTGGCGCAAGGATACGTACGACGACCTGCTCTCGCGGCACGGGTTCGCGGAGTTCGAGTGCCGCAACGTGACGGACAGGCAGGAGACGGCGCAGGCGCGCGCGGTCACGAACGAGACCCTGATCCGGTCTGGGCAGCGCACCCCGAACGAATGCCGACAGGCCGACGGCGAGGACCCCTTAGAAGGCGGGGACGTACTCCTCGTGCCCGCGACGCTCATCCCCCTCACTATTGCCGGGCTGGGCGCGCCTGGCGCGCCCAAAGACAACGGCCCATCTGGGCGGGACGACGTCCCGCCCGCGACAGATGCGGCAGACGGACAAAAGGATTTTGCCGATTTGCCTGAGGACGCCCCAAAAAACACGGAAGACTAAACAGTTATGCCAACCACACAAATCATGAAGCCCCTACAACTGTTCGTGCCGATCACGCGCTCGGCACGAACCGACGACGGCGCCTCGCTCTTCGTCGAGGGCTACGTCTACTGCAACGCCGTCGTCGGGGACGGGTGGAACCTGAAGCGTGCCGCCATGGAAGCCGCGACCCCCGACTATATGAACTGGGGCGCGGTGCGCGAGATGCACCAGCCGAGCGCGGCCGGCACCGCCTCCGGCACCGTGACCGTGGCGGGCGTCGAGATCCCGCTCGGCGTGGAGTGGGACGACAAGGGCGCGTTCCTGCGCACCAAGATCGTGGACGACAACGCCATCAAGAAGTGCGAGCAGGGCGTCTACCGCGGCTTCTCGGTCGGCGTTCAGCCCACCAAAGTACGCGGCGTGGATATCGAGGAGTGTGCCTGGTACGAGAACAGCCTCGTCGACCGGCCCTACGACAAGGACGCCAACTTCTCGCGGATGTTACTCGCCCGCCGCGACGACGCCCCTGAAGACGGGTCGGACGTGGAGGTAGAGGTGTACGAGGAAGACGAGAAACTACCCGACGAAGATAAACCGGATCCCCTCGCCGCCGGAATAGAGGGAGACGGGACGCCTTCTCGGGACGCCGTATTCGTGGTACGCGGATTATTCCAAAACAAGGTGGCTTCGAGCGAAAACAGGCAATTGCGCGGCCTGGCCTGGGAAGTATTGCACTCGGTGTTCTACGAGGTGCTCAACCACGCGTCCGTCGACGATGTGGACGCGACGGTGCGCGAAGCCATCGGCGAGTTCGCGGATTACATCGTGCCGCTCATCGTGGCCGAACGCGCGAAGGCGGACGAGATCAATGCCACGCTCCCCGACGAACTATACTGGGCGGCGGGCATGGACGACGGCGCGACTCTGGTTACCCGCGTGGCCCAGATCACCCGCGTCGAACTCGACGGTCGCGCCGAACTCGCCCGCGTCGCGTCGGAACTTTCGGCACGCTCGGTCCGCGTCGCGGAATTGGAGACGCGCGTCGCCGCGCAGGAGACGGAGATTGCGCGACTCAAAGCCGCCCCCGACACCAAGCAGGCCCGCCCGGTGCGTGTCCACGGCGTCGCGCTGGAGCGCACGTTCGCCGATTCGATCGCGCCCGTCGCCCCCGAGGACGCGCAAATAGCCGTGATGCGCTCCGACCTGGATCGCCTCACCCGCGAACTGTCCGCCGAGCCGGACGAAAAGAAGCGCCAGGACGGCGTGACCCGCATGCTCTCCCTCAAACAGAATCTCGCCGCTCTGGGTGCGTCCCTGAGTTAGAGAAAAGAAAACCCTCCTGAAGGACAATAACCCATGAACGTAAACCGCATTTTTCACGAGCTGCCCTTACCTGGCTCCGACCAGCCGCTCCCCGCCTCGCTCCCGATTTTCACGCGGGGCCTCGACCTGACCTCGGACAAGTCGGCGGACCTCGTCCGCCGCGCGGGCGAGATCGAACGTTCCGGCGGTAACACCGCCGACATCGCGAAACTCGTCGCGGATTTCGCGGCGCAGTCCGCGTCCATCTCCCGCGCGATCAACAGCGGCAACGCGCCGATCCGCGAGAACCTGGAAGCCGAGGCGAAGATCCTCGTCCCGCTCGAGACGCCTCTGCGCAACAAGTTGCCCCGCAAGGTCGGATCGGGCAAGGCGTCGGCGTGGAAACAGATCACCAGCATGGGCGGTGGCTACGGCTACGCCTCGATTACCACGGCGGCGGGCAACGTCGCGGGCGGTAATACGATCACCGTCGCTTCCGTGGCCGGTCTAGTGGTCGGCGACGTCGTGATCGTCGGCACCTTTCCGACGACCGAGCAGAAGACCGTGACCGCGATCAACGCCGGCACGCTGGTACTCACGCTCGACTCGAACCTGGTGAACGCCCAGAACGCCGTCTCCGTGATCAAGACGTCCACCCAGCCGGGCGGGGGCACCGCCGTCCGTGCCTTTTTCTCCGAAACAGGAGCACCCGCCGAGTTCACCACCGTTTACGCGAACCAACTCGTCGCGTACAAGATACTCGGCGCGCTCGGGTCGGTGACCGGGTTCAGCATGGCGGCGGGCGCGTCATTCCAGAATCAGCTCGCTATGGAGAAGACAAACCAGATCCGTAACACGATGCTGAACGAGGAAAATGCGCTGATCAACGGCAGCGCGAGTAGCATCCTCGCGCCCTGGGGCGACGGGACGAACGCGCTCGGGTTCGACGGCCTGCTGAACAGCATCGGCACGGCGAACGGGACGCCGTCCGTGCATATCCAGACGAACGTCGGCCCGCTGACGACCGCCCACCTGGACGCGCAGATCGTGCGCCTGTGGCGGCAGGGTGCGCAGAACATCTACATGATGATGAGCGGACAGGAGATCACCAGCCTCGCGAAGATCGCGCAGGGGGGCGGTTCGTACCGCATCGTGCTCGACCAGAGCAACGCGAAGCTCGGCGCGTCGGTGCGCGGGTACATCCACCCGATCACGGGCGAGCCGATCGAGATCCTGCCGTCGCGGTTCCTCTCGCCGGGCACCATCGTCTTTGGCTGTGATCGCCTCCCGGACGGATCGCCCGCCGCCGACGTGGACGTGCTTCCGCAGGTGCAGTTGCCGGAACTCGCGCCGAACGAGGACATCCAGGGCTACGTCGCGCAGGAGCTCGCCCCGAGCACGGCCGCCCCGCAATCCTACCCGTTCATCGTCTCCGTGTACGAGACGTTCCGCATGAAATCGGCACTACACTTCGGCAAAAGCACCGGCGTAACCGCGGCGTAACCTCCGGATTAAGCGGGAGATCGTCTCCCCGGAACTCGGTGGAAACGAGTTTCCACCTGTATCTCCACGATTTTCCCCGGAACAAACCTGCCCGAGAGGAAAAACGGGCAGCCCGTTTGTTCCGAAAAACGCGCCATCACACAAACGCTCGCGTTTAATCTGCACAGGCGAAACTAAGACAGGCAAAACGAAGTCAGGCAAAAGGATTTTGCCGATTTGTCTGTTCCCTCTCCGCAGGTTTGTTCCGCCGATCTCCTCGTTTTCGTGAAAGACAACCATATGACACCCACCAACGAATACGTTGACGCGCTCAACGCCTTGATAGACGGCGTCCGGCGCGAAGCCGCCGGACTCATCTCCAACCAGCCCGACGCGGACGGCCGCGCCGCCGCGGGGAACCGGCTGAGCGATCTCGCGGACGTCGCGTCTGCGAAAGCTGCGGCGGTCCCCTCGAACCCGCCCGCCACCAAAGGAGCTACCGCCTGATGTTCGCTAAACTACCCGGAGCCAGCCCCGCGCAAAACACCGGCGGGGAGTCCCGCTCCTTCACCGGGGACGGCACGCCGTTCCTACGCGTGCCCGGTCTGCAATCCCTCGAATCCGTCCGCGTAGGCACCGCCGATCTGCCGCGTACCGGCGAATTTCGTTTCCCGAAAACCGGCCAGAAGGGTTTCTTCGTGGACTCGGTGTTACCGCTGTATGAGCTGACGCGCGACGAGGCGGGGACGCCCTTCCTGCTGCGCTCGGAAACGAGCAATGACGGCATCTGGCAGAAAGATTTCACCGTCTACGTCACCGGCGAGTGGGACGCGGAAGACGCCGCGTCTCTCCCATACCCGATGGTGTTACGCGGGGAGGAAATCGCTGCGGGCGAGACGGGCACCGTCGGCGTCGCGTCGGAGAAGAAACCCCGAGAAGGCATTCCCGGACTAATTGCGGACAAGGCGAAGTAGGCCATGCCGTACTCTATCTACCCGACCGAGGCGGATCTCGCGTCCCGGCTGAAGGCGGATGGGGTATCGCCGGAGACCATCGCGGCGTTCCAAGACGGGGGCATGCTCCTTGACGCGACCCAGTCCGCCGTCTCGGACTGGGAAGACGCGACGAACTGGCACCCGTATCTGGCCGGGTCGCCCGCGCCGCGCTTATTCGACGCGCCGCTCTCGGTGTCCGGCGGGCGGAACGTCCCCGGCTCGCGGGTAGATCTGGACGCCCCGTTGTTGTCATTGATGTCGGTCGCTTGCGGCGGGCGCGTGTTAACAGCGGACCGCGATTTCTTCGCGGCACCGCGTAACGCGCCCGCCGCCGACAAGCCGTATCTGTGGATCACGTTCGCCGTGCCGCCCGCCGGTAGCGTTGTGATAACGGGGCGGTGGGGTCGGGTCGCGGTGATCCCGGACAACGTCTGGGACGCCATTATATCCCAGGCGCACAATTTTCTCGCGCCCGACCTGGCACTTGCCGGGCGCGACCGCGTCACGGAGAAGACCATCGCGGGTGCGACGCTGAAGTTTACGGGTGCCGCGAGTGACAAGCGTCTCGACCTCCAATCCCAGCTCCGCCAGTCGCGCTGGGAACGCCTCGTGAAGAATAACAAACGGGTGGTTTTCTAAGGATACTCCATGTTCACGCTTGAGGACGCCCGTGAGTTCGCCGATCTGATCGCGGACTTCGGCAATATGATCACCCTCCCGAACGGTGACACGTTTAAGGCCGTCGTCGAGACGAGTCTGGACAGCATCCGCCGCCGGGACGGGGACAGCCCATTGGAAAACGCTCGGGGAAGAGTTGTTCTGTTTCTGCTCAAACCGTCCGACGCCGCGCTGATCCCCCCCGGTACGCTACTCCCCTACAGGGGACAACGATTCACGCTCGCGGAACCCAAAACGGCGGTATTCGGGGACGTCCCTATCATTACCACGATCTTGGGGGCGAGCGGCGGCTACTCGTAACGCGATCTCTCGATGGATGAGTTTGACATAACTATAACGGGCGAACGTGAGATCGCGGATGACGCGCTCCGCGCCGCCCGCGCCCTGGCGGACTTCACGCCCGAACTACGCGTCGCCGCAGAGATGCTTTCCGCCCGGATCGCCCGACGCTTCCAGGACGCCTCGTCCCTGCTCCTCGCCCTGTCGGCACGCACCGTCAAGGCGCGACGCGCGAAAGTGGCGAAAGGCGCGTCGCTTGTCGGCGGGATAGACACCCCGCTCCGCGCTTTCGCCGACTCGCTGTACAAGGCCGCGACCGCGACCCTGCCGGGCGTGACGGGTAGCGCGGCGAAGGCGTCGCCGGGGGAGGTAGCGGTCGGCATAGATCCCGCCGCCACCCCCTACATGCGGGCCGTCCTGCTCGGCGATCCCGGACGGAACATCCCCGAACGCGACGCGCTGGACCTGCCGGGCAGCGACACCGACGCTGTACTCGCTGCGTTCGACGCCACCGTAGAAAAGAAACTGCTCGCGGCGTTAGGCGTGCTCTAGGATATTCCAATGCTGACGTTTCCTTATCTATCCGACCCCGGCGACGAGTACGAGATCCGAGTTTTCGATACCTTGCGCGGGCTGGTCGCGGCCAGCCCGCTCGCGGCGGGGCGATACCAAGGAACCATCCGCCAGTTCCCCGCGACGACCGCGCGGGAGAAGGACGGGCGAGGGATTCTCCTGCCGCCCCTCGTTTCGATCTACTGCCCGATGGAGACCGACGACGCGGCCGTCACGATGGGCGGATCCGGGGTCGGGAAATGGGGCAGCGAGATGCGCGGCACCATGATCGTCCTGCTTTTCGAGAACCCCCAGGGAGCGAACCCGTTGCCGGATGAGACGATCCCGATTCCGGAGGGCGGGGACGCGAACGACTACCTGGACGGCCTGTACCGCCGCCTGCATAATTTCACGGGTGCGCTGAAGCGGACGCTCGTCACGTTCCGGCAAGACCCGACCCCCGGCAACACGCGCCTCTGGCATAATCTCACGTTCGCCTCGCCGACCACCGTTCTTCACCGGAGTCCGGGCGAGTACCTGCGATCCATCACCAATTTCGACCTGCACGCTCTGCGAAGGACACCCTGACATGAACGAAACAAGAGATATGTCCCGCCCTATCGAATCGGAACCCGAAAACCTATTTGTCATTTACCTGTTGCAAGACGGCGGCTCCCACTTCGACGGGCAGAACGTGGTGCTCTATCCGGGCGTGCCCGTCCGCGCCGGCTCGCTCGACCCCGACTTTCTCACCCAGCTCCTGAGTGAGGGGATCGTCGCATACGTGGAACATCTAGCTCAGCCGCACAGGGGGAAACAAGTTTCCCCCTGTGCGGCTGAGCTAGATGTTCCGTCGGCTCGCCAAAGCGAGCCGACGGGGACCTTCTGCTCTGGGGTCCCGCCTGTCTTCACCCCGGAGATACCCGCCCTGGAGACGCCCGCGCCGGAGGGCTAACCCGTGGCCTTAACACTCTATTTCGAGGTGTCCCCCGGCACCGCGTCCCTGCCGCCGAGTGTCGCGGACGGCGCGTTCGCCGCGCTCGGTGCCCCCGCGCCGGACACGGGCGGGGGCGCGACCCTCGACAACACCCAATCGGGCACGCCGCCCGTCCAGCCCGGCGTGCTCTACGCCTACCGCGCCCGCCGCTACGACGACGCGACCGGCCTCTACTCGCCCTACTCCGAAGTCGCCTTCGCGCGGGCACCACTATTCTTTAAGGAAAACAGCATGGAAGGCATTCTAGATTCAGTCATCGTCGGCGGCCAGAGCGAGATCGGTATCGGACTCGAGGCCTACGAAGGCTTCGCTGTCAAGGCCCAGAAGAAGCTCGAGTACCGCTCCGGCGGCCCTAAGCGGACCATCAACACCCTGTTCGCCAAGCCCCTCGTCAACCGGCCCACCATGCGGCGCAAGTCCGCGCCGGGCACGGTCATGTTCGAGGGGCAGATGGTCGTCGAGGTCACGCCGGAGGGCGGATGGCTACTCCTGCTTGCCGCGTTCCTCTCCGACGTCGTGGCCGGCGCGGTCGTCCCGTTCACGCACACGTTCGCCAACAAGTTCGGCGCGAAGTCGGTCACCCTGTACCAGAAGGAGGGCAACGTCCTCAAAGTGTATCCGGGGTGCCGCGTCCAGTCGATCCAGTTCAACAACCTGGCGGCGGAGCCGACCGATATCGTCACCGCGAACGTGAACGTGCTCGCCCTGAACGAGGTGGTCTACGACCTTTCCGTGGATCCCGGCGCGTACGCGCGTTGCGGCATGGACACGGCGGGCCTCGACCCGCTCCCGCCCTATTCCGGCGTGGAGATGGTGAGCTTCATCGCGAACGTGGCGGGCACCGTCCGCACGTTTACCCTCTCGATCACCAAGGAGATGGGGAAAAAGAAAACGGCGACCGGCAAGCGCGGCTACTCCGCGCACTTCGAGACGAAGACCGAGATCGCGGCGTCTGCGGAGGTCTATTTCGAGAACATCAGCGACCTGCTCCGCGACTACGGTCAACCCGCGCCGTCCGCCGCGCCCGTCGGCAACACGGTCGCGATGGCCACGATCAACGCGCCGTTCTCGCTGATCTTCGCCCCGCCGAACAACGCGTCCGGCTTCAGCAACACCTTCTCGATCGTCGCGCCGTCCGCGATCTACTCGGTGAACGAGGACGTCAAAGACGAGAAAGAGATCGTGCAGACGCTCACGTTCCAGACGGTGGACGACCCGGCCTCGGGCGCGGGGACTGACTTTTACCTGGCGTTCGTGAACTCGGTCTCGCAGGCGGGGCTGTTCACCCCCGCCGCGCCGGTGCCGAACTTCCCATCTAGCGCGGTGCATAACTATTTCTGCGCCGCCGTGAATGCCGCCCCCGCCCCGACCACGACCGTGTTCACGACCGACACGGTCAACACGGCCTCGCTCGCGGCGTCAAACAACTACGCGATCTACCTCGCGAAGTCGGTGCTGTTCCTGAGCGGTGCCAACGTGGGGTTGTCGCGCCCGATCACCGCGTATACCGCGCCGACGGGCGGCGTCGGCGCGCAATTCACTGTCGCCACCGCGTTCCCGTCCGCGCCGGGCACGGGGGACATATTCACCGTCGCGTAGTCACACAAACTGCGGCACTTTAGTGGATCACAAACACGAGCGTTTTGTGGGTCACACGAACGAGAATACGTTCCGTCTCCCACGAAGAGATCGGCGGAGTAACATCCTATGAAAACAGAAACATCGAACGCGACTAAAACCCCTACCCTACCGACCGCCGATGAGATCGCGCGGGCGCGGGCCGAACGGCAGGCGCGGGGGGCCGTGTCTAACGGCAAGGTAAGCGAGAGCGACAAGGCCCGCGCGATCACGGCGGCCCGGATGGACGACGACGGCATCGAAGTCGTCATTGCCGGAGTACCGCTCTTACTTAAAGGTCTGCCCCCGAAACGGGCGCGCCTGATGCAGGACGCCCTCTGGGAGGACTGCCCGCCGATCCTGCTCTACATCGCGGTCGCCGATCGCTACGGGCGCGGGATAGACTACGCGAGAACGGCCGAGTTCGTACGTAAGGCGAAGATCGACGAGGAATGCGCCGAAGACGCGGTGGTAAACGACGTGAATACGTTCGCGAACCGCCTCATGGAAGAGGCGGGGGGCGAGCGCGTCCCGGCCAAGGGCTTCGGGAAGCGGGCGGTGGACGCGCTCGCCGAAGTCGTCTGGATGCTCGCGTCGGACACGCCGGGGCTGGAGAGGGACGCGATAGCGGGTCTCCTGGAGGACCGGTTCCGCATCCGGGATCTCGCGGTACTCGTGCGCGCCCTGTTCGCCGCTATGGGCGATTTCCCCGGATCCATGGCCGACCGTTTTACTACGCCTTGACGGGCCTATCGCCGGACGGCAAGCCCGCGCCGCCGCCCGGACCCGCCAAGGACTTCTCCCGACAACGCGCCTGGTTCGCGCATCTGTATCCCGGCCTTTCTTTCGCGCTCCTGACCGAGGAGCAGATATTCGCCTACGACCAGCACATGGCGGACATCGCGCGGGCGAACGCGTCGCTCACCGCCGATCTGCTTTTCGCGCGGTTCGCGCCGCTCTTCGGCCTGCGGATAAATGCTTAGGACAAAGCCGCTTTTGTCCGGACAAAAGCGGCTGAGTCGGTGTTTCGCCACGAAACACCTGGAGGGCAGTCAAAAGCGGCTTTTGTCGAAGAGGCGATTTTCTTGCCTTCTCGATTTGTCGAATCGGCGAGGACTAGTCCTCGCCGGTCTCCCTGTTTGTTCCGGAAACCCTCATGAGCGACACGACGAAGACCCTCACCTACCGCGTGAAGGCGGACGGCCAGTCAGCGATCACCAGCTTACAGGCGTTCGCATCGAGCCTCGTCGGGATCGCGAAAGTCTCGCCCGACGCCGCGCGGGCGATGAAGGCATACAACGACCAGGTGGTCACGAACGCCCGCGCACAGAAGGAAGTGGCGCAGGGCGGCGTGCTCGCGGCGCGGACGCTCAAGGAAGAGGCGGGCGCGCTGACCAACGCGGCGCGGGCCCGCGCCGCGTTGTCCCAGGCCGACCTGTCCGCCGCGCGCGCGGCGAAGGTGGCATCCGACGAGGGCAGGCGCGCCGCGACGGAGCGCGAACGGTCGTCGCGCTCGATAGTCGCGCTCGTGGACAAAGAATCGAAATCGCTCGACGCCGCCCGGACTCGGGAGATCGCCACGCAGCGGCTCGTCGAGGCGGAATACGACGCCATGGCGAAAAAGGCGCAGACCGGCTACGGCGCGGTGCGCGCGGAACTCGCCAAAACCCTGGCCGTCGAAGAGAAACAGCGCGCGGCGATCGCGAAAAATGCCACGTTCACACCCGCGGCGTCTGTCGGTGGGGGATTCAACCTGGGTGCCCTGGGGGCTACGGCGGGCGTCGGGGTCGGGGTCGGCGACTTGGTCACCCGGCTCAAAGACTTCGAGAAGGTGATGACGGACATCCGGGGCAACACGGACATGACGGACGCCGAGTTTGGGCAGATGAAGACGTCGGTGCTCGACCTCGCGGCGACCACGGGCGCGGCCACGGAGGACATCGGGCGGGGATTCATGCGCGCCCGCAACTTCGCGTTCGGCATGGCGGACACGACCCGCATCGTCGAGGTAGCCACCAAATCGGCGGTCGGCTCCGGCGCGGACGTCAACCGCACGGCGGAGCTACTCGCGTCCACCATGCACAACTTCGGCATCGCGGGCAAGGACGCCCTGGTGACGATGAACGTGCTCCACGAGGGCGCGGTACTCGGCAACATGACGCTGGAGCAGTTCACCGAGCACGCGAAGCCGGTGGTCTCGCTCGCGTCGCAACTGGGGGTGTCGCTCTCCGACACGGTGTCCGGTTATGTCGCGCTGACCCGCGCGGGCTACGACAGCGCGCAGGCGGCGACGCAACTCCAGGGGATCATGACGCACATCATCAACCCCAGCAAATCGGCCCAGAAGGAGATCGCGCTGCTCGCCAAAACGACCGGCGTGGATCTCGCGGGGGATTTCACGCTCGCCGGACTCAAGGCCCGCGGGTTCACCGGCGTGCTTGAGGACGTGCGCAAGGCGACGCGCGGCCACGAGGACGCGGTGCTGAAACTGATCCCGGCGCTCCGGGGCGGCATCGGGGCCATGCTCGTCACGGGCAAGGGCTACGACGACGTCAAAGACGCCGCGAACAAGCTAGCTGACGTGTATTCGGGCAAGCTCGACCCGACCACGCAGTCGTTCACCAACCAGCAGAAAACGCTCCAGGGGCAGCTCGCGAATCTGAACCAGGAAGTGACCCGGATCGTGAACGAGGAAGGGCCGGCGTTCCTGTCGTGGCTGACGCAGGGGGCGAAGGGGGTCCACTCGCTCATGGAAGAGTTCCGCGACATGGCCCCCGAGTCGAAAAAAGCGTGGGAGGGGGTCGGCGGCGCGGCGGTCGCCGTCGCGCTCGCCGTGCCCGCTATAGTGAACCTCATCGCCTGGCTCGGCAAGGCGAAGGACGCGTACGTCGCCCTGAGCCTGGCGTCGGGCGGGTCGTTCCTCGGCGGCGCGGGCCTCGGCGCGAAGGGGGCGGGACTGCTCGCGGGCGGCGCGGGGGCGATCGCCACGCGCGCCGGCCTGATCGCCGGGTCGGGGATCGCCGGGGTCGGCATCGGCCTCGCGATCAACGACCGGTTCATCGGGAAGAACGACGCGCGGGCGGCGAAGACCGACGCCGAGACGGATGCCATGAACGCGCGGCGCGGCCCCGCTTACGCGAAGTTCGCCAAAACCCGCGAGACGCTGATCTCGTACCGGGAAGAGCAGGCACTGCTGTCCGGGGAGGCGGCGCGCCTCGGCAAGGAGTCGGGCGAATCGTCGCCCCAGGCCAAGGACGCCCGCCAGCAATTTTCGTTGATAACGTCGCGCGTCGAGTCCCTGACGAAGCAGGCGGCGGCGGATCGTGCGGCGGCGGTGAAGAGCCTCGCCGAGTCTAAGAAACCGGCGAAACCCGCCAAGGGCGGGCTGAAGGGGCCCGCGCCGCATGTCGATACGGCGGGGGGCGATGACGCCGCGCGCCGCAAGGCGGAGGCGGAGGCGAAACGGGCTTCCGAGGACGCGGCTGAGGCGACCCGCGCGGCGGCCGGGACGCGCCTCTCGAACCTGCAGAAGCGATACAAGAAGACGCTGGACACCCTGGGCGCGGACGCCGCGCCGGAGGAGATGCCAGGGCTGAAGGCGAAGTTGCGCCGTCTGTCGGGCGACATCCTCCAGGCAGCGACGGACGCGGCTGCGGCGGAACTGGCGAAGGCCAAAGTATCCGACCCGAAGTACCTGCTCGCGGCGGGGGCGCGCCAGCGCGGCGAGATCGGACGTGCGCTCGACGAACAGGGGGAGCGTTCCACCGAAATCACGGACGCCGTGAAAAAGGCATACGTACGTTTGCGCGGCGCGGCGCACAAGGCGGCGCAGAAGTCGCGGGAGGAGCGCGTCTCGCTCGCGAAGGACGCCGCCGAGCAGGAACAGGAAGTACTCGCCCATATGCTCGAAGTGGCGAAGAAGCAGGGGCTGTCGCCGGAGTACGAGGACACGTTCCGGGACGCGGTGAAACAGGCGGCGGACAAACTCCTGCTCGCGCGCGGCGCGGCGGCGAACGCGGAGTACGCGAAGGACATCGGCGACGGCAAGACGCCCGAGGCGGCGAAGCGGACCCAGAGCGCGTCCTACCGCAAGGCGCGGCGCGAGTACGACAAAGTGACGCTCACGGTCGGTAGCGAGGAGAGCGAGACGGACCAGGCGGTGCATGCGGGCCGCGACCGTTACTACGAGAACGAGAACAAGGATAACCCCGACACGACCGAGGCATTCGGCAGGCGCGTCCAGGCGTTGCGCGGCTACATCGAGACCGAGGTGCGGAACCTGGAGCAACTGCGCGAGATGTCCGGCAAACAGGCCGAGTCGCTCGCGGACGTCGGGCGCGAGCGCGACATCGCGAAACAGATCAACGCCAAGCGGATGCAGTTGGCGATGGTCTACCTCCAGGAGATGCTGGCGCGGATGAACCGGCCGGAGCTCGGCGACCCGGCCGACTCGGGGCACAAGCTCACGGACGCGGTTGCGGCGTCGGACACGCAGGCGAAAAAAGACGGCCTGTCGCTCGACAAGACGGAGATCGCGGTGCGGGAGCGGCTCGCGGCCGAATCGCTCGGTCGGCGGGCGTTCGGGGACGGGGGCGTGGTGGACGTGCAGATCTTCCGGGGCCAGTACGACATGGCGCGGCGGCTCACGGACGACATGCGCGAGCGGATCCGCCTCCTCCAAGACGAGGCGCGCGTCGTGTCGGAATACGCGGACGCACAGGGGAGTAAACTGACGCCCCAGGAGGCGGCGAAGATCCTGTCGGACCTCGCGGCGGAACTGAAGAAGAACCGGGCGTTCCTGGAAGCGAATTCCGTAGGGGACGCGGCGGACAAACAACGCGAGCGCGTCACCGCCGCGCTCAGACCGATGATCGACGCGCAGGTACAACTCCTGCGCGGGTCGGCGCGGCGGGCGAGCGACCTCGCGGCGGAGGCACTCACGGGCGGCGCGTCGGAGCGCAGGAACCTCGGCAAGAACCTGGGGGGCGTGGCGACGGAGCTCGGTAAGGATTCGCTGAAGGACTTCGCGGGGTCGCTCACAGACCAGCTGACCCTGCCTCTGAAAAAGATGGGCGACGACCTCGGGAAGCGTATCGGGGCGGGCGCGGCCAACCTGCTGAAGTCGGCGGGGCCGAACATCGGCATTGAGATCGGCGGCGCGGCGGTCGGGATCATGAGCATCCTGAACGCGAAGGGGCACAAGAAGACGAACTCTATCCTGGGCGGACTGCTCGGCGGCGTCGCGGGCTTCCTTATCGGCGGACCCATGGGGGCGTCGGTGGGGTTCGGGGCGGGGTCGGCGATCGGCGGGGCGTTCGCGGACGGCGGCGTGGCACCGGCAGGCAAACTGAGCCTGTTCGGGGAGCGCGGGCCGGAGCTTGGCATCCCGGACTCGGCGATGCGGATCCTGCCCGCCCGCGTCACGGCAGCACTCGCGTCCGGCGACCTGTCCGGCATGCAAGCGAAAATGCCCCATACAGGCAGAAACAAGTTTCTGCCGATGTCGCGGGTTACGGAGCCGGGCGGTTCACCCGCATCGGGGACGGAAGAAACGCCGCGTTCTTCCACTATCCAGCACATCAGCCTCAACGCCCCCCTGATGCACGTGGAACAGATAAACGACCGAACGGATGCGGCCTGGGCGGCGAAGCAGCTCGGCGAGACGCTCGGCGACCGGTTCCGCGCGGCAGGGCACTGACAATGACTACGATAATTACCGTGCCCGGCAATTCGTTCGCGTGGACGCCCTCCGGGGTGTTCGTCGCGGCGGGGGACTTGCTCCGGGTCTTCGCCACGGGCGCGGTCGCGCCGATCAGGGGGTCTTCTAACGAATATCCACCCTACGGCGACACCGGGCGGGTAGCGGGGGTACACCCCCGCTACCCGGCGGATGTGAGCGGGTTCGCGGCGTCCGGCGTCGCTCTTTTCGGCTTGGCCATCGCGGTGAGTGCCGTTGAACCCGTCGCGCAGGTCCATGACGCGGTCATGCCATTTCGCGTCGGCACCACGACCGACGGCGAAATCTACTTCGTCGCGGCGTCAACCGGACAGATCTGGCTCAACTTCAACGACACGTACTACGGCGACAACGCCGGATCCTACGTCGCGACGATAACAACCGGCATCGCGCTCCCCGCGACACCGATCCTGACCGCGACTGGGCTACTGATCGGCAACGCGCCGCTCATCCGCCTCCGAGCCTATTGACCCCCTTCGGAATCCGAAACCACGGAGAATCCGGAACCGGCAAATCTCGGCCCCGACCGTTCGCGGAGATTTGCCGAGAAGCGACGCATATCCCATGGCCGAACAAAGCATATTACTTTCTTTCACCCCGTTCGGTGGGGCGGAGTTCGTTTTCGCCGACCCCTACGACCCGGACGATTTCGACCCCGGCGAGATCACGCACACGATCCCCGCCTCCGAGATCCCCCAGGACGGCGAGTACCAGAGTGACTCGTACCTCGCGCCGCGCGTCGCCACGATCAAAGGCACTATCGTCGGTCCCGACCTCGGTACCGTCCAGTCACGCCTGAACGCCATCCTGTCCGGGAGTCCCAAAGGCGGCGAGGGGCGCCTCCGGCAGCGGCTGGTGGACGCTTCGGCAGGCACGCTCTCGGACTATTATCTCCCGTGCCGCGTGTACCACCGCCAGCCTGGAAAGCAGGACGGGTACCCGCGCCGCGAATGGATGATCTCGTACCGGTCCGGATCGCCCCTCTGGCGCGAATGGTCAGCTAGGTCACAGGTGCTGTACGCGGGGAGCCTCGCGGCGGCATCCCAGGCGGTGCCCTTCGTGCCGGGCGGCGGCGAGAACGTGCCGCCCGTGATCACGTTCGCCGTGACGGCGGCGGGGGCGGTGGCCATCGCCCCCGCCGCCGTCGGGGCCATTTCGGACAGTGTTTCGGTGACGATCTCGGCCGACGCCCTGGACACATGGACGTTCGACTGCGAGCGGCGGGTACTGACCCGCGCGGGCGCGCCCGGCGTGAACCAGAACGCCCGGATCACGCAGGGCGGCTTTTTCTCCCTGACGCCGTCCGGCACCGTCGTCACCCTGACCACGGGAGCCGGGGCAGGCGCGGGCAATTTCGTCACTTCCTGGCGGCAACGATTCGCGGCGGTTTGAACTATTTTGGGGGCAGTCAGCTCAGGTGAAAGAGAAGACCGCGGCGATCTCTCTCCAAACGAGTTTTCACCGAACAGGCTTCCCCTAAAAGATCACCATGAGTAACGAAGCGACGCTCCAAGTCCGGCTCTACAACGCGGACAACACCGGCTACGGCGTGCTCCCGCTCTCCGAAAATGGAAGCCCCGGCGTGAAATCCGCGAGCGCGCGGGTCACGGCGGCGGAGGGGTACGCGGACGGCACGCTGGTGCTGACGGGTGCCCGGCGCGATTACCCCGCGCTCGCCCGCCGCCGCCGGGTGGCCTTCTACGCCGTATACCGCCGCCGCGCCGACGACGCTGTTCAGACCGCGCTCCTCTACCGGGGCGTGGTGAAGCGCGTGCTCCCGGTGAAAGGGAGCAAGGGGGAGCGGTCTCTGTCGGTGAAGCTCGTCGGGCTGTGGAGCGAGATCGGGCGCGTCCGGTGCTACAAGGTGTACCCGAACGCGGAAGGTGCGGACCGCGCCTCGTTCTTCGCCGCGCTCGCGGGCACGTTCGTGCTCCCCAAGTACCCCGGCGTGGCGGTGGCGACCGGCGCGGTGGGGAGCGTCCCCGACTACGTGTCCGCCTACGACAAAACGTTCGCCGAAGCGGTGGCGACGCTCCAGCAGAACGTGGGACAGGTCGCGACGGGCATGGACGTAGACCCGGTGACGGGGGCCGACCGGCTTTTCTTCCGGCCCTTCGACGATCTGTCGGCCCCCGCGCGGCACGCGATCCCGCTCCCGGATGCGCAGACGGGCCGCGAGAACGTCGAGGAGGACGGGGCGGCGCAGGTCACCGTGCTGACGATCCGGGGCGGGGAGCCGCGCGGCGGGGGCAACCTGCTCGCGGACGCGGTGCAGAACAACGCCAGTTTCGAGTTCCCGGAGCTGCCGGGGTCGGCGAGCGTGGGCAACTACCTCCAGAACGGCAGCCTGGAGACCGGCAACTTCTTCGACGAGATAAACGGCGGCACGACCAAGAACAAGTCGGACGAGGGGATACAGCCGTTCCTCGGGGACTGGTACGGGTACCTCGGGAAGCCGGGGGCCGCGCTCGCGCAGTCCGTCTGGTCGCCGCCGTCGCCGCTCGCGCCCGGCCGGACGTACCGGCTGGATCTGCGCGCCCGCCTCGAGAACCAGTCCTTCCCCGTGCCCGCGCTGGCCCTGATCGAGTGGTTCCAGGGCACGGCTATCAGCCACGTGGCACTAGGGAGCGTGCCGCTCGCGGTGTCGCCGACGGGCGCGACCTGGGATTTGTTCGGCATCAACCTGACGCCGCCCGCCGGGGCGAACGCGTTCCGATTCTCGGTCACGCGCGCTCCCTCGGTGCCCGGCGAGCCGACGACGGGCAACGACCCGTACGTCCTCTTCGTGGACGACGTCCGCTTCTTTGACCCGTCCCCGATCACGCAGAAGGGCTGGGAGCTGTTCCGCGTCGGCACCAACGTGGTGTACAACGCGGTGGACTGGGCGAGCGACCTGTCGCCCTGGCACAACGGGCGGTGCTGTTTTTTCGACGCGGTGTCGCGCGACGTGGATGGGCAGGACTGCCAATTGCGGCCGTTCGGCTACAACCGGACGTCGGTGACCGGGGGCACGACCCTGGTGGCTGGGTTCGCGGTGCGCGTGACGCGCGGCGCGGTTTTGACGAACATCGGCGGGACGGTACAAAACGGAGTTTTTACCACGATGACGCCGACGCTGAAGTTCCAGGTGGGGATCGAGAACTGGGCGACGGACGGGCACCCGCAGGGCGAGACGGTGACGAGCTACGTGGTGCCCGCCGACGGCGCGTGGCGGTACGTGTCGCACACGAAAACGATCGGGGGCGACACGGCGCAGGCGACGTGCCGCCTGATGATGCGCGGCGAGGGTGCCTACTACGCGGACGCGGCGTTCCTGATGGCGGCGGACGCGCCGTTCGCGCGGGCGGTGACCGCGAACACGGCGGGCTTCGCGAATGGTACTCTGACGAGCACCGCGATGCCCGATCCCGCGCTGTATGTGGAAGGCAAGCAGTACCGGCGGCGTTATAGGGCGGTTGATCTGTTCGCGGCGGGCACGCCCATCGGGGACGAGGCGTTCGCGGTCGGCGAGATCGAGGCCACGGAGGATCTGCCGGAGGTGGTGTCGGACAACGACGCGCTGTCCTACGCGCGGCTGTATTTCAAGAAGTTCTCGCTTCCCCTCTCGCGCCCGAACCTGGAAACGGAGGGCGTACTGGAAACGGGCGCGGCCTCGTCCACGGCGGGCATGATGCCCGGCGAGTCGGCGCGGTTCCTGGGGCCCGACGGCACGGAGCTGTTCCCGTCGCCGCTCTCGTGCGTCGAGAAGTTGGTCGCTTTCGAGGGGGGGAAGCTATCCATCACGCCGTTTTTCGGGGTGGAGGAGCGCGACCCGTACCGCTCCATCGAGGAGATGATCCGCGCAGCGCGCCTTTCGGGGACGCAGACGGGCGCGGGGAGTCTGGGCGGCCTGTCCGGCGGGTCCGGCAGCGCGGGCGGGGGCTACCCGACCGCGCCGTCGCCGCACGCCGCGAGCCACGGGGTCGGCGGGACGGATCCCATAACCCCCGCGAGCATCGGCGCGGAGGCGGGCGCTAACAAAGGCGTCCCGAACGGGTACCCCGGGCTGGGCCCGGACGGCAAAGTCCTGGCGGGCCAGTTGCCGCCCTCCGTCGTCGGCTCGGTCACCTACGTCGGCACCTGGGACGCGTCGGCGAACACGCCCGCACTCGCGTCCGGCGTCGGGACGAAGGGCTACTACTACGTGGTCGCGGTCGCGGGCACCACGGCGGTGGACGGCGTCGCGCGGTGGAACGTCGGCGACTGGATCGTGTACGACGGGGCGAAGTGGGACAAGCTCGACGGGATCGCGTCGGAGGTGCTCTCGGTGAACGGACAGACGGGAGTGGTGATGATACCGGCGTTCGGTGGGAGCGGCGCGGGGCACGGCGCGGGGCTGGTGCCCGACCCCGGCCCGACTCCGGGCACTTCACGATTTCTGCGGGAAGACGGGGCGTTCGCGGTGCCGCCCTCCGGCGGCGCGGGCACGTTCCAGACGACGGAAGAAGACGCGTCGGCATTCTACCAGGTGGCGAACTTCAACAGCCATGTCGTCGCGGACTGCTACGGCGGCAACATCAACGTCACTCTTCCGGTGATTACCGGCGCGGCGGACGTCGGAAAAACGGTCACCATGGTCCGCCAGGATTCATACGGCGCGAACAGCGGCAAGGTCGTCACCGTGATCGGGGGCGGGCCGACCGCGACGCCCCAGACGATCCGGGGCACCCTTGCCCTGCGGCAACTTTCCGGCGACTGGCAGAGCGTGACGCTCCGCTCCGCGCGAGGTGGTAGCACGACCGGCTACGAGTGGCACGTCATCTCCAAAACCTACACCGACGCCGGACGCAACTCGCTCAACGTCAACACCTCGGCGGCTTAGTAACTACTCTCCCAGAGATAAATCGCGGGGGCCATACAATCCCCGAGCAGCTCAATTCAGAGAAACCGTCTCTGGCGGTTTTCTTGTCAGAGAAACCGCCAGAGGTGGTTTTCTTGATTCGCCTGGGAGCGGTTTGTGTAGCACTACCGCCCCCCGTGTGGCCCCAC
>JAYUUO010000144.1:0-11884 GCA_043754515.1 Armatimonadota bacterium
CGCTCGCGCGACCCCGCTTCGGCGTACACGCGCACCACCGGCTCCGTGCCCGAGGAGCGCAGGAGCAGCCAGGAGGCGTCGGAGAAAGTGAGAAGCGTGCCGTCTTTACGCGTGACGGACTGGAGTGTCTCGCCCGCGAACTCGGCGGGTTTCAAACCCTGCAAATGCGCGATGATGCGTGGCATCTTCTCCGGCGACGGGTGCAAATCGCTCCGCGTGTAGGCGTGGAAGCCGACCTCGGCGTGCAGATCGTCCACCAGTCCGGCGAGCGATTTGCCCGCGAACGCCATCGCTTCGAGTAGCAGAAGCCCCGCAAACACGCCGTCCCGCTCCGGCAGATGGTTCTTGAACCCGATCCCGCCGCCCTCCTCGCCGCCGATCAGGATGTCCTCGGATAGCATGATTTCGCTGATCCTCGCGAACCCGACCGGCGTTTCCGTGATCGGCAGCCCGTGCTTCGCGCAGAGCTTGTCAAGCATCCGGGTAGTGGACACGGTGCGCGCCACGCCGCCCGTCCACCCCCGGCCGTTGATCAGGTGCCGCAGGAGCACGGCGATGACGCGCTGGCTGTCCACGAAAACGCCGTTCGCGTCGCACGCGCCCAAGCGATCCCCGTCCCCGTCCAGCGCGATCCCGACCGAGGCACCGCCCGCGCGAACCGCCTCGAAGAGCGGCGACAGGTTCCGCTCTACCGGCTCCGGTTGCACCCCGCCGAACCACGGGTTACGTTCGGCGCGGATCTCGGACACGTCTACGCCCGTGCCGCTTAATATTCCGGACAGGTAGCCCGCGCCCGAGCCGTGCATCGGGTCAATGACCACCTTCAGACTGGCGGCTTTGATACGCTTCAAGTCCACGAACCGGGCGCAGTGAGCGAGGTAAGGCGCGGCGATCCGCTCGGTGACGGGCGTGACACGCGCTGTTTTAGGAGCGGCTCCGGAGCGTAGCAACTGGCGCAGATGCCCCTCAATCTGTCCCAGCATCTCGCTTGTCGCCGGGCCGCCGAAGTGCGCCTTGATCTTCAGCCCGTTGAACTGCGGCGGGTTATGCGACCCGGTGATCATGATGCCAGCCGCCGCGCCATAGTAGCGGCACGCGAACGATACCATGGGCGACACGCACGCCGCGTCACAAAGGCGGATCGGCACGCCGTTCGCCGTGGCCACCTGCGCGACCGCCTCGGCGAAAAACTCGGACTGCGCGCGGCAATCGTACCCGATCACCAGGCCGCTACCGGACACAGCGCCGGACGCCACCCAGTCGCAGACCGCCTGTGTCACGAGGCGGACGCTGTCCACCGTGAAGTCATCGGCGATGATCCCGCGCCAGCCGTCGGTGCCGAACTTGATTGCGGCCCGCTGAATATCGCCGCGCGTGGGGAGGCGTGCCACCACCGACGCGATCACGGCGTCCGCGCCGATTACGGAGCCGGGTTGCACCGACGCACCACCACGCACCACGCAGTTGTCGCCTAGAATACAGCCGCGCACCACCGCGCCTGCCTCAATCGTGGTGCCGCGCCACAGTATCGAGTCCTCAATCACCGCGCCCTCGTCAATGCGGCAACGGGACCCGATGGCACACACGCCCGAAACGCGGACATCCTTGCCGATCTCGCAGTGATGGTTCACGAAGATACGTCCCGATAGCAACGCGGTCGGATGGATGGTCGTGTTCTCGCCGACCCAGACCCCCTGCCGCACCTCGTTCCCGCCGATAATCGCCTCCACCACGCCACCCAGAATATCGGCCTGCGCCTGCTGGTAGTCGGGGAGCGTCGCGATAGACCGCCAGTAGCGGCCGTTGTTGCCGACTCCGTACATGGGGACGCCTTCCGCGAGCAGTTGAGGGAACAGTTGCCGCTCGAACGAGACTTCGCGGTCGGGCGGCATCCGGCGGAGCAGATCGCGGCGGATCACGTACACGCCCGCGTTCACGAAGCCTGACTGCGTTTCCTCTACCGCCGGTTTCTCGCGGAACGCGGTGATGCGGTTGTCGCCGTCGAACGACACGACGCCGAAGCGCGACGGGTTCTCGACCTGCGCCAGGAGCATGGTGACGCCCGCCTCGCGCTCCGCGTGCCATTCCAGAAGCCGCGTCAGGTCGGCGTCGGTCAGGTTGTGTCCGTTCAGGATCAGCACCGACTCCTCAATCAGGCGCGGCAACACCGAGCGCACCGCCCCCGCCGTGCCGAGCGGCGCGAGTTCGCGGTGGTAGCGGATCGTCATCCCCAACGCGTCGCCCTCGCCGAAGCGCGATTCGAACACCTCGGGCATCACCTGCAAGCAGAGAATGGCCTCGGTAATGCCGTGTTTTCTCAGCAGTTCGAGCTGGTACTGCACCAGCGGCTTGCCGACGAGCGGGAGCATCGCGCGTGGCTGACGCGCGGTTAACGGGTAGAGGGGCGCGCCACGCTCCCCGGCGAGTATAACGGCTTGCATGATGCGTCTATTCTACCCGCCCAGACGCCGGATCTGTCAAGTTGCACCCCGGCACGATTACTGCTATAACACCATGCAGTACAAGGATTGGTATAGACTAATGTTCCGTTACACCGCCCCGCTTTCTCTCGCCGCCGCTCTCGCCGTCGTTACAGTGCACGCCGCGCCCCCGCTCTTGATCCCGCGCCCGAAGCAGATCACTGCCACGGAGGGGGTACCTTTCGCGCTTCCGGCGGTGCCGCGCATTGTGATCGCCCTGGACGCGACGACAGCCGAAAAACGCGCCGCCGAACTGTTGAAAAAAGAAATGAGCCTTTATTACGGACGGAAAGCAACCACGGTGACGGTGCCGCGTGCGCAACTTTCTTCGCAAACGCACGCCATCGTGATCGGCGACCGCGCCGCCGCGCCGCCTCCCGCTCGCCCAGAAGGGTACGGAGTAAACGCGACGCGCATGCGCGTCGCGTTCGCGGGCCGTGACGACGCGGGAACATACTGGGCGGCGCAGACCGTGGCGCAACTCCTGCAACAGGGCGCGGGCGGCGAGCCCGTCATCCGCGCGGCGAAGATCACGGACTGGCCTTCGATGCGGCTACGCGGCGTCCACCTGTTCCACGGGCAGAACGCGCTCCCGTTCCAGGAGAAACTGATCGAGCGGGTATTGTCGCGCTACAAGATGAACTCCTTATTTCTGGAGGTCGAGCAGGTACGCTGGGATCACGACCCGTCCGTCGCGCCGAGCTGGGCGGGCACCAAAGCCGACCTCAAAAAAGAGATCGCGTTCGCGAAGGCGCGCTACGTCACGCCGTACCCGCTCGTGCAGGGCTACGGGCACATGGAGTGGATGTTCAACAAGCCGCAAAACAAGAAGTACGCAGAGGACCCCGATAAGCCGTACGCGGTCAACTTTACCGACCCGGAGGCAGTTAAGTATGTGGAAGGGTTCATCACCGAGGCGGACGATCTGTTTCAGGCACCGGCGTTCCATGTCGGTATGGACGAGGTAACGATGCGCGGGCGGTTCCCGTACCGGTCAAAAAACAAGACGTTCCCGCAGTTGTACGGCGGCGCGGTGCGGCACTACCAGGATCTGTTCAAGAAGCGCGGCAAGCCGATCTTTATCTGGGCGGACATGGGGCTGTTCCCGGCGGACGTGACGCCCGATTTCGGCACGGCGCGGACGTCTGCGGAGGCGAAGGCGGTGCGCGACGGCCTGCCGCGCGACGTGATCCTGGCGAACTGGCAGTACGGCGAGCGCGACGTCTACCCGTCCATGGATCTGTACAAGAAGGAAGGGTTCAAGAACCTGGTCGCGACCACGTGGAACCGCCCCGGCAACATCTCGGGGTTCAGCAAGAAGATCGCGCAAATCGGCGGCATGGGCGCGATTCAGAGCACGTGGGCGGGCTACGAGTCGAGCGAGTCGCAACTGGCGGACCCGAAGATGCGCCCGCAGTTCACGGCGTTCATCCTCGCCGCCGAGTACTTCTGGAACGGCGGCACCGGCCCCGCGCCCGCGAAACTGCCGTACAACTGGGACGCCGTGTTTGCCCGATCGTACGCAGGCGCGTCGGCGTCGGACGGCGTCGCGTATCACGCCGCGAAAGGCCGCGCGGTGGTCGCGCGGCGCAAGTAGGGGGGAGAGCGGGGAACGTTGTTCCTCCGGTTTGCACACCTGCCCAATCTAAGAATGGGTGGAAAACGCGGCAGAAGCCGCCCCGATTTTGGCGTCATTTTATGCAAGCCATGAAGGTTAATTATACAAGTTGTTGATGAGTTCTTCGTACAAGCTGGCCAGCTAAATCTAAGATGAAACTATGTTTCGTGTCCAGGAAGCCGTCCTAGCGACAAGCCTTGCTGCCTCTTCAGGTATTGTTATTTTATTTCCCGATAATGTGTAGGTAAGCCCACCTAGTTGAATAAGAGCCTGATCGAATACTAACAAAGCATATGTTGATTGTGTGCAGTATCGTCTTGCTTCATTGCGAATGGCGGTGACAAGTGCCACAGTATTTATTGCAAGGAAATCTGCACTTGTGAGTAGATCAGGGATGGGCATGGTCGTCTCATACAAAGTGACGCAACGGTCAACAAGGCTTTCGTTTAAACTATCGCTTTTCCCTGTCGGTGATGTCTGGTGGAGAATCGCAGTCACTTCCAAGGCAGCGAGATCCTGTGCAGCTGGTTTCCGCCCCATACCTGCTGCGTCGAAAATATAGCCGTTAACTTGCTCGCCTCCCTCATCTATAGCGATATTAGTTATGTTCAAGTCGCCGTGGGTACAATTGCGAAACTTAACCCACTCTCTACGTTGGTCGTTCAATAGCTCATCAAAAAGCTTGAGAGGAGAGTTACATGGCTCCAAATCAATATTTCCACCGAACCGTTTCCATGCAGCTTCAAGACGATTACGGTCATGATCCTTCCAAACTAACTCGGCGTAAGAGATTTCGTCTGGTATCACTCGACCTAAATCGTCAAGTTGATTAACTATAGCTTGGACAATACCGGGGATTGTCTCGAGTACTTTTGGATCACTCCGTTGTAAATATGATGCTAAAGAGGTGGGGCGTGCATCGCCTGCGCCAACCTTTTCTGTAACTAGAAGTGCCTTTCGCGGAGTTATCGCATGATGAACGACTTTTATATGTGGCAACTTACTCGATAGCGTAAGGCAATCTTTGTGAGTGTAGTCAGCACCATCAGCACCAGTAAACTTAAAGAATAGAGGGCGTGAACAACCACGTCCATCATCTAAGCAAAACTTGCCTTGCAACACTTTTGTCCAAGACTGGGTGCCTTCACCACTTTTATTGCTTGTAGCACTCCACCAAGAAAAAAGTAATCCTAGACATTGTGATTGTCCCAATACGCAACGACGCAGCATATCATCCTCTCGTGGGGAAAGTGGAGGGTAAGTGGCCTCGCTTTCTTGGGAGAATAAATGGATACCAACATCTGTGTAGCGTTGACATTGCTTGATGGCTTCTTCAATCGCTTCGTCTTCGTCCACGCTCTTGTTCACAGCACGTCCATACCAAAAATTTTCTCGCAATTGATCTTGGAGAATATAGCGCGTTTCTGCCAATTGTCCGCTAACAACCAGTAAGGCTGGTACTGGGAAATTTTCCCTTTCTGCGGCTTGTTTTATCAATGCCAACCCAGCTTGAGTTCCAGGTTCAGGATCTTCCCCTGCGGTCAGAGGTAATTGAAGGTCCACGATCACTAGATGAAAAGGTTCCCGTGACGCCAGACATTCCTGAGCATCATTATACGAAGGCACGAGACAAGGCGGAGCCACGTCGTAGTTCGCACTTAAATGATTGAACAAGTTCTGGTAGTTTTTGCGGGCAATCGATGCATCGTCTATGATTAAAGTATGAATTCGGCGTGGATAACTCATGATACCTCCAGAGGGAAAATCATTCGTACTCGAAACTCACCAACTGCTGTGGATACTAAATCTATCGTTCCGTTTAGACGGTTCACTGCTTCCGATATTTCTAGAAGTCCTCGACCACGCCCCATGCCTTTTGTAGAGAATGGGTCACGGAATGCTTTCTCCGCAGCGAGCCTATCAAAGCCAGGACCGCTATCGCTGATTCGCAGCGTCATTTTATTGTTTGATACTTCCATATGGACAGTGATAATGCAAGGAGTAGTCACCGCTTGACGAGCGTTGTTCCATATATTCTTAAATACTGCGTTCAGTAGGTGATCACTAGCACGAATAGAAACTGACTCTATTCCAAGGGAGGCATGAATACGTAGCTCAGCTGGAACAGAAGTTGTTTCCGCATAACGGGTGGCGCAATTTCTGAGCCAATCATGTAGACAAACAAGACGCATAGTGAAGTACTCATCTCCCGTCTCAAATTCGACTAGTCGTCCCACGTTCTTCAAACCAGTTTGAGCAGCATGTATCTGATCATTTAAATTGACATGCAACGGATTAGACTCGGGAAGGTGCTTGGCGATACTACGTAGCTCGCGTAGGGGAATTTGCATTTCAATCAAAGCATTTCGTACTTCATGTCGTAGCTGCCCCGCAACATACCGATATGCTCGTAACAGGTTCTCAGAACTGTAATTATCTTGTCCCTGTCCTTGATCTTGAGATAGAGTTGGCGGAATATCTCGTATTGCTTCTTCAATAGCACGACGTGCAAATGTGTCTGTTTCAATCTCTAACCACTGCCTCAAGTGCTCTGCAATACGAACTTTTTGTGAATGAGTACGAACCGCATTTGCGATTACATGACGAAGGCGGCCTTCACCCGGGGCAGCTGATTGCAGAAGTATATATTGAACCTGCTGTTCTTCAGTTTCAAGGATACGTGTGAAGGTGAGACGTGCTTCCCGTGCATCTTCCGTGGCGAGGGTGCGTAGGCGCAGATATATATCGTGTGCCTCATAGGTCGCTTTATCACGTCGCTGGATGTCTTCCTCAGTCACGAGCATACCGTTGGCGTCGTCGCTCGAACGCGTCCTGGCCGCCCTCTAGTAAGTTAACTATTTCGTCTCGACATTCGTCCAACGTACCTGCTTTTTCCACATAACCACGTTTTCCGTCGGAGTTCATAACTACAACAAAATCTGCTTCTCCTAATACAGGAATGTTCGCGTTGTGCGTGATGAATATCATCTGTCGCTGACTACGCATTTGTTGAATGGTTCCAACCACTGTTTCATATATGAAGTGGTTGTCGAGATTATCTTCCGGTTGGTCGATTACTAAAGGAATATCTCTTCTGGCAAGGAGCAGGGGCAAAAGTGCAGTGCATTTTTGCCCGCGAGAAAGATCAGATGCGTCTTTGAATATCGGCTCTATAGTAGTGCCAACGTTAAGTTCGATACAGATTTGATCATCGGTTGGCAAAACCTCTAAGGCTAAAGGATCTAGTTTGGATTGAAACGCTCCAAGTAACTTTCTGCAACGCTCATCACCAAGAGAAGTTTGAAGTTCCAGTTCCTGAACATCGTCTGTTTGAATTATTTGTGCAAGCTGTTCCGGCCTCAATCGCTTGAGGGACGCTAAGATGTCTTCATGATTTCGCAGTCCAGACCCGCGAAGTGCCTCTATCAGGGTTTGCTGATAGACTAAATCATCGGCGTGACGTAATACTCGAACACGTACATTTGTTACGGCTTTACCCTGTAGTTCTGCAGCAGATTGTGCCCGAAGCTCGGAAACCTGGTCGCGCTCACGAAGAAAATTACCCTTGATATTGCGTCTTTGTTCCAGTAAATTTGTTAGCTCTACTTCTGCTTCGCTACGTGATTTTTCTACTGCTTCCAACCGAGTTATGGCTTCCTCTACTTTAGCTCTCGCTTGAATCATGTGACTAGCAGTCATATTCTCAGTTTCGAGTCGCTGGTGCTCCGCTTCCTGGCCCTCATGAGCGGCTAGGAAAGACCGGCGTATATTATGTAGTTCATTAACCCCATGTTCGACCAATTCTGTTGCCCGCACCACACTAGATTCCAAAGACTCTGCTATTACATTTATAGCATTATCTGCTTCTTTGCCTATTAAAACATTTTTCGATTCGGTAAAGGAAAGAATGGGGTACTTGTTGTAAGAATGAGCTTCGTTCAGTGCTACAAGGTCCCGATGACAATCAGCGAGTTGTTTCAACGCGGCATCAACCTGAATCAATTCACGTGCGTTGAGTGATCGTTGCTTGGACGCTCGGGTGAGACTTGTTGACATATCATTCACAGATGGTTGTGGGAGTGCTTGTAGACGTATACGTGCATCACCAATTTCTTCCGCTTGCTCTTTCAAATCGCCTATCAATCGCCGAGTAGCCTTAATACGATCAGCATTCGCTTCCAGCGAACGTCGCAGGTCTGCAATGCGCAATTGCACTTCACGTAGCGATTCAATATTAAGTTCATCGAGCAATGCACGTCGACGCTCTCCCAGATTCTCATCGGCGATTGCTTCGATCTCCGTGCTACTAAACCCATCAATTGGAAGAAAAGAGCCACGGTCTAAATCTACAGATGGGATTGATATGCCATCACCATTCAGCAGAGTTCCGGACTGACGAAAAGTGCGACGGATTGTATATATCGCGTGGCTACTACCTGTGATTGCAGCACGCAGTGTTATGCTCGCGGTCCCGAGGTTTGCCTGAATCATATCGGTGCGAGACTTACTAGCACCCGTAAGTCCAGCAATCCCGTAGCGAATTGCTTCGGTAAGAGTAGACTTTCCACTCCCGCGAGGTCCTATGACGCAAGTAAGGCCAACAGGAAAATGAAGGCGAACTCCCTCAAGGAATCCTCCGCAAATCTCTATCGAATTCAAACTCCAACTTGACATTACTGTTCTCCTGAGCAAAATATTACGCCCCAATACGCTTGCCACTATACTCCAATATTCACCTATCCAGGTGATCATGGACTTTAACATTATACAACATATTCTGTTGTTTTTTGATATACATACTACATATTGATTTTAATTTATCTCCCCTTCTCAAAACAAATGTTTCTGAAGCTTCCTTGTTACGGCGTGGGTCTAATTGTTGGTTGTGTTTGTGGTAGTTGTAAGTGGTGCAAATAATCGGCGGCAGTTTGCGCTTTACTGGCGGCGGCAAAGATTGCCCGATGATCAAGTTTGTACAATCGTGGGTTAGTTCTCGCCCCGGTCTGATTCGCTCATCGCCTTCAGTGGCTCCGTGTCCAGGGACCGCTTCAACGCCCATTCCTTCGTCATCCGCTGAAGCACCAGAGTACAAAGGTTGCAGGTATGCCATCGGATTCGCCGCGCTGGTATCGTTCGTGAAGATGCCGACGCGCATTTTGGGACAAAATGCTGAACCCGCGTCCGTCGTTTCACCTCGCCGAAGACCCTCTCCAGCACGTTCGTCGTCCGCAGGAGACGGTGATGCCAAGAAAATCGCTCCAGGCGATTTCTCTGCCCCGAAGGGGAGGAGGGGAAGGTAAGCACGTTCGTCAGACCGCTCTTCAGAACCCCGACTGCTTTCACGAACCGCTTCCCGTATCGCTCCACGAACGCCGCCGCCAGCGCGTCCGCGCTTTCTTTGCGATGCACGGCGGAAATGCCTTTCAGATCACCGGCAACTTCCGCCATGCCTGCGGCGGGCCGTGGCACAGTATGTTTCTCCGGAAGTGGACCACGCACTGCTGCCATGGCATTTGCATACCTGCAAATAGCGCCGTAGGTAGTTCGACTTGCACCGCGCTCTTGACGCTCTCGTGGTCGTCGGAGACCACTAGCTGGACGCCCGAGAGCCCGTGCCCGATCAGCCCCTTGAGCAGGTTACGATGGGCTTCTTTCTTTCCGCCCGCCGCGGATTCCACGGCAAGAACCTCCCGGAACCCGTCTTCATTCACACTGATCACAACGAGCAGAGCTAAATCACCCACATGGCCTGAGCAAAATGGCTCCGCCATTTGTGCGACCCAGTTGACCTTCAAGTACGTCGCGTCCGAGTAGAGGTACGGGTAACCCAGATACAGGCGGCGGGCGCGGAAGCAGGCATTTGTTTTAAGAGAGGTTCTTGTCACTTTCCCTTCCCAAACTGCGGCTATGTCCCAGTGCTGGGCGGAGGCGGGGTCGGCTAGAGCGACGGAAAGGGCGACGGACGCGAGGAACGGGAGGAGAACACACTTTTTCATATGGTACCAACCTGCTTTCTGGTACCAACCTGCTGTATTATACCCGGCTGGCGCGGATTCCGGGACGATTTTGCGTAAGTATTTCTACTGTTTTTTGTCCCGGCCTGCGAACTTTTCAGTGTGCCGTCCGCCTCCCGGTTCCGACGGAACACTAAGCCAATGGCTTCCCCTTTTACCGCGAGCGCGTCCCCCAGCCCCGCGCCTATCGCAAGCGCGTCCCCCGCAACCGTGCTTTCGTCGCGGATCGGGTCCGGGCGCGGCGACAGGCCCCCTCTTACCCCTTGCGCAACCGCTCCGGCAGCCGGTCTTGCCGGATTACATCGTCCAGCGTCTCGCGCTCCACGACGACGTCCGCGTGCCCGTCCCGCGCGAACACCACGGCGGGGCGCGTGAACCGGTTGTAGTTCGACGCCATCGCCTGGTTGTACGCGCCCGTGGTCTGCACCGCGAGCAGGTCACCCGCGTCCGTGTCGCCGAGCGGCAGATCCCAGATCAGAATGTCGGTCTCGCAGTGCTTGCCGCAGATCGTTACCGTCTTGTCTTTGGCTTGACCGGCGCGGTTCGCCACCATCGCCGAGTACACCGCGTCGTAGAGTTGCGGGCGCGGGTTGTCGCTCATGCCGCCGTCCACCGACACGTAGAACCGCTCGCCCGGCGCGTCCGGGAGCAGGACGCGCTTGGTGTGCCCGATGGTGTACAGCGTGGTGCCCGCCTCCGCGACCAGCGTCCGCCCCGGCTCCTGCCATAATCGCGGCAGGGGCAGATCGTGCTTCTTCAGTTCGGTGAGCAGTTTGCCGACGATCAGTTCGGCGAACTCCTCGTAGGTCGGCGGGTGTTGTGATTCCAGGTACCGCACCCCGAGTCCGCCCCCGATGTCGAGGTCGGCGACGGTGAACCCGGTCGCCGCGCGGATCTCGGCCAGGAACGCGACCATGATCTCGATGGCCTGCTCGTGCGTGTGCGGGTCGAGCAGTTGCGATCCGATGTGGCAATGAATACCGGTCAGTTCCACGCCCGGCAGATCGTTCATTGCCTCGGTGACGGCAGCAAGCGCGGAGCCTTCGCTGATGTTGATGCCGAACTTGCTGTCTTCCTGCCCGGTGCGGATGCGGCGGTGCGTCTTCGGGTCAATCCCCGGCGTGACCCGGATCAGGATCGCCTGACGCTTGCCCCGCGCGAGTGCCATCGCGGACAGTCGGCGCAACTCGAAGAAGTTGTCCACCACGAACCGTCCGATACCGGCGTCGAGGCCCATCGCGAGTTCGGCGTCGGACTTGTTGTTGCCGTGCATCAGGAGGCGTTCGGCGGGGAATCCGGCGGTCAGGGCGGTGTGCAACTCCCCGGCGGACGCGACATCGAGGCCCAACCCCTCTTCGTCCACGAGCCGCGCCATCGCCTGAACCAGGAACGCTTTGCCGGCGTAGGTGACTTTGCTCTCGCCGGGGTACGCGGCGGCGAACGCGGCGACATAACGGCGGCAGTTGTCGCGTAACGCCTGTTCGTCCATCACATAAAGCGGGGTGCCGAACTGTTCGGCGAGTTCGGCGGTGTCACAACCGCCGATTTCGAGGTGACCGCGATGATTGACGCGCTGTGTGCCTAATAACATAAAAGATGAACCCGAATCTAAGAAGAGTGAAACGCGGCGAACCTGGTTCGGATCGCCGCGATTTTCGCGATCATTGTAGCGTCAAACGGGGGTCGGTGCCAAAACTAGCGGGGGGAAGGCACCGCCGCGCTCGGGGACGGCGACGGGGACGGCGAAACATCCAGCGTCACGAACACGACCT
>JAYUUO010000145.1:0-3912 GCA_043754515.1 Armatimonadota bacterium
AGAGCACTTGTATTTCTAAATACGGGTGGTTTTGAATCTCCGCTTTCGGTCTTGTCTGTCGAACCAGGAAACAGTATTCGTTTAACCACTACCGAAGAAACGCGAGCACTTTTCGGAACCGAACAACCGACTCGAGCTATCCTCGAGCTATTCAAGAATTTCTCTTCGTCGCGTTGGAATGCTTTGATAGATTTGTTGGGCTTCGAGAATCGTGGACAAGCTCGAGGCATCACCCTCTACAACGAAACGGGTCAACCGCTCGAATATTTTATTTTCGGCTATACCAATGATTGAATGTTGGCTCGAGCTTAGCCCCGCTTACGGCGTGTCCCGCAACGCTCGAGTACACTGCTCGAGTGAACGTAAGGAATTTCTCCATCATCGCCCATGTGGACCACGGTAAGTCCACGCTCGCGGACCGCATTCTTGAGAAGCTCGGTGCGATGTCCGAGCGCGATAAGCGCGACCAGACCCTGGACACCCTAGAACTCGAGCGCGAGCGCGGCATCACCATCAAGAGCACTCCCATCCGGCTCGAGTACACCCGCCCGAACGGCGAAAAGTACACCCTTAACCTGATTGATACCCCCGGACATGTGGACTTCAACTACGAAGTCTCTAGGTCTTTAGCTGCCTGTGAGGGCGTGCTCCTACTCGTGGACGCCTCACAGGGCGTCGAGGCCCAGACCATCGTCAACGCATATCTGGCCATTGACAACAACCTCGAGATTGTTCCGGTCATCAACAAGATTGACCTGCCCGCCGCCGACCCCGACCGCGTCGCCGAGGAGATCGAGAATCTACTGATGATTGACGCGAGTGAGGCGATCCGCGCCTCCGCGAAAGAGGGCATTGGTATCGTCGAGATTCTGGAGTCCGTCGTGCGCAACGTCCCGCCGCCCATCGGCGACCCTGACAAGCCCCTGCGCGGCCTGATCTTCGACTCCCACTATGACGGCTACCTCGGCGTCGTCGCGTATGTCCGGGTCAAGGACGGCTCGTTCAAAGCGGGTGACAAGGTGCGCTTCATGGCGACCGGCAAGGAGTTCGTGGTGGACGAGGTCGGGGTGTTCACGCCGAGCATGAAAAAGGTGGACATCCTTCGCACCGGCGAGACGGGGTACCTGCACGCCGCCATTAAGTCGGTCACCGACTGCCGTGTCGGCGATACGGTGACGGTCGCGGGCAAGGTCGGCGAGGGCATGGAACCGCTCCCCGGCTATAAACCGGCGAAGCCGATGGTGTTTTGTGGTCTGTACCCGATAGACTCGGCGCAGTTCCCCGACCTTCGCGAGGCACTGTCGCGGATGCAATTGAACGACGCCGCGCTGTCCTACGAAGCGGAATCGTCGGCGGCACTCGGGTTCGGCTTCCGGTGCGGCTTCCTCGGACTTCTGCACATGGAGATTGTTCAGGAGCGACTGGAGCGCGAGTTCAATTTGGAGCTACTCGCCACCGCGCCGAGCGTGATCTATAAAGTATTCAAAACCGACAACACCGAGGTGAACGTGGACAACCCGGCGAACTGGCCCGCGATCACCGCCATCCAGCACGTCGAGGAGCCGTACGTGGACGCGATGATCATTGTGCCGACCGAGTATGTCGGCACCGTGATGGAGATGGGGCGGGACCGGCGCGGCGAGTATGGGCGCATGGAGTACCCGGCACCGGGGCGCGTGATGCTCCACTACCAGTTGCCACTCGCCGAGATCGTGATGGACTTCTTCGACCAGCTTAAATCGCGCACCAAGGGCTACGCCTCCTTCGACTACGAGCTTTCCGGCTACAAGCCGAGCGCGCTAGTCAAGTTAGACGTCCAGATCAACGGCGAGGACGTAGATTCGCTGTCATTCATTACGCACCGCGACAAGTCGTACGCGCGCGGCAAGATTCTGGTAGAGAAGTTGAAAGAGCTGCTCCCACGTCAGCAGTTCGAGATCAAGTTGCAGGCGGCGGTCGGCAACAAGGTGATCGCCGCCGAGCGGATTTCGGCACTGCGCAAGAACGTGATCGCCAAGTGCTACGGGGGCGACATCTCCCGCAAGCGCAAATTGTTAGAAAAGCAAAAGGAAGGCAAGAAGCGGATGAAATCTGTCGGCAACGTCGAGATCCCGCAGGAGGCGTTCATGTCCGTGCTGAGGCTGGGGGACTAGAACATGGCCGGTGTTCAGGAACGTCACGCCGTTAGGGAATCCCCGCCGTCGCGGTATGTGTCCACGCCGCTTCCGTCCGGCAATCGCCAGTACACCGCGGAAGAACTGCTTGCCTTTCCGTCCGACTTGCACTTCGAACTGATTGAAGGAAATCTACGACCGCTTATGATGCCAACGGGCGACACACACGGGAGTTGCACCGCTCTACTCACCGCCTTCCTTGTGATTCCTGTGGCTCAGCATAATCTCGGCAGTGTTTTCGCCGCCGAAACGGGGTTTCTTCTACAGGAGAACCCGGACGTCGTCAAATCTCCAGACTTCGCCTTCGTAGCCAAGTTAAGGATGTCGCCATTCACTGGAAAACATGCTAAAGTCACCCCCGATCTGGTGTTGGAGACCCGTTCGCCGAGCGACAGGAAGGCCGAGATCGAGCGGAAAATCGCGGAATGGCTCTCATTCGGGACGAAGTACGTGCTAGACATGAACCCGGCGAAGGAAACGCTGACAGTGTACCGTCCCGGCGCGGCGACCGTTACGCTGGCGCGAGCGGACACGTTCACGGCGGAGGATATACTCCCCGGATTTAATCTGCCCTTGTATAAGGTTTTCCTAGTGATATGAGCGATACGCTATGGACTCTGCTTCTTGTCGCGGACGATCTTCTGATCGGTTCGCGAGTACGCGAGGGCGCGAAAGGGGCGGGCTTCGCGGTCACGGTCGTCGCGACGGACTCTGCCGCGCGAACCGCCATCGCCGCCGAGCCGCGCCCGGACGCCGTGCTGGTCGCGCTGACAGTGCGACGCCTCGACCCATACGCGCTCATCCGCTTTATGAAACAGGACTACCCGTCGGTACCCGTGCTGGCGTTCGCGGGGCATGTCGAGCGGGAAAAGCACGCGCTAGCGCGGGAGGCGGGCGCGGACCTCGTGACCGCGAATTCGTCGGTTGCGATGCACCTGCCCGCGCTACTCACCCGGCTACTTTCCGGCGAACGCGGGGACGCGCTTGAAGAAGACGAAGCCGCGTAGCGAACTGCCGACACTCGTGATCGCGCGACGCGAACTGATGATCCGCGAGGCACGCGCGTTCGCATGGATGCTATTGCGCCTGGTCTGTGTCGCGTTCCTGACTACGGTGCTGATGCGCTCCGCGCCGTTCCTGCGCCCGTTCCGACCGATATTTGATCTGCTCGGGGGCATCCTAATTCTCGTGCCGCTGATCACCGGACTCGGTCGCGTCTTCGCGTGGCGGATCGCGCTCGGCAAAGCCTACGTGGAGAACCGCCGTTTCGCCGACGCGGACGCTGTGCTCGCCGTGCTGTCGGGATTGCGTGCGATGCTGTTCGACGCGGGGGGCGAGGGGCGGTTTCACCGCGCGACCGCGCTTCGGGCACTGGCCCGCCCCACCGAAGCGGACGGCCTGCTCCGCGAGATCACCGAACGCGGGCGCGAACCCTGGCTATCGGGCGCGAAGGCGGAACTAGAACGCCTGTCGGCGGGTACTACTTCGTAGCGGAACCGGCTCCGCGCCCACACCTGTATGAGTATCGGCAATCGTATCCTTATCATCACCGCGGTATCGCTCGCCTTCGGCGGCCTTTGCGGCTACCTCGGCACGATCCTGACTGCGCCGTTCTACTTCGGCTTCTTCTTCGGCTTCGTGCTCGTCGGACTGATCGGAATGTTCGTACTCGCGGCGCAACTCGGCGGTGAACACGAGAAGAAGCACAACCCTGTGTCTCCTCCGGAAAACCAACCCG
>JAYUUO010000146.1:0-11875 GCA_043754515.1 Armatimonadota bacterium
CCGATGACCCAGTATGATGCCATCGCGCCGACAATCAACGTGTTTACTGGCAAGCCGGACAACGCGGACGTCTACACCGCGATCCTGCCCGACGCGAAGATACTCGGCGAGGTCAACGCCCGCACCGCCTATCGCGCCGCCGACAGCGCGCGGATGCTAAACGCCCGCCGCGAAGAGTCCGGCCCCGATGAGATCCTGAACGAGATCCTGTGGCGCGACATCAAGGGGAGAAACGCGCCGCTCCCGGCGAAGCATTACGGAGTGCGCACGGCGGTCCGTCCCCTGCCGTTCCGGGACGGCGACGATTAGCTAGCGGGAAAGCCGACGCCTCCGGCGTTGATCCGTTCGCGGGAGGCGGGGGGGACGGACCGCCCCCGCCGTTACCCAAGGACGAGATCAACGCCAGGTGATCAGCCGAGACGTGAGAGCAGAGCCTCATGCCGTTCCCGCGCCGCCGCGTACACCGCGCGGGTCGCGGGGTTCGGCTCGAACCGTTGTCCCAGGGCGAAGGAGACCTCATCCACCCGCCCATACCCGAGTCGTTCGCGAACCCACAACGCCACGCCGTGCGAGGACCCCTCCCCCTCCGCCGAAAGCACGATGGGTTCGCCAAGTACATCCGCCAGTATTCGTGCCCACGCGGGCGAGTGAAGCAGCCCCCCGCCGGTGCCGATGATCTCCGCCCGTGGTGCCACCGACAGCAGGCGTTCTCGGACGGCGGCGAAGCGATACGCGACGGATTCCATCGCGGCGCGGGCGATTTCGAGCGGTGTCGTCGCCTGTGTCAGACCGGAGATAGTCGCGGTCAACTTGTCGCGCCAGAGCGGGGCGCGTTCCCCAGCGAGGAACGGTAGCACGGTGAGGCGGTGGCCGTCCGGGGGTAGCGCGTCCAGAGCGGCTTCCGTCGCGTCGCGCGGCGTGTCAGGAAGGCGGATAGTATCCTCAAGCCACGCCCACACATTGCCGCCGTTCGAGAGTGCCCCCCCGATAAGATAACGGTCTTTGTCCGCGCGGTACCGCCATAGACCAGGCGGCACGGGCGGAGGCGTCGCGCCCGAAACCGCGACGCGTAGCGCGCCAGAGGTGCCAATCATTAGCACGATCTTGTCCGGCGTGACGCCGCCCGCGCCTAGGTTCGAGCAGGCACCGTCGCCGAGCGCGGGGTAGAACGGCACGTCCGCGAGGCGGGGCAGTTGCTCGCGGTACGGCGACAGCAGGCCATGTACCGGCTCATCGCTCACTGGCGACAGCCGCGCGGCCGACATGCCGGGTAGCCACGACAGCATCTCCCCATCCCACGCCTCGGCGTGCGCGTCCCATAGCCCCGTTCCGCTCGCCATCGAGAACGATTGCGTCACCCGTTCCCGCCCGAACCAGCGACAAAATAGGTACTCGCCGGGGGAAAGGAAGCGGTCGCACCGCGCGAACAGATCCGCGTCCGTTTGGGCGAGGTAGAGCAGTTTCCCCGGCAGGTAAGACGTGTGCAGGGGACAGCCGGTACGCTCAGTGTACGCGGTGGCATCCAATTCGGAGCGGAGCGTCTCGACCTGCATGAACGACCGGCGATCCGACCAGAGCAGAATGGGCGTCAGCGCGTCGCCGCGTGCGTCCACGGCGAGGGCAGAGTGCCAGAAGGTGCAGACCGCGACCGCGGCGATAGGGGCGTCCGGCTTGGCGGCGAGCGCATCCGCGAGACAGGCGACGGCATCCGCAAGGAGCTTGTCGCCGTCAAGGGTTACTCCCCCACCGGCGGTCATGTCGGGTTCGTGTGGGCGGCTCGAAATGGTTCCGGGGACCAGGGCACCGGTTCCGGCGTTGTAAAGGCCACAACGCGTAGACGAGGTGCCGATGTCGAGTGTCAGTATGAGGTCAGTATCGGGCATTCCCTCGATTATAACGACGCGGACCCTTTTTCGGCAAACGTGCGTGAAGGTTTCGTCAGTTTCATACTCCAAAGGGGTAAAATAGGAGTGTGGAAGTCAATCTGCAAACCCCCGCGCTCCTGTTCCCGGCGATCTCGCTCCTGATGCTCGCGTACACGAACCGCTTCCTGGCACTCGCATCACTCATCCGCTCGCTACATGCCGCGTACCGGAGCAAGCCGGACGCGCGGCTACTGGCGCAGATCAAAAACCTACGCGCTCGCGTGTACCTCGTGCGCAACATGCAACTGCTCGGCGTGACCGCGATTTTGCTCTGTGTTCTCGCCATGTTCCTCTTTTACGAACGCGCCGACCAGCCCGCGCGTTGGGTGTTCGGCGCGGGGATGGTCGCTTTAATGACGTCGCTCGTATTCTCCCTACGCGAGATCCAGATCTCGGTGAACGCGTTGAACCTGCAACTCTCGGATTTGGAGCGGGACGAGAAGCATCTGCCCCCGCTGGTCGGCGAGGATACACAGGGCGCGCACGAACGGGGAGAGCGAACCTGATCCCGAGAGTCCGTGTTACCTGATCGCGAGCGTGATGCTGATCTCTACACGCATGGCGGAAAATAGCCAACTATTCTTTCGCCAGCCCGCGATACATGTGTGTCGTAAGGGTTTGCACTCATGTCACGCGGGGTACCATATGTCAAGATAACCAAGGTGGGTTATCAAGATGGTAGGATATGGATCCGATAGCATTGCCTTGGTTGACTGCTTCAGGCTGTCTTCCGCCGAGATTCCCACCCCCAGATACAGTCCCTGTTGTGACGCTCCGCCAACATCATAAACCGCTCCACTATGTCGTCGCGTATGCCCGCGTGAACCCCGCAAGAACGGCGCGCTAGGCCGCTCTGGCGCTGGCGACTCAGAGAAACCGCCCGAGGCGGTTTTCTTGCCTTATTGTTAAAGCCCTCGATGCGGCTCGTGCGCCCGCTCCCCTTTGCACACACGCTATGCCCTCCCACCGTGCCCCGAGGCGAAGAAACGTCTGTAGGCCCCCACCCGTCCGTGTCTACCGGCGGTCGTTTTCCGCGGCGGAAATACGAGTCACCCCGGTAATCCAAGGGCACATCCCTCCAGAGTGACGCTACCCCCTCATCCGAACGATCCCCTAGATCGAGCCCGATAACGTGGCCGACCTTGCGGGAGATGGCGATCCAGAGCCACAGGGGGGGGCTTCGGCGGACACAAATCTCGTTGACCTCGATCACGTTTCCTTCGGGGACACTCACGGAGGGTAAGCCTCGATCCTCTATCCCGTCGGCGTTTTTTTTCGCAGGTTACGTATGGTCAGGCGGCTGACCCGGAACGTGCGCGCTATCCCGCGTTGCGAAATGCGTTCGGTGAGGGCGGCCTCGATCGCGGCTTGCTTCGTCGGGTTCAGAGCGCGACTACGCCCCTCCAGGGTGAACGTCTTCCGGCAGGATTTGCACCGGTTCCGCAAGGTCCTGTTGCGGTTATGACCGAACCTGCTGATCATCACGGACGCCGCGAAGAAGGGATGACTATTGAGCCAGATCTACCACTTTAACATGGCGAATGACGGCAAGTTGCACGTCACCCCGAAGTTCATGGACACGCGCGAGGCGATACAGGCTATATTAAACGGCAAAGAGCATCCCGCCTTGTGGTCGCCCTCCGGATCTCGTTGGGCGACCGCGCTCGCGGATGCCTGGACGAAGACTCACGCGGGGGAACCGAACCCGATCCGTGCCAACGACTCGGAATCCTACCGGACGTATCTGCGCACCCCGCTCGTTTTTCTAACGACCCGAGACAAAGCGGCCTCGCTGGGTAAAGCCCTAGTCGCCGACAGCCGCTCATCGTGGGCTGCGCTCCATGAACTCCGCATACATCCGCTCCCCGGAAAAGCGACCCGCTTCTCGCATCCCGATCCCCGCTCCTCAAGCGTCGGCTTCGCGACGCTCGGTATGTTTCTAGCCGACTACGCACGGATCGCTAAGAATACAGACGTGTCAAAAGCAGCGAATGATCTAGGCTTCGTCGGCTACTTAGCGGATATGAAATCGTACTCCGTCAGCGACCCATCCTTCCGGGGCGACGCGACCGTGCTTTGTAATGCGTTCGCGGAAAATCGTTTGGTCGCCGATATGGTTGTGGTATCCAAGAGTGACGCGCTAGCTACTTGCGCGAAACACCCGGAACTCGCGGTGCTGTACCCCTCCCCTACGACCGCCGCCGACCAGAGCGTCGCGGTACTCGAAGCGAAGTAGGTGACGCCGGACGAACGCGCCGGGGCGAAGCAGTTTCTCGACTTCCTCGGTAGCGACGAATCCGTCGCGGACGGGGTTCGCGAGCACTTCTGACCGACGCAGGAGAGTGCTTCTCTGACGCTCGCCCCGCCGATCAAGGCGCGGGCGGGGCAAGGCTTCCAATCGCTCTACACGACTAGCGATCTGCCCGACTACGGCGCGATCAACGACGTCAACTTCCAGTTGCATAAGCACATCGCCGACGGGAAGTAGCATTGTGGTCAGGAAACGCGGACAGAGCCGTCGCGAAGCCTCCACGACTTGTTGAAGGGCGGGAACGAGAAGGCGGCTACTCCGATCGGGAGTAGCCGCGATGCCAGTCGTGGCCAGGGAGTTGTCAACGGGAAACGGTGATACCGGACGAGTACGACTGATCGCCGTTACCCGCGTACCACGACGCCTGTCGCTCGCCGTTGCCGCCCCGGAGGGAGAATGAGGACGCGTCGCCGGAGATCTTCAGGCTCGCTACGGTCGCGCCACCTGGGGTGCTGAACGTCATTTGGCCGTCGCCAGTCTCGCTCCCCATGCCATAGTACGCACGTTGCACTCCGTTCTGATCCATAAGTATCAGGCTTGGCGTTGTTTGAAACGAGTCGAGTTGGAGGCGGGGCGTGCCGTTCTTGTCAAACATGAGGAGTCCCGGCTCGCCATTCGCGTCCGTAGTCATGACGGCGCGAGTGTTGCCCTGTTTATCCGTGAGCCGTAGCTCCTGGGTGGAGACGACGGACGATGAGACTGCCTTCGGTGCCGTCGTAAAGCGAACGTAGATGTCAAGCGCGCCGAGCACGAAGGCACAGGCGATAATGACGCGGGTTTCTTTGCTCCATTGTTGCATGGTATTGGGGTGTCCTTTCCTGGATCCATAAATCGGGCGGTGGCATGGCTGCGGCGGGCATCCCTGCCGTCCGATTATTGTACCCCCTCCCACGCGCGTTGAGCACGGCTATTTTGCGCCGCGCGCCGGGCCGTGCTATAATCCCCAACATTCACCCTCCCCTGTTCACTCGGAAAGGTTTTTACGTGGCACGCATATCCGAAAATGGTTCGTTCTCTCGCCGCCGTCTGCTAACGGCCCTGGTAGTGGCATCCGTTTCGGCGGCTTCGGGCATGACGCTCGCGGGCTGTCCCTCACGGAGCGGGGGGGCCGGAGGCGGTTCGGGCGGCGCGTCCACTGGTAGTAGCACAAAGCCGGGAGTGTTGCGCTACGCGCTCACCGCGAACCCGACTACCTTCGACCCCGCCCTCGTGAACGACGGCCCGACTATTGACCTTCTCCAGCAGATGTACGAGGGTCTCGTCGGATGGAACGTGAAGAGCGAGGTGACCCCGATGCTCGCGAAGGCGTTGCCGAAGGTGTCCCCGGACGGCACGGTTTACACGTTCGTTTTGCGCGACGGTGCAAAGTTCACGAACGGGCGGGCGGTGACGGCGGAGGACTTCAAATATAGCATCACCCGCTCGCTAGACCCCAAACTCAACTCGCCGGTCGCGATGACTTACCTGAACGACATAGCCGGTGCCGAGGCGTTCGCGAAGGGCAAAGCGAGCGAAGTAGTCGGCGTGAAGGTGATTGATCCGAAGACGCTCGAGATAACGCTGGTCGCGCCGCGCGCCTACTTCCTGGGCAAGTTGACCTACCCGACGTCGTACGCAGTTGCTAGGGAGGAAGTCGAGAAGGGGGAGCAGGGGGGGGGGACCGCGACGGAGAAGGCTAATGAGAGCGAGAACAGCGGGAAGGGCGAGGGCGGTGCCTTCGCAATCACCCATAAAAACTCGGTGGGCACCGGGCCGTTTGCACTGGACTCCTACACGCCGCAGAGCATGGTCGCCCTCAAGGCGAACCCCGACTACTGGGGCGGCGCGCCGCAACTCAAAGGCATCGAGCGTAAGATCGTGCTGGACACGAAGACCGCGCGGAACCTGTTCGACTCCGGCGAGCTTGACATCGTCGTTTTAGAGAAGGGCGACTACGCGCAGGACAAAGACAACGCCGCGATCAAAAGCCAGATCAAGCTGTTCGACCGATCCGCGACCTTCTACCTCGGGCTGAACCAGACGCAGTACCCGCCATTCAAGGACAAGCGGGTGCGCCAGGCGGTGGCATACGCTGTGGACAAGGACGCCATCGTCCAGAGCGTGTTGCAGGGCGTGAACCAGAGAGCGGGCGGCGTGCTACCGAAAGGCATTCCGGGCTACGACGCGGCGATAACGGGGATGCCACACGACGTCGAAAAAGCGAAGAAGTTGCTTGCCGACGCCGGGTTCGCGGGCGGGAAGGGCCTTCCCCCGCTGACACTGACCTTCCGTGAGAAACAGCCCGACCTTTCCAAAACGGCCGAAGTGGTGAAGGAGCAGCTCGCGGCGATCGGGATTCCCGTGGATTTGAACGAGATGGAGTGGGGCACCTTCTTGAAAAAGACCGACAACCGCGAGATCCCGTTCTTCCACATGCGCTGGAGCGCGGATTACCTAGACCCTCAAAACTTCCTGTCCGTCCTGCTGACCTCGAAATCCCCGGAGAACCGCACCGGTTACAGCAACGCCGCGTACGACCGGCTGTGTGACCTGGCGGACAGCGAGACCGACCCGAAGAAGCGGAAGGCTCTTTACAATCAGGCGGAGAAACTGGTCATAGAGGACGCGCCGTGGGTGCCCCTCTACTACCAAAAAGACATCGAGTTAATCAAGCCGTACGTGTCCGGCATCCGCGATTCGCTGATGGGACACCTGCCACACATCACGGTTACGGTGGCTTAGGAACCTTCGGACATGCCGGGGTGCCGTAGAGCGGGCACTCGGGAGACGGGCGGCAGGACGCGGCGGCGCGGCGTAGCGGCTCGCGCCACTCGCCGGGTTCACGCGCGGTGCTGGCCGCGTCCAGAATCGCGTCGGCGAGCGACGCGTCGTAGTTGAACGCTTCGGCGACGGTGAACACGAGATCCGGGTAACTGGCACGTGCTTCGGCGAGCTTTTCGGGCAGACTTTTGGTGATGAAGTAGCCGGAGATCAGGAAGTAAGGCGCGACGATGATGCGCGTCGCTCCCGCCGCGACGCACCGGTCAACCGCCTCGGCGAATGACGGCTCGGAGTAGTTGAGGTAGCCGATCTCGACCGGGGCATACTCCCCCGCCTCCCGGATGCGCGCGGCGTGGACGTTCAACGCGTCCCCCGCGCCGCACAGGAGCGAGCCGTGCGAGAAAAGGATCAGGGCATTCATGCTTCACATAGTACCGCGAAAACGTCGGCGCGCGGAAGGATCGCGGCGTTCGCGGCGCGGTCACGCTCACGTTCGTATGGCGCGCCGCCCCGTGATGAAAACATCCGTGTACCTCTCAAAAGCATGAAGCGGGGGGCAATGCCGCGTGGTTACGCGGGCGTCTCAGCGGGCGCGGAGAACGAGGTCTACCTGATCGCTGAGGGCGGGCTTATAGCGTGCGTTCGCGAAGTGCAGATCCCGTAGCAGAACCCGGCCCACCGTCGGCGCGAAATCTAGGGCGCGGGATGCCTCGTTCGCGTAGTCGTAGGCGTCATCAAGCGATTCGAACAGGAACACGAAGTCGCGGTTGTTCTCGCGGTGTACGACGAGCTCCTCGCCCGCCGCATTCGGGACTTTGAGGCACAGGGCGGTGGCGGGCAGGGTACAGCGGGTCTGGAAGAACGCCGCGTTATCCTCCGAAGGCGGGCGGGCAGGTTGGTCGCCTGGTATCGTGTAGTCGCGGTGGTTTTCGTCGTACAAAGGCATGTTCGTGTCTCGCTAAGTTCAGAGTGTTGAAACGGCTTCGGCCTGCATCGCTCGTGTGGACATAGATTTCGCAACCGGCGCGACGGGGCGGATCGGCGACTCGCCGGTTCGGTAGTACCGTTCGGCGGTGTGCACCGTTTCGCGCAGTGCCTCAAGGTTAGCGTACTGCGTCTCAGCAAGAGTGGATCGTCCCGGCGCGGCAACCATACTCGTCGCAACTGCCGGGGAGAAGTAACTGGGGGAAGCGGTTCGGCCAATGGGCGTGGGCGCGGCGTAAGTGTATATCCCCGCCGGAGGGGGGGGCGACGCGCGGTTCTCAAAGCGGGCGAAGCCAGGGTCCGCGTCCCGCAACGAGCGGATGCCGACCACTAGTAAGAAGATGAACGAGAGTGTGAGGGGAACCCCTACCGTGACCAAGGGGTGGTTATACCACCGGTCGCAGTTCGGACATTCGCCCCGAAGCGAGCGTTTACACCCGCAATGTCCACACCACCCACTCGCGAGGTACGCCTCCGCGATTCCGATTGTTGCCAACGCCGTTTGTTTTGCCTTCCTCGAAAATAGGGTAAGCACTGCTTTCCGCTTACACGGGACATTGTAGCCTAGATGTGGCCCGCTGTCCATGTTACACTACGCCATAGTGAAGTTTGATTCCCCCGACGACGCGGCGCGGGCGGGCACGTTCCGTGATTCCCTGCTCTCCTGGTACCAGAAGAGTCTGCGCAAATTACCCTGGCGCGAGACGCGCGAACCGTATGCTATCTGGATTTCGGAGACGATGCTCCAGCAGACGCTGGTGGCGACCGTCATCCCCTACTACAACCGGTGGCTCGCGCGATTCCCGACCGTGAGCGATCTCGCCGACGCCCCACTCGACGACGTGCTTCAGGCGTGGCAGGGCCTCGGCTACTACAGCCGCGCCCGCAATCTTCACAAGGCGGCGGGCGAGATCGTGGCGCGGCATGGCGGCTCGTTCCCGACGACCTACGAGGATGTGCTCGCCCTGCCCGGCGTCGGGCGGTACACGGCGGGAGCCGTCTGCTCCATCGCGCTCGACCTCGACACCCCTATCGTGGACGCGAACGTGGTGCGGGTGCTGTGCCGCGTGTTCGGCATCCATGGCGACCCGAAAGGGAAAGAAGCACAGGCTGCGCTCTGGCGGCTCGCGGAAGCGCTCATACCGCCCGGCGACGCGGGTATCTTCAACCAGGCGATGATGGAACTCGGCGCGCTGGTTTGTGGCACCCCGCCTAAGTGCGAACAGTGCCCCACGCGGGAAACGTGCTACGCGTACGCGACCGGCGCGCCGTCGGCACTGCCGGAGTTCGCGGCGAAACCGGTGTTCACGGTGCAGACCGATGTGTCGGCGGTGATCCGGGACGATTCGGGTGCGCTACTCCTGATCCAACGCCCTCTCGACGCGGGATTGTGGGCCGGGCTGTGGGAGATGCCTCGGGTGACGGCGGAGGCGGACGAAACGGTGCCGGACGCCGCCGCCCGCGCCGCCCGCGATGTCGCCGGGTTCTTGGGAGCGGACGCGCCCCCCGATTCCACGGTGGCGCAGGTTAAGCACGGAGTCACGACGCGCAGGATCACCCTGCTTGCCGTCGCGGTTCGGATTCGGGGCGAGCAACGCGGCACGGCAGTGGTCGCCTGGGCATCGTATGAGGAGGCGTTAACGAATTTCGCGCTCTCGTCCCCGCAACGCCGACTGATCGAACAGTTAGCGGAGCGTGACCGGGCGGCGGACATTCAACCGAGTCTATTCTGATTGTCGTGAGTTACGTAGTTCGCGTCCGCCAAAAAAGAAAACGGTATACTAACCGCGACACACATGAATATCTCCCTATACAACACGCTTTCCCGCTCGAAAGAGACCTTCGAGCCGCTGGTCCCCGGCCACGTCGGGATATACACCTGCGGCCCCACCGTATACAACTACGCGCATATAGGTAACCTGCGAACCTTTCTATTCGAGGATCTGCTGGCGCGCATGTTCCGAATGAACGGTTATGAGACCAAATGGGTGATGAACATCACCGACGTCGGGCACCAGACCTCGGACGGCGATGCGGGGGAGGACAAAATGGAGAAGGGTGCTCGCGAACAGAACCTGTCGGTATGGGAGATAGCCCGCAAGTACGAAGACGCCTTCATGGAGGATCTCGTCCGCCTCGGCGTCACGCGCCCCGACATACTCCCCCGCGCCACCGATCACGTCCCCGAGATGATCACGCTGAACGAGCGGCTAGAGCGCAACGGCTACACATACACGACGCCCGAGGGCCTGTACTTCGACACCGCGAAAGACCCCGATTACGGCAAACTCGCGAACCTGAACCGGAGCGAGCAACGGTCCGGGCAGCGCGGGGATCTGGTTATTGACAGTGCGAAGCGCAACCCCGCCGACTTCATCCTCTGGTTCTCGAACAAGCCGAACCACATCATGAAGTGGGACTCGCCCTGGGGAACCGGGTACCCCGGTTGGCACATCGAGTGCTCGGCGATGAGCATGAAGTACCTCGGCGAGACGTTCGACATCCACTGCGGCGGGAATGACCACATTCCCGTTCACCACACCAACGAGATCGCGCAATCCGAATGCGCGACCGGGCACCCGTTCGTCCGGTACTGGATGCACACCGCGTTTCTAGTACTCCCGAAAGGCGAAAAGGTATCAAAATCCGGCAACTTCATGACCGTGCAGAGCCTTATTGACTCCGGCTATGACCCACTTGCGTACCGCTATCTGTGCCTTCAAGCGCATTACCGGTCAGAAATGATGCTCGCCTGGGAGTGGGATAAAGAAAAGCCGGGTATCGGTCGCGCCGAATCGCTCGACGCCGCGCAGGTCGCCCTGACACGCCTCTACGAAAAGATCGCCCGCACGACGGACGAACCGCTTAAAGCGGATGTCGCATACCAGTCTGCCTACGACGAGGTGTTGTCCGCGCTGAACGACGACCTGAACGTACCCAAGGCACTAGCGACGCTGAACACATTCGCCTCGCCCCGGTTGTGGAAGGCGTTCGACAGCGTGCTCGGCCTGAACATTGAGGCCCGCGCCGTAGCCCCCCAGGAGGAGACCGCGCCGGAATCCGTGTTGGTGTTGCTCGAAGCGCGGCAATCCGCCCGGAGGGCAAAGGAGTTCGCCCGCTCGGACAGCCTGCGCGACGAGATCGCCGCGCTCGGGTGGGAAGTCGCCGACACGCCCCATGGACCTACGCTGAAGCGCAAAGGCTAGCCGCCCGGCGGCATTGTCAGTAGGTGGGCCAGATACCCGGCGTCGCGAGTTTGATCAGATGGCCGTCCGGGTCGCGGAAGTAGACGCTGGTGCCGCCGCGCTCCGGACGCACGACGCTTTCAATGGCGACACCCTTCTCGGCGAGACGCGCCTGCCATTCGGCGAGCGAATCGGCTGAGATCGCGAACGCGACGTGCTAGGTGCCGTGCGTGTCATGCGGCGGGATGAACCCGCCGGGCGTCTCCTCACCCTCGGTGGACTTGCCCTCGGAGAATAAAAGCAACACCTGCGCGCTGTCGCCGCCCCCCATTCCGGCAGGGCGATTGCATTAAACAGTTCGCCCTGTTTGCCCTAAAGTTCCGCAACCCCGCATGAAATCGCCCTCCCGTTCCCGAACACCGAGGCATGACAAGTTGCACCGCTTTCGCTCACCTCCCCGATCCGAGAATCGCCCGCCGTCGCCGCTATGCGCTGGATGACCTTCTCTTCATCGCCCTTTCGTGCCGTCCTGGGCGGGGCGAATAATTTCGTGGAGATCGAGTTGTGGGCGAAAGCCAAACAAGAATGGCTTCAACAACACCTCCCTCCGCAACACGGCATCCCGTCCCACGACACATTCGGGCGCGTCCAGGCGGGCGAAGATCTTCGCGGGATGTTTCCACGAATGGACGACGAGGGGGTCTTAGCCC
>JAYUUO010000147.1:0-11872 GCA_043754515.1 Armatimonadota bacterium
TGGCGCGGTCGGTGCATGCCGTGACGCCGCGCGGTTTCGAGTTGAAAGTCTTCGTAACCGTGCTTACTTACACTATACTACGGTAGCAACTCGGGTTAACTTAATTATTTCTGCAACGAAATCCATACTGCCACTCCTCACCGATGTCATGTCTTTATGGTACGCTCATGACTGCCATGCTGCCCGCGAGGAACTAAACGAATCAGCCGCTTTTGCCGCTCGCTACGCGGGCCATGGAGAGGCACGGAAGACGCGGGATCAGGCACAAGAACTGTACGGTACGGAAGACGCGGAGGGTATCGTCGCGGCGAAATCCTACTCCTCTCGATTCCTCGGAGCCAGCCTCGATGTTGATCACGAACTTATCTGGCACGAGGGGCTGAAGGTCGCGCTCGGGATATAGAGGCGCGACCGGCCCCCCGAACCCTGCTCCGCGACGCCTACTTGTGCTGGTCTTTATACTCGTCCAGCCACGCCATCTGGATGCGCTCCAGTTTGCCCTCGTTCGACTCGGAGACGTTCCCGGCGAACTCCGGCACTTGCTGGATCATGGCGAGCAGCTCGGTGAAGCGCACGGAAAGCGGGTCGAGGTCGGGGTGTTTCTCGGAAAGGGCGATAGCGATGTCCTCGACATCATCCCACATAATTTTCGGCATAATAATAGTTCCTTCAGGTGTTACATATTCGGCGACGGCGTCGGTCAATATCCGGCGGTCGGTGAATCCGCTAAAGCGCGTCACCTCCGCGCCGCCTACGAAAAGCAGGATCGCCGGTACGGAGTGTACCGCGAAACGACCGGCGGCGGGTAGTTCCTGATCCACGTCCAGGGTGAAGACGCGCAACCGCCCGGCGAATGCACGTTGGGCGGCTTGTAGTTCGGGGGCGACGCGGCGACACGGCCCGCACCGCGCCGCCCAGAACTCGACCAGCACCGGGACGGGCGACGCGAGCACGTCCTCGTCGAACGAGTCGGCGTTGATCGCCTCCGGCATCCCCGGTAGGTGCGGGATGAACCCGAGTTCGTCCCGCCATTGATCCGCCCCACTAGTAGGCAACTAGGTCACCTATTTCCCGTGCCACCTGATGAAGCATCGGCGACGGGACACCCTGGAGATTCGTCAGCAGTGCCACGGTTTTCCCGGAGTCGGGGCGAAGCAGGCGCATCGTGGACGCGCCGTGGTGCTTCCCGCCGTGCGCCGCCTCTCGCTCGTTGTCACGGCTCCACAAGAACCAGCCGAGGCCGAAGCGCGTGTCCTGCCCCGTTTTGGTTCGCTGACGGGTGAAAACTTGCCCCAGAGATTCCTCATTCAAGAGAAGGCCGGATTGTAGTGCCGCGCCGAACCGCGCCACCACCTCCGCCGTCGCGCAAAACCCGCCTCCGGGCAAGTGATCGCTCAGGTCGGTATAGTCCGCGTTGCGCAGAACGCCCGCCTCGTCCCGGACGTAGCCGCGCGAACGGTGGGGGATGACCGCGCGTACGTCGTCGGCATAAACAGCGGTCATAGAGGCGGGCGCGAATATATGCTCGCGGAGGTAACCCAGGTAGCCCGTGCCGGACACCGACTCGATGACGCAACCGAGCAGGTTGTAGCCGTGGGTGGAGTAGCGAAACCGGGTGCCCGGTTCGTACAAGAGCGGATCGTTCCGGAACCGGTCCAGGAAGGCTACCTGCGGCGTGTCGCTCTCATAATGGATGAAGTTGTGCCCTTCGGCGTCGCTGAAGTCGCGTATGCCGGACAGGTGCGACAGGAGCAGACGCGCCGTTATCGGCGACTCCTTTTCGGGGAACTCGGGGACATACCGCTGGACGGGGGCGTCGAGATCGAGACTGCCGCGTTCGACCAGTTGCATCACCGCCGTCGCCGTCATCGGCTTGGCGATGGAGGCGAGCCGGAACACCGTGTCCGCCGTCGCCGGAACGCCGTTCTCGACGTCCGCGAGGCCGAACCCTTCCGACCAGCACCCGAAGGCGGGCGCGGCAACGGCTACCGACAACCCCGGTATCCCGAAGCGATCCTTCGCCGATGTGACCGCCGCGCGGATTCCAGCAATCACGCCCTCGTCCGTCGCCCGAGCCCGTGAAGCCGCGTCAATGCGCAATCGGTTCGCCTTCGGTCGTCTCGTCTCGTCCCTCGGCGTTCCACTGGCGGTAGCCGCCCGTCATGCTATGAACGTTCGTGTAGCCCATCTGCCGCAGGGAGTCGGCCGCCAGCGCGGAGCGGTTCCCGCCCCGGCAGTAGAGCACGATCTCGCGGTCGGTGTCGGGAACCTCGTCCGCGATGTGGTACTCGAGCACGCCGCGCCCGATCCCCCGCGCGCCGGGCAGATGACCCGCGTGGAACTCGTCCTGCTCGCGCACGTCTACGAGCACCCCGTTCCAGCTCGGGTTGCTGATGCGCTCCGCGACCTCGCCGGTCGTCGTTTCGGGGATGCGCGTTTTGGCCTCGTCGCTCAGTTGTTGAAATGTCTTCGTGATCGGCATGCCCCGATTGTACCCCCGATGCGGGTAGAACGACCGCATGAAATGCATCCCACTCCTGTGTCTCGCCCTCGGATGGCTGACATCCCTCGCGCTGACCGCGCCGCGTGCGCACGCCGCCGACCCGGTGTATGTTGCATCCGCTACCGCTGACATAAACGGTGACGGCGAGCCGGACGCCGTCTCGGTGTCCGCCGCGCTGGAGAGTACATCTTTCACTCTGATAATCAACGGCAAACGGCTGTCGGTGCCGCATGACGGCTTCTTCGACGGCATGGCCGGGTTCCGCGTTCTCAGCGTCAACAAAGGGGCGAAGCGTAAGTACATCGCCGTGCTCCTCGTCGCGCCGAACGACATACACGAGACACGCCTGTTCTACTACGACGGCGCGGCGGCGCGGCCAGCCGGGATCATCGGCGGCGAGGTGGAGGCGCCGGGCAACGGCGCGATATACACCACGTGGTGGACCGGCATGTGGACCTGCCACGCCAAATACGCCGCTGGCGCGAATGGGGTCTTCCGTTTCGTGCCGCAAGCCGCGTATTATGTCGGAGTGACCGGAACGGCGAAGCGGTCGTTCCCGATCCGTGTGTCGGCGACGCCTGGCGGGGCGGTGGTTGCGAACGTCGCGCCGGACAGCAAGATCAGCCTCCTCCTGTACATGACGTACGATAAAGGCGAGCCAGGGAACGCGGAGAACGGCTACTATCTGATCAAGACGCAGACCGGATTATGCGGCTGGGCAGACTATAAGCAGTTTAAGGACAAGGTCGCGGACCTTCCGTTCGCGGGGTAATCGGGTGCCAACTCTACACGGGCGGCGTCGCGTCCCGCGCGAGCGCGGCGCGGTCGAGGAGCGTCACCACGCGCCCCCGCGCCGCGATATGTCCGAGGTCGCAAAACTGGTGCAGGGTTCGGGAGACCACCTCGCGCACCGTGCCGAGATGGGCGGCGATCCCGGTATTCGACTCGGGGAGCGTGAACGACTCCGAGTCGCCCGCCGCCGCGAGCAGGTACGTGGCAAACCGGGCGCGCACGGTGTGCAGTGCTTGCGCCTTGAGCATCTCGATCAGGCGGCGGTTCTGCACGGCGAGGAACCGGATCACGCCGCCCGCGATTTCTGGATGCGCCGCGAGGAGGGCGGAAAAGGCGTCGCGCCCGATTGTGAACAGCGCGACTCCCTCGCCGACCGCCGCCGCGTCATAAGGACAGTTTCCGCCGTCGAAGGTCGCGGGGGCACCGATCACATCGCCGGGGCGCGTGAGTCCGAGCGTGAGTTCGCGCCCCCTCTGATCCCACTTCGACAGTTTCACCGCGCCCGAGACCACGATGTGAAGCGCGGGTGCCGTGTCGCCCTCGCGGAAGAGCGTTGCGTCCGCTTCCAGACGCCGGATGCTTCCGGCGCGGGTGAAGGCGGCGAGCGTACCCGCGTCCGCGTCCCGTAGAAACAGGACGCGTCGGAGTACGGTTTCCAGGTTGTTTCGCACGACGCACGGTATCACGGATTTTTCGCGCCGGGCGTGACATAAGTCATCGCGGCGGTGGGTCCGCGCCGGATACGCTCTCCCCGGAAGAACAATACCGATGACCTATGTGATTACCGAACCGTGCGCGACGTGTAAGGACGCGTCCTGTGTCGCAGTCTGCCCGTGCGACGCGATCCATTCAGGCGTTGTGGAGCAACAGGGGCGACGCTACGATCAGTTTTTTATCAACCCGGATGAGTGCATCCACTGCGGCCTGTGCGAGCCGGAGTGCCCGGTGAACGCGATCTATTCGGAGGACGAGGTTCCGGAGAGGTGGAAACATTTCGCCGGGATCAACGTCGCCTTCTTCCGCCGGTGATAATTTACTACCGGTGCCGTAACGGGATGCCGCATCCACGCGTTCAGAGTGTGCGCGACGAAAGGCGCGTGAAGGAGTACCCGATGAGAAAGTTGTTCCTGATAATCGTCTCCGTTCTGTCCGCCGTGATCCTGCTTGGGGTGGGAATGCCACTCATCAGCGTCGCGGGCGGAGCGGGTTCCTTTGGCGCACAGTGCTTTGCACCGCGCTACGGCATTCACGCGACCGACAGCAAGACAGGCAAAAGCGTGGGCAACGTCCACGTTCCGGCACGGACGGCGGGCCGGAGCGTGGACGTTGCCGCCAGGTCGCGCCCCGCCGAAACACAAGCCTAAGCGACCTTCGCGGCGCGAACCGAGCCATCCGGCGCGAAATGCGTCAGGACGCCGGGCGCGAGCGGTTCCCAGCCGGACTTCGTGTCGGTCGGCTCGGACGCGATTGCCCAGCCGCTCGCGCCGTCGTCGGATTCCGGAGTGAGAGGCCGCGAAGAAAGTGTGTAGTAGTCAGGACTGTGCGAGAACTGCCGCAGGGCGTACAGGCCGGACGGGTGCGCGAGCAGGAGGTTGACCCCCGTATACATCCGCGTGATGTCGCCGCCCACGACCCCTTCGGCGACAAACCGGGCCGTCTCGAACAGCTCGCGCAGGGCGTTTGTCAACACCGCGAACGTGTCATGACCGTCACGCCCGCTGGCGAGCCGATGTGCGAGGTAACCCGACAGGAGAACAGTGTCGCTGTCCGCGCCGCCCTCTTCGCGCCCCGCGTCCAACACCTGTTGCCGCAACACGTCAATGAGGGGCTGTTTGAGCGTGCCGTTGTGCGCGACGAGCAGCGTTTCGTACGGCCTCCCAGACATCTGACTTCCCACGCCGGGCAGGTAGTCGGCGCGGATCGGGTGCGCGTTCTCGGACGATACGCCGCCGACGCTCGCTTTGCGCAGGTGCCCGATAATGATCTTGCCGACGCCGCTGACCGCCCCGCCGCGCGACGCGGTTTCGGCGGCGAACACGAAGTAGGCCGAATCCGCCGCCGAGCCGGTGTTGCGCACGAGCGAGACGTCGTCCCGGTCGTCGAACCAGCCGATGCCCCACGAGTCGCCGTGTCCCGGCTCGGTCCCTTCCGGTACGCAACCCGTTTCGGCCTGCTTGCGGAGCGAGTTCGGCGAGCCGACCAGGTGATACCAGGACGGCAGAACGGTTTCGGTGGCGCGGATCATTCCCAACAGACGGCACATATAAATTAAGACTCTTTCTAGCGGCGCGGTACAATCCCCTATGGCATCGTTCGCGCTGGCCGTGCTCGCGGCACTCTGTTTTACCACCGGCGGCGTTTTTATGAAAGAGGCCGACGCCATGACGCGCCTTCTGCCGACGCTCGCTGTGTTCGCGCTGTTTCTGGTCGGGGCCACGCTGAACATCCTGCTCATGAGGCGGTCCGACCTGGGCGTCGCGTACGTGTTCGTGCTCGGGCTCGAAGCCGTGTTCGCGTTCCTGCTCGGCGTCTGGCTCTTTAAGGAGCCAGTGCTGACGCCGCGCGTGATCGGCGTCGCCCTGATCGTCAGCGGGATAGTATTGCTCAAGAGCGGCGGGGACGGGAGCCGGCCGCCGACACCGAGCGCGGATGATCCCGTGCTGGCCGCGCGTCGCGTCGCGCCGTGACGCGCGACAATTCGCCCTGCTCACTTTTTTCGCGGACATCAAATATAATCTCGCCACGTCGCTCGCGCCTGGAAGCAAACTACTCGCGCTCTACTGGATTGGTGAAAGGTGGTTCGGATGAATGTCCGTGGTGCTTTATCGCGTGCTCACTCAAACAGCGCGTCCTCTTCGTTCAGACGGGCTTTGTTAGTCGGCGGAGTAGTCCTCACTACCCTCATAATCGGCTCGACAGCCTACCGACATGCACATCAGCCGATAGCCTCTCCCCCGGCTGTTTTCGTGCCGCCCTCGACGCGAGTACCACTCCATACAACACCCCTGACGCTCACCGCGCCAAACCGGCATCAGTGACGGCAACGCTGTGGGACGAAGTTGGTGCGCTGAATCGCACCGTGTCCCGCTCCGAGAGTGATTCATGGCACGCCGAATTGCACCACGAAAGACTGTCTACCCGCCGCCAAGCGGTACTGCATCTGCGCTACGGCGAATACGAGATGGCGGCGCATGACGATCCCGAACGCGCCGGGTGGCACTTCCGCCGTGCCCAACAATTGACCCGCCCCGATGACACGTTGCATGGCATGGCGACCTACAACTTAGCCGTCGCCCAATATTCCCAGTGCGCCTTCGCGGACGCGACGCGAACCTTCCGTGATCTGCTGAATCCGTCAAACCATATGCACGGTTTCGTCGCGAACCATGCCACGCTCTGGTACCGGCACGCCCTTGCCTGCGAAGGCTACCACGCCGCCCACGCCGCCCTCGGTATCCCTCAACCGTCGCGCCTCGACCTGACCTGCTCCCCGAAAAGTGTACCACAAGGAAAGTGAGTCCCCGCCCGTGAAAGGGTAGGGAAATGAAACAAGGTACATTTACAGACGAGCAAATCGTTGCTGTTTTGGCGGAAGCCGAAAAAGGCGACAAGACAATTACAGCGCTCTGCAAAGAGCGGGCCATCACAGAGCAGACGTTCTATCCGGTATTTCGCCGCGAAAACCTGTGCTGGCGGAACAAGTTCGCAGGTGTGCGAACGGGTCAGCGGGATGCAAACAAGAGACGTTCAGCGGCTTCGGGAGTTAGAAAAGGAAAACTCTCGCCTCAAGCGTCTGCTTGCCGAGCGCGATTTGGAGATCGACATCGCCAAAGAGTTCCTAGCAAAAAACTCGTAGGCACTCCCGCGAAGAGACAGTTCGTTCGTTACGCTACAGTGAAAGGGAGTTCGGAACGGCGGGCTTGTTTCTGGGCGAATCTGCCGCGCTCGACACACCGCTATATCTCGCGGGGGAACGGCGATTCGGCTCTGCAGGAGTGCTTACAACGGGATGCGGCGAAATATCCGCGCTTCGGTTATCGCCGTCTTCATGCGATGGCGAAGCGGGCGGGTCATGTCGTCAACCATAAGCGGGTCTACCGACTATGTAAGGAACAAGGCTTGTCCGTGCGGCGGCGAACGAAACGCAAAAGCACGTTGCCGAAACAGGAGCGACCCAACAAAGCGGAACAGATGAATCATGTTTGGACCCAAGAAAATCGGCGGGCCGATTTTTCTGCGTCGATTTTGTTCAGGATCAGTTGGTATCGGGCAGGAAAGTGCGGATGTTGACAGTCACGGATGAGTACACTCGTCAATCGCTCGCTATCACAGTCGGGTTTTCTCTGAGGTCGAAGGATGTGGCGAGTACGTTGTCGCGGTTGATCGCGGAGCGGGGCGCACCGAAGTTCTTGCGTTCGGACAACTCAGAGAAATCGCCCGGAGCGATTTTCTTGCGCTCGGAGTTCATCGCCCTGACTTTGCGTGGCTTCTTGCATCGGGGCGGGGTGTCAACGGCGTACATAGATAAAGGTAGCCCGTGGCAGAACGGCTTCGCGGAGAGTTTTCACAGTCGGTTCCGCGACGAGTTCTTGAACATGGAGGTGTTCCTGTCGCTGGGGGAGGCGACCAAGAAGACGGAGGTCTGGCGCAGGTGGTATAACGCGGAGCGGCCGCACGGCTCGTTAAAGTACGCGAGCCCGGACACGTTCGCCCGGAATGCCCGGGAGGGGAAGGCGACACGCGAGACTGAGGCGGGGGCTAACACAAACGCTGGTACATAAAATGGGGGCAGGTCAGACCCGTTTTGCGCGGCGGCGGCTCTCGCCATGTGTCGGCGGGAGATCGGGCTTTCTTATGAGCGCACACGTGTTGTAGGGGCAATGCGCGTGACCGGGCGCGGTAGCTCGGACAAGGATGTGGTCGCGGCGTGTGAAAAACTGGGTGACGTAACGGCAACCGTATATCGCGGTGACGAGGCGACTCTTCGGGCGTTGCCCAAGCCGCTTATCGCGCACGTGGAACACGACCACTTCGTCGCCGTGGTGAAGGCCGACAAGACTGGCGTCACCTACTCCTGTTCGGACTGCGGGACATGGCCCGGAGGCCGCATTTCTTTGTTGTGGGAGCAGTGGCGGGCGATGGACACAAGCGAGGTGCTGTCTATCGCAAGAAGAGCACCTGAAAGCAAGCCGAACCTACTCACCGCGCTCACTGGTCGGATCAGACCACTGTTCGGGTTCGACGCGCACAGCAACGCTGGAATTACCGCGCTCGCCGGTGGGGCACGGTCGGCGATAGCGGGCGCGACTACCCCGGTCACGCTCACGGGCGACCATTGTGGGGTTGACATCGGCTCGCTACGTTGCCAGAAGAACCCGAGTTGCCCCATGTATGAGGGCGGGCACGGGTCCGGCCCTAGTTGCCATGATCCGGTGAACCTGTCCTCAATGGAGGAGGAGCTATCGCCGGAAACCGACCTATCCATATACAATCCCACGGGACCCTCCGTGCTGTGGCAACGCATGTACAACAGTCTGCGCGGTCACCCCTTCGCCGTTGACGATCCCGAGACGATGCTCGGCACGGGCTGGTCCCACCCCTACAACGCGTTCGTTCGCATGCCGGGGACGGGGAGCGACCGGTACCTGGTGCTTCCCAACGGATCCCGCGTCGCGTTCACTCCCGATAGCAACGCGAACGGGGTTTGTTCCTGCACCCTCAAATCTGCCGGAGAGCCGTTCCGCATCTTCGAGGTACACGAGAGACAGATAGCGGCATCCCCGAATCAGGTCACCGGCGATACAGGAGTGGCGGATGATCTGGGAATTATAGTCATACCGGTACGTTACAACTGGATTATATGTCACACGGACGGGACCGTCTGGTATACCGAGCGCAGCATGGTGTTGGAAGCCAAAGATCACACCATCGTTCGTGTTCCTGGGCCGAACTTTTTCCTCAACGTCATTGAAGATCGCAACCACAACTCAATCTTTATCGAAACAGACCGAAGTCGCATCCTGGGCGATTCCGGCAACAAGACACTCTTCCGAATTCGTCAGAGCGGGCCAACGGGCAATATACTACTCAATGTTCAAGCGTCAAAACCCGACCAGAACGGGAAAGTGACTATCGTCGCGTCGGACTGTTACAACCGCTCCGTGCAGTATTCCCGGTATGGCTACGGGTACGGCTCCGTAAACGCACCCACTATTAACTACTCGCTCCTCGCCGACGTGTCGTACATGAACAGAACCGATGTGCGCGAACGGTACGACTATGTCAATGTTCCGAACACCGGACTCGCTCCGAAGTGCCTCTCCGCTATAACCGTCCCGTCCCCCACCGGATCGGGGACGCGAACGGCGTGGTGACGACGCGCCACTTCGACACCCCAGATGGCGCGCTTTCCGCCGTTCAGTTCTCGGAGTCGGACGGCACGACATGGACCGGCGCGAACAGCAAAAACAACGCCCTCTTTTTCTACGACGGTTTGGGCCGACTCGTTCAGAAGAGTGACGGGGCGGAAACAGTGCGGGTCGCCTACGGGCCGACCGGGGTGGTGGCGAACACGAGCCGTGTCTACAACGGGCCTCTCCGCGCCGACGCGCCGCTCAATATCCCGATGACGCTTTCGTACGGCTACAACCCGGACGGAAGCCGCTCCTCGCTCGGCACGCCCGCCGGTACGATCAATTACACCTACGATACGCTCGGACGTCTCGCCTCGGTGGCGGATCCATTCGGCAACACGGAGCAGTACACCTACCGACCCCGCGACACGGATAATGGTGCCTTGCTGAAATCGTGTCGGTTCGGGTCCTCCGCGATGTACGGTACCAACGCGGCGATTGGGGGGACCCGCTACGGGCTGGATTCGTTGGGAAGGCTTGGCGAACTTGTCTACCTGAGTTTCAGCACGTACGATTTCCAGTACCACGACGCGATCCACTTCGGTGACATGGCCGGGGGAAACCCTATCACCTATGACGGCGCGGGGAACCGATTAAGCGTCTGGACAGCTGGACTTGTAGATCAATATTACTCACCCCACAACGAAACATTCACTTACGACGCTAAGGATCGCCTGACACGCCACACCTCCAACACCGCTTCCCACGAGTTCACCTACGATAGCATGGCGAACCCCATCGCGTTCGAGTCAGGAGGGGCGCAGTCCTTTAACCTGTGCAACCAACCGACGGACGGGACATTTACTTACGCTCCGAACGGTGACCCGACGATCCACCATGGTACCAACACCACGTTCGATTGCAATGGAAACCTGACAACGTTCGGCTCGACGATGCGGGCGGGCTATAACGTCTCCGGACGACGAATCTTCAAGGATAGTCCTACCGGCAAACGCCAATATTTTCTGTATGACGGCTCCCACCCGATCATGGAGGTCCAGTCCAACGGTCAGGTACTGGCTGTCAATACCTTCGGTGGCAAGGGACTGATTAGTCGCTCGACGTTCGCTACTGACGCGGCAAACATAGCGAATATTAGTGCGACAGTACCGAACTTCGGGACGATTAATCACCTGCCCTGTGACCCTGTTCAAGACGGCCCCCCCTGTGACCCGACGCCGTCGCCGACCCCCACGCCGTCGCCGACCCCCACGCCGTCACCCACCCCCACGCCGGTACCGACAACAATCACCCTCGGGGCATTGACGAACAACGTTTTCTACATCTTCGATGAACGCGGCAACGCGGTGTTGCGCGAGGCTCTCAAGTCCACTAATTACGCGGAGCAGTACAACGCCTACGGTCACACTTCCAGTACCCGAGGGGACGGCGACCCGTGGGGCTACGGAGCGCAACACGGCTACTACACGGATCAGGACACGGGCCTGGTCTACTGCGCGCACCGCTACTACGACCCGAGCACGGGCCGGTGGCTGAACCGTGACCCGGCGGGGTACGCGGGCGGTCAGAACCTGTACGCGTTCTGCGGCGGCAACCCCGTGATGCGCGGCGACCCGAGCGGCCTGTCCGACGAGGACGAGGATCTGGGCGACGACTCGAACTTCACGAGCGCTGGCCAGCTGTACGCCAAGGCGGCGGTGTCGTTCGCCAAAGACCCGATGTGGCGCGACGGGAGCTGCCAGCGCAAGGAGTTCTCGTCCGCGATCAGCAACATCCCGGCGGTCGGCGTCGCAAACAACGCCATCATTGCCTTCACCGGCCACGACGCCTCGCCCCTTCAGCGCGGGTCCGCCACCGACGCGAGCCGTGTTCACGGATCGAAATGAGAAACCGGCGATACGCCTCCGCGTGTCGCCGGTTTCTCGTTCCAACGTCGCTCTGAACTAGGGCGTCGTGTAGCCTATCGCGCCGCCCGCCGCTTCCTTCCGGTCCGCCGCGCCTGGCTTCGGGTCAACGCGAACCGGCCCGCCGCCGCGCGTCTCGCTGTCGTCCGTCGTGCCCGTCGGACCCGAGCCGGTTCCGTGGTCATCGTTATCCGGGTCGCTGCCGAAGATCCGCGCCCGTAGCTTCCCGAACCCCACCGTCAGATCGTCGAACAGCGTGTAAAACACGGGAGTCGCGACCAGCGTCAGCAGGAGCGAGA
>JAYUUO010000148.1:0-11816 GCA_043754515.1 Armatimonadota bacterium
TGATACCCGGCGAGGGGCAATCAAGAACAACGACAACGTATGGGGCGGAAGTAACTAGCCTGCCCGGCACCATTGTGCGCCGGGTCTCACGAGTAGCGCGAGGCAAGCTGTATTATTTTATTTTGAGACATACCAGGCTTTGCGATCCGTCTTATGGCAAGATGAAACTATGAAAAATCTCACTTGACGAACCGTGCCGGCTATGTTACATTACGCCTGTTGTTGCTAGCCACTCGCTATGTCGCGAATTCCTCCGTGTCATCTGGAATTGGGCTCCGTCTGCCACAGTGACTGCCGGTAGGCGAAATGCTATTCGCAACATATCCTTATCTCTAATAGCCCGACCACGCGACTTCGTCGCGGGAGGAACTAACACATGAATCGCATGTACAAAATGCGCCTGATCGGTCTCACTGCCCTCGTGCTGATGGTGTCCGCCTCGTCCCACGCGACCCCGGTGCTTAACAGCCGCCCCGGAGCCGCCTATACCGTCTATTTGGACTTCGATGGGTTCGCGTTCAGCGGCAACTGGGGGACAGGCTCCACGCTCACCCCGGGAAATACCGCCGCTTACACCGGGAACGATGCCCAGAAGAGTGATGTCTGGGCGCGGATCTCGGAAAAATATTCGGCGTTTAACATAAACGTGACCACGGTTGACCCGGCGGTCGCCGCGCAACAGGCTGGTACATCACTGGCACGGCAGAACTACTACGATGCCACCGCGAAACTGATGCACACCGTCATCGGTGGGAACGGCTCCTGGGTAGGCGGTGGTGGTATCTCATATGTAGGGGTCACACAAAACGCCCAAGCCGGCTCGAACGGCTATCACACGGATTTTTGTTTCGCGGCACAGGCACCTAATAACACTCAATTCGTCGCTGAAGCAAGTGCACACGAGAATGGTCACGGTTTCTCCCTGAATCACCAGGGCGATTCTGGCGTTGGCGTCACCAACTTCAGCACCGAGTACAGTTCCAACAACGGGGCGGTCGGGAACGGCTCCTACGCGCCGGTAATGGGGAACTCGTACAGCACCCAACGCGGCACGTGGCGCACCGGTACCTACTACAACAGCCTCGCTAAGCCGCCGACGACGACGAATCAGAATGACATCACGAACCTGCTCTCCAACACGGGGATGAGCCTCGTCAATGACGGTATCGGTCATTCCTTCGTGACAGCAACAGTGCTGCCGCTCATCGGTACAACGGTCGACTCACTAGCCGCGAAGGGTGTCATCACCCCCTCGTTCGTGAATGCCGCCAATCCTATCGGCGTCGGCAACTACACGAAAGACTACTTCAAGTTTACGATGAGCCTGAACGGAACAGTGTCCCTCACAGTGGCTGATGGGGCCGACTGGCTCACCCCCGGTACCACGGCGGCGGGCACCACACTCCGCTCGAAGCTGAACATCTACAAATCGGGCGATCTAATTAACCCGTTCGCGTTCGCCTCCGAATCGGCTGACACGCTCTCCGAAACGTTCACGGGATTGCTGACATCGGGAGATTACATCGCGGAAGTAACGAGCTTCGGCGGTTATGCTTCGACCTACGATACCAGCGCGAAATACTACGACATGGGTTCTTATGTCATGCGGGGTTCCATCGCGGTCGTACCGGAGCCGGGCACCTACGCGCTACTAAGCCTCGGACTTCTCGGTCTACTGGCCAAACGACGCGTCAAGTCGCAAAGCTAATCGGGTAACAGCAAGCCCCGCCGTGACCGCGCGGCGGGGCTTGTTTCTTTGTTATCTACACGCGGTCGAGGCGGCGGCGGAGCGCGGGGTAGTCTATCTTCGCGTTGTGCCGCTTGTCCACTGGTAGCGCATCCCAGATGCGTACCTCGTCCAGCATCGCCCAGGCGAGCGCGGCTTTCAGCGCGGCGGTATTGACCCCCTCCCCTTCCACGAGCAGGAGACGCTTGCCGCCATGCGAAACTAAGGCGGCGCGGCGTACGGCGGGGTCGCGCCGCGCCGCGCACTCCACCGCGAATGGGTACACGATTCCGCGCTCGTCGTTGATGCGCGCCCCACAACGACCGAGTAGCCAAAGCCGCCCCGTTGCGTCGAGGTAGCCGCTGTCGCCAGTGCGGTGCCAGATCACGCCATCTACGCGGAACTTGGTCTCTGTGTCCCCCTCCCCGTTCAGGTAGCCAGGTAGCACATGCGCCCCGCTTACCACAATCTCGCCCGGCGTGTTCGGTGGCAGGGCGAGCGCGGCGAATGCGCTTGCGGTAAACGGTCCGATTGGTGTTCCCCACGCGTCAGGCAATATGCGCAACGTGATGCAGTCCACCGGGTGCCCGGCGAGCAGACCTTTCCCATCACCCATCGCCACGCCGTCCGCGACGCTCATCTCGGCGCGGGCGATATGCGCGATCGGTTCGGCCTCGGTCGAACCGTAAACGGCGACTACTTCCGCGCCGGGTGCGGCTGCATCCGTGAGTCGTGCCAGCAGGTCGGGGAACACGGGCGCGCCGCCGGTGTGTATCTGCCGCAGACCGGGGAGCGTGCCCGCGTCTTCCAACAGCCGCTCGAAAAAGGCGGGTGAGGCGGCGGCGCGGGTCGGGCGCAGACGCCGCATCTGCTCGCGGATCGGCGCGACGTTCACCGCGCCGGGGCGGCGCAGGTCCCCGGCGGGGATGATGCTGGTCACGCCCGAGGCGAGGTTCGCCAGTACAAAGATCGGGAGCGTCGCGAGGTCAATATCGCCAGGTGATAGATGGATGCTGTCAACGAGAGCATGGTGCTGCGCCGCGAGCAGGCCGTGCGTCCGCACCGCCGCCTTGGGCCGACCCGTGGAGCCGCTGGTGAACGTCAGCAGGGCGGGTGTTTCGGCATCGGCAACGAAAACCGTGTCGTGGGGAGCCAATCGCTCGGAGCGGTTTAAATTTACCGCGCTGGGCACGGGCAAACCGCCGATGGAAATGTTACAGGGGATGCGGCGAAGGGCGGCGATAGTCAGCCGTAACAGGTGCGCCTTCACAGTGCCGATTAACGCATCGGGCGGGCGCAACGCGCAACATGCCTCGATATGCTCCCGCCCCGCCGACGGGTCGAGAAACATCGCGACGAGTCCAAGACGAAACAGCGCGAACAGAACGATGTATAACTCCAGCGACATTGGGACCAGGACTAGAACGGTCTGTCCCGGTCGCAAGCCTCTGTCGCGTAGCAACGCCGCGAGCCGTGCCGAGCGATCGCCGAGCTGCGCGAACGTGAGCGTTATGTCACGCCCACCCACCGTTTCGATCAGTGCCGTGGCACCGGGGCGGGACGCCACCTGCTCCAGGAGCAGATTTGCGGTGTTCATAGCTCCCGCCCGTAGAGTGTATATCGCCGCAACGTCTTGGTGCCTCCATACACGATGCTCAGGTTACGCGACGCGTTGGAATCGTGCATCAGCGCGTGAACGGCGCGGGTGAACCCCGCGTCCCGCGCGGCGGATTGGCAGCGGTCTAGGAGGAGCATCCCCAGCCCTGCCCACTGCCGTCCGGGTAACACGGCGGTGGTTTTCACGATGAATGTTCGGGACGGCTCCCCGCGCTTCGCCTCCTCAAGGTCGGGGAGCGCGAACAAAAACCCCGCGAGCGTGCCGTCCTCCGTCCGCGCCATGAGACTGAGTTCTGGGCGCAAGTACGGCACAATGCGCCGGTATGAGTCGAAAAACTCCGACTCTGGGAGCGGCGTGTAGAGGAAGTTGTCGCGGAATCCTATAACGGACAGTTTGTAAATGGCGCGCAGTTCGTCCTCAATGGACTCGGCGCGAACCGGGCTAAGGGTCACGCCCGCATCTGCCATCCGCACGGCGACCTTCTCCGCTCGTTCGTCTCCATATGTCAGGTCGGTCGCGATCCGCGACGAGTAAGTCGCCAGCGGCGCGAACCCGGCGTCGGCAAAGTGACCAGGGTAGGAATGTGGGTTGGTCGGCTCCAAGAAGAACGGCGGCTCGGCGGGAGCAGTAATGTCTTCGTCGCCCGTGACGAGCCGGTATCGCCGCCAGGTGTTGCCGTCCATCGGTCCGATCGCCGTATCACATCCGTGTCGGGCGAGTTCGGCGAGTGCGTGTTCGAGTAGCGGCGCGGCGGCATCGTCCCGGAATGATTCGTACTGGCCGAGAATACCAACCCGCCTACCGGAGAGCGCGGGCAGATTGCCCGACCACCACAAGGCGCAACGGGCGACGACCGCGCCGTCATGGGTTGCGATAACAGCGGCGTCGGCGTCCGGGAGCAGAGCGAACGACGCGTCGGGCGCGGTGACAGTGTAAGTTATGATCATTGGTTTACCTTCCATCGCGTCTAAAGATTGCACCCGGCCCGCCGCGCTTTTTTCAACCGCGAGGCGTGTCATCAGGGAGAAATCCCCCGCGCCACGAGCGCGGACCCGAGGGCGACTCCCGCCTGTAGTATCCAGCGGCGCGAGGAGCCGCGTTTCCGGGCGGGCGTCGCGTCGTCGTCCGGCCATTCGGCGAAACGGGCACCCGTTATCCCGACCGCGATTCCGACCGGCGCGAGGACGAGTACCGTCCACGGCGATTCGCTGCTACCACCGACGAATTTACTGATGACGTAGTACGGCACCAGCATGGCTACCGATGCTTGTAGGAAGGACCGCGCGATCACCCATTTGCCTTCGGCGTCCCGAAAAGTGCCGCGCAACCGAATGACACCGATGATCGCCAGATGCGCGGCGAACGAGACCGTGTACGGGAGAAGGAAGTCGGGGCGGTGGTACGTCGCCGCGAGAAAAAGCCAGACTATGCCGACCCCCGTCGCCCGCAACACGTCGCGGATGTCGTGAGTGCGGCTGGTACCGTCCCGGTTCTCGCGGGGGAAAAGCCACGCGTATAGCGCGAACAGCGTGATCGGCGCGGGGAGCCACTGCCAGCCGCCCAGAGTCCACGCCAGGAACGCGACCAAGGCCGCGCCGAGTGCCGCGCTGTCGTTCAGGGTCGTGCGCCGCCGATATAGCACCGCGAACGCGACCAGCATCAGCGTCACGCCGAGGCGCACGCTTAAATCAGATACGCCGAGCGGGCGGAAGGCGCGTAGCAGAAGGAGTGTGCCAAGCGGGATGAACAGGTTGTCGAGTCCGTTCCACGCCACTGCCTCCACGAGCATCATGAGTAACCCGAGAATAATGCCGATGAGAAGGGATTCGGCGCGGCCCGTGCCGGTAGCAAGTAGTAGCGGGACGTGGGTGCTCAAGAACGCGACCAGAAAAAAGCCGAGTGACCCTTCGAGACTCTTCTGCCCCTCGCCAGTTTCGTACCGCAGGGACCCGTAGCGCACACCGATTAGTGCCGCGACCGCGTCCCCGAGCGCGAGCAGTAGCACCGGAATCCCGAACATCACCAGGTCGCCGTGCGCGAAGTAGAAGAGCGCGGCGACGCCGACCGGGAAGTAGACCTCGCCGAGCGAGTCGCGGGACACGCCGTCGAGCACGCCGCCGAACCGCGCCCGTAGCAACGAGGATTGACGGAGTGCAAGTAGGCCCACTGACGCGACGACGCCGAGGGCGATCACAGGCACGGGGTCGCTACCAAATAGGCGCGGGAACGTCAGCGTGACCGCGCCCATGCCGACGTGGAGCAACTTGCGCAGGAGCTCGGGATGAAGTTTCTGGCGTTTCCCGAGGGCGCGAAGCCCCATCATCAGCGCGCCGAAGACGGCCAGCACGAGCAGCACTGCCGGGATCGGCGGCAACAGTGGCACCGCGATCCAGCTCACGGTAGCCGCTCCTCGACAATAAACGCGCTGTAAAAGAATGCCTTGTCTGCCAGGTGCAGGTCGGACGCGAGCGGCTCGACGGGGCGCAGGATTCCCGCCATGGCTTCGGGGCGGCGGCGCGGGGCGAGCATGTTCCAGTACGCCAGCCGTGCGCCGGGCCGCGCGGACCCCGCGAGTCGCCGGAGCAATATCTCGTAATTTTCGGGCGACATATACTCGAAGATGTCGCTCAGATTGAATCGGTCAATCGCCGCGTCACCCACTTCCTCCAGGAACGACTCTATGGAGCCGACACGTAACTCCAGCGCACCCAGATTATTCCGGATGGCGTCGAAGTTCTCCGGGCGGAGCGCGAAAGGGAGGGCTTCCGGGGCGTGAGTGCCTGTCAGAACCCAGCGCAAGTACGGGTTCGTCGCCGGGTCCAGACGGGTGACGGCGTGACGGGTTCGCGCGAGAATCCTACCCGCGATACTGCCCTCGACATACTGGAAGAACGCTGGGTCGCGCCCGAGCCGCCCCATCACGAAGCGTGAGAAGAACAGTCGGAACAACAGACGCCAGCGGAACGTGTCCCACTCGCGGGCGTAGAACCGCTCGCGCTCGTCCGGGGTTCCGCCATGCAGAAGCCGCCGGGCGGCTCGCTTGTCATGCACCCAGGGCAGAATCTTCTCACGGAACAGCGCGAAGTAGCGCTCGAACTTGCCCGCGCCGCCGATGCCCGCGCCTATTTCGGCGGGGCGTGCGTCCCAGAACCGGCTCGTGTCGTCGTCAAGTAGTGGCCGGCACCGCCCGTACAGCGCGACGCGCTCCCCGGCGGACGCGGGCGCGGACCCCATCAGCGCGAGCAGTTCCGGATGCTCCAGAGTCCGGTATATGGCGACGCGTAGCGCGGCACAGGCGACCTGCGCCGCGCTCAGATCCAGCGCGACCACGCGCTTCGGGCAGCGTGTAAGCATCGCCAGCGCGTTATCGCCCGCCGAACAGATCGAGACGCACGTGTCGCCGGGTTGAATGTCAAGGCCCGCCAGGAGAACGTCGGCGTCCTCCCAGCACTGGGCGTAGCGTATAGCGGAGAAGTCCGCCCGCGCGGTGACTTCGGACGCTCCTGTCGGGCGCGTAATTGCTGTCACGGGTTCCTCAAAGTTGCCAGAGTAGATGGTTTCGGTGGCGCATTCGCGCATCCTCGCCGCGAGGCCGGTCCTAGTATATCCGAAAGAAAAATCGTCGCGCTTACACGGATTATGTGGTTTTTATCACGGGTAATTGCAGCGATGCGAACAATAAGGTTTGCCCCACCCCCGTGTCTTCGACGCACCCAACCCGCGTTCCTATGCACCCAGTTAGGACTCCGTACCATGATCCTCCGCATAGATAAGATTGCCGTTGACCTGCCAAAACCCAAACACCCGTCGCCGGACGGTGCCGCCGCCCTGCAAGAACTGCTCGGTGGGAAGTTCGGCGAAATGTCCACCCTGATGAACTACACGTTCCAATTGTTCAACTTCCGGGGGCGTGACAAACTGCGCCCGTACTATGACCTGATTGCCAACATCGCCGCCGAGGAATACAGCCATGTCGAGACGATTTCGTACGCGATCAACATGCTCCTGACAGGTGTTACCACGCGTGGTAATAACCCCGAGGCGACCCCTCTTGCAGACGTGATCCACGCGCGCAACTCGTACCACTACATCGCTAGCGATCAGGCCGCGTTGCCTGTAGACTCGATGGGCAACTTCTGGACCGGCCAGAACGTGTTTTCGAGCGGCAACCTGAAGCTCGATTTGCTACACAACTTCTTCCTGGAGTGCGGTGCGCGCGCCAACAAGATGCGCGTGTACGAGATGGTGGATGACCCAACGGCGCGTGCCGCAGTCGGCTACCTGCTGGTGCGCGGCGGGGTGCATGTCGTCGCCTACGCCCATGCGCTCGAAGAGCTGTGCGGCGTTGACCTGAAAGGCATCTTCCCGATCCCGGACCTCAGCAACAAGAAGTTCCCCGAAGCCGCGAAGCTCGAGGAGCAGGGTCTGCACCGGATCATGTATCGCTAGAGCCCGAGTGACTACACGGAGATCGGCAAAATCTGGAAGGGCGCGCACCCCGAGGACGGTTCGGAACTGATCGTGAGCGACACTATCCCCGAAGGGTTTACGCCGCCGAAGCTCGACGAGGAGCCGCAAATGAACGCGCCGGGGATTGACATGGACATGTTCAACGCCGCTAAGAAACTCGTTTTAGGCTAGTCCTTTCGTACCCGAGACGCCCCCGACTGGCCCGCCAGTCGAGGGCGTTTCTCATGCTACTGTTTCCACTCTACTGAAGCGCGGCGTACCTCCGTCACCGCATTTATTCACTCGTGCGAGTAAGTGGCACACACGGTCGCGTTCGTGCGCACCAAAATCGAGTGGTCGGTTTACCGCAGTGCGATCAACACCGGTGGCACGAATAATGCTCCCACCCATATCATGGAATTGCGTATTCGCCTTCTTCAAGGCTACGATGGCGAGCCGAATCGAGTACGCGTTACTCTACAGCGTCTTGATGTCGTCAGCGTCGCGGAAGGGTTATGGTTGTTTACGCTGGACGCTGCCGAGCGCGGCGACCTGCGCTGGTATCTAGAGGAGTACCCGCGGTATCCTTCGAGTGGGTTCGATGCCCGCGCTACGCGGGCCGAGACGTGGCTCCACCGCCGTGGCGCGGAACTCTTCGACTCGGTGTTCGCCTGCGAACGTCGGCTGGCTCTCTATGACGCCGTCGCGCCCCGCCTCGCCGACACCCGTATCGTAATAGAGACTGCGCAGGATGACTTCGCTGCTATGAGTCTGCCGTGGGAGATGTTGCGCGACGGACGAGACGGCGGCGGTACTCTCGCGCGGGACGCGGGTGCTTTCGTGCGTAGTCAGCCGGATCTGCCTGACGTCCGTCCCACGGAGTCGGCTAACAGTCTGAACATTTTACTCGTGATCAGCAGACCAGGCGGCGTTGACGACATCCCATTTTTTGCAGTGGTTCGCCCCCTACTGAACCTTGCCCGCGAAAATGGTTCGCGAGTGCGCGTGGACGTACTACGTCCGCCGACCCTCGCACTCTTGGGGCGCGTTCTCGCGGACAATCCCGGTTTTTACCATGTGGTTCATTTCGACGGTCATGGCACCTTCGCGCCGGGGGGTGAGCACGGCGTGTATCATGCGGCGGCACGCGAGGGGTATCTATCATTCGAGGACCGGAGCGGGAATGCCGCCTACACATCCGGCATGGAAGTGCGTCACGCGCTCATGCGGGGCGGCGGCGTCCCGGTGATGGTACTGAACGTATGTCAGTCCGGCATGGCGTGATCCGACGTCCTCGCACCATCCGTCGGTATGCGCCTGTTGCGCGGCGGTGTTCATGGCGTCCTGACGATGTCGTATTCGGTTTACGTCCCCACAGCGGCGCGATTCACGACGCGGTTGTACCAGGGTCTACTCAATGGCGAATCGCTCGGCCAGGCGACGCACGCGGCGCGTGAAGATCTGGCGAGTAAATCAATGCTCCCCTCCCCGACCGGCAACTCTCCGGTTCATGATTGGATAGTGCCCGTCCTCTTCGAGGGTGAGCCGGGCAAACCCCTCATCGCCGCATCATCATCGCCTGACGTCGCTCCGCCCTTACAAGTACCACGCAAAGGCCGGTTCGTGGGGCGTGATGGACTGTTCCTGAACGTAGAGCGGGCTTGTCGCGGGTACAATCTGTTCCTCTTCAATGGCATGATCGGCATCGGGAAGTCGGCTATGGCTGACGCTTTTGCTCTCTGGCTCGGTACGACGAACGGTTTATGGCGCGGTGTCGGTAGCCGCGCCTTCTCTTTCGCGTGGGAAAATCTGTCGCTGGAACACCTCGTTAACACAATAGGCCAGGAAAGCCGCGACGCATTGAAGGAGCGCTATGGCGTGTTATGGGAGTGTCTGCCTTCGGACATTCGGGAGAATCCGACGGGTGAGAATCTGTCCCGCTTGCAGGTTGCGCAACGCTTCTTGCGCGAATGTGCCTGCGAGGTCATCATAGACGGTGTGGATCACGGGGGCGCTCTGTCGGAAAACATCCAGGAGGAGTGGCAACTTTTTTTCCGTGGCATTCAGGGCGGGCAGAGCCGGTTCTTCCTTACCGGGAGGCGCGCCACCATGCCATTCAAAGCCAAAGTCAGCGGCGTGCGTGTGCAAGAACTCAAGCAGAGTGACGCGCTTGCTCTTGCGGAGAATATTCGCGGCGAGCGTCTGCCCAGCACCCCCGAAATGGGCACGATGATGGGGCGGCTTGGTGGCAATCCTCTCATGCTGGAGACGTTCGTCCCGGAGCTCGAACGCCTGTCGCCATCGCAAATGGCGGATGGCCTCCGGGTTGGTGACATAGTCGTTTCAGACCCCCTCCGTGCCGCGCGGCTGACCAATGCGTTGAACACCGGGTTTGTTACTTTGTCACACGAGGAGCAGGAGAGGCTGACAGTTCTGGGGGGCTTCGCTCACTTCGTTTCGGTAGACGCGCTCACCCGGTTGAGCACACTGCCGGACGCGCCGGTGTTTATCCGGGGGGTGGTTCGTGAGGAATGGGAGCGGGTCCTGCAAAGCGCGGAGCATGCCGGGCTAGTTGAAGCCGTGGTCGAAAACGACTGGTACCACCTCCCGGTCGCGCTCCCGTGGTTTTTCCGGGAGGGCTTGGGCTCACTTCTAGCGGCGTCGCCAGACGCGCTGAGGGACGCCTTGATCACGGTGTATGCCGACTATCCCGATCCGTCTCGGGAGAAGCAGGGTGTGCCCACGTCGGTGGTGCTATCACTCATTGACTGGGAGCATGACAACATGCTGTCCGCGTTCGGGGCAACGGTGGAGCGGACGCGCTGGCACGACGCGGCTAAGATCTTAGGATTTCTATCGCGCTGTTGCAGAGAATCGGGGGACTGGGACACGTTAGGGGCGTTCACAGTCCGACTTCGTGCCGGAGTTTGTGACTCGGATGGCGATACCTTGCCGGGGCTTGAAGCGGCATGGGGACTCCTGATGGTCCAGGAAGCGGGACTCGCGGGCCACCGGTGCGACTTCGTCGCCGAGTCGTCCATCAGCGACCTCCTCATGGCGCATTTCGAGCGGAACGGTGACCGGGAGCGGTTGGCGTTGATCTTGCACGGTTGCGGCGAGCGAGTACGCGAGCAGTGCGATTACGAACGTGCGTCGGAGCTTCTAGAACGCAGCCTCGCCCTTCGCATCAGCCTGAGTGACGCGGCAGGTATCGCGGCGACACAGTTCGCTCTCGGAAAAGTGGCGCACTATCAGAGACTTTTCGACGGAGCGGGGGAGTGGTACCACCAATGTTCCAATGGGTTCAGCCGATGTGGCGATCTACGTGGTCAGGGGGATACGGCACATCAGTTAGGCTTGATTGCCGAGGAGCGTTTGCAAGGAGGCGTCGCGGAACGGTATTACCGGCAGAGCATCGCACTCAAGGAGCGATCAGGGGATGGGCGCGGCAAAGCCGCCACACTGTTCCGAATCGGAGAGCTGGCGAAGCGGCTACGAGCGTGGAACGACGCAGAGACCGCGTTCCGTGATAGCCTCGCGCTCAGTGATCAGTATGAGGGCGATACACCAGACCGCGGGCACACGCTCCGCGCACTCTCTTCCGTGGCTCAGGAACGGCAACAATGGGACGAGGCAGAGCGATGGTTGGGGCAAGCCATGACCATGGCACGGGAGAAGGCGGATACGGGACTGGAAGCGGATGCGCTGAGAGATTTCGGCTCACTCGCACGGGCGAAGGGCGACTGGAGCGGCGCGGAGTCGTTCCTTCGCAAAAGCCTCGCGCTATCGGAGGTTCGTGGTGACGAACACGGGCGGGGTGATACGCTACACGCTCTCTCCCTCCTCGCCGAGGCGTGCGACAACATAACTTCGGCTATCGGGTATGGGGAGCGCGCCCTCACCTTGTTCCTCATGAGTGACGCCCCGCGACAATGCGCGTTGGTACGAGAATCGCTGACGCGTTTCGGAGCCGCGCGAGGGCAACAGTCGAAACAGCCAGCGGATAGGGTCCCTACCCCGTTT
>JAYUUO010000149.1:0-11766 GCA_043754515.1 Armatimonadota bacterium
TGCGATGAACCGGATGACGGCACTTGGGATGCCGGACAGTTACGCGCCCGTGACGCCGCCGCAGGTGCCGGCGGTACTTTAAGGAGATGTGGTAAGAGTAGTGTTTCCCCGCGCGGAAACGGGTGCCGGGGACGACTACGCAAAAAACGCTGATTTATGCAACAAAGCCTGGTCAGTGCTCCCGAATAGAACTTGCCACCGGCGAAACGGCAAGTAATTGTCCTTAAACCACATGAGAACGTCGGCAGGCGAGGAGCCGGGCGGCACATCCCCCGGCTGAAGCGGCGGGCAGGTGCTTTGCAATCGCTGACCAGAGGAGGGAGGTAAATGCTCCCGTAGTCCCCGGACCAACTCCTGAGTTACCCACTCCGGGTGGCAGGCGAGATATTCATCGGTCAGCAACGCGGCGACCTTGAGAAGGTCGGCGTGAAAAGTCCCGGCGACCATACCCCGCCAGAACGACTCCGCGCCCTGCTCGATCGGCCCGTACTTCCAAACACCTCGGGCTAAATCTTGCCATTTCGGGGGAATCGGACGCGGGAAAACTACACCGAAACGACCTTCTAGAAGCCAGCCATGGAGCATCGTTTGCGCGTCATCCGACGAACTGACGCGGTACGCGCTTTGCTCGGGCAAGTTCCCCTCGTCACCCGCCACGTCTCGGCGATTGACCGCAGTAAGGGACGAGACGGGTCGGCGTCGGCAACCGGCGACCGCGAACTGTTCGGGTCGGCGCAGGAGCAGTTCCCAGTCGGCGATACCCGGCTCCGGCACGAATGTGTTCTCACGATACATCGTGGTCTGGTGATCGTTCATTCGCAAAAATACGCACAACAAAAGGGGCAACACCCCGTCGGTCAACCCGAACTGTGGCGCGGCGAGGTCCGCGAATATCCGATGAACCGGGCGCGGGTCGGGCGTCGCGTCCAGAAGCAACTCCTCTAACTTGCGCCATGTGGGGAGCAGGTTCGCCGGGTCGTTTAGCTCGTCCGGCGGCGCGAGAAAGTATGCACCGCCGTCACTGTCGCGTTTGTGCAAGCCGGTCGCCGCCAGAACAGATTCGTAGATGCTACGCTCCGGCGGAAACCCCGTGATCCCCAAATGGGGTCGCGTCACCTTTTCGTTATCGAGCAGTGCCTCAATCAGGTTGCGCCGCGCCACAGCCGCCTGCGACGAGATGTTGCGCCGGTTGATAAGTTCGTTGCGCAGGGTGGGCGTCCCCATGTAGGTCGCGTCCGCCATATCGGAAAGGGCGGGCAGCAGCGTGGGGACTAATTTTTTCGCGCCGCGATACCAGAACTCGACGAAACCGTCGCCGCCCTCGCCCCTCGGCGCGAATAAGCGGAGCCATTCGGCGCGGAACGCCGTTTCCGCCACCTCCTGGCGCGTGCCCAGCTCGCGGCGGGCGGCGCGGTCGGATCCCACTTCCGGCACATCGGCGAGGACGCGTTCGGCGGCGAGACGATCCAGAGCCGCCTCGCGCAGAGCGTCGCTGTGTGACGCGACCGCGACCAGCGAATCGGTAGCCGTAACCCCCGCGAGCACCGCGATACAACGAGGGCAGAGGAATCGCCCCAGGCGATTTTCTCGGGCACCCGCATTTGGGGTATCGGAACATGGGACGCCGGCCGCTCGACACGATCCGTCTACACCTCCAGGGGGGAAAAGACGCGGCGACAACGGGACCGGGAGCGGCAAACGCGGCAGAAGCCGCCCCGATTCTGGCGACCTTTAGTGCAAGACATGAATGTTAATTATGCAAATATTCAGCAAGGAAGGCAACCACTCGACTTTGAATCGCTTGTCACCCCCTGAAAGTCGTACATTGGGTAGGTCTTTTTGATTTCGGTTTCCATCCCAGATTGGTTCGATCAGAGGTATATTCATATTTTGTGGTATGGTAGAGCAATTATAGTTAGCACAATGCTGACACGCGCATTTCTTTTTCCTAATAAACTATCGCGGATTTTGCTAATGCTTATTTTATTAAATCGTCTTTTACAGATACGACTCTACACGATTCTTCTCGCTCTCAGTGTTCTAACGGTTAGTCTATCCCTTTCCGCAAACGCCCAAAGCCCTCTCTATATTACTACCAGTCCTGGTAGTGCCATCACCGGTTCCTATTCAACGATTACTGTAGGGCGCAATAACTCTAGCCAGAACTTCAGCGGGGTTACCGCCAATATCACTGCGGGCACGAATACCGAGCTCGACCTCTATAACAACAGCATTGTTAATTATATAGGTTTAGTCAGTACAGATACCGTTGTAACCAATGATACCAGTACACTTAATGTATCGGGAGGCTTGATCAATACCTCCCTTATCACCAACAGTACCAGCACACTTAATATCTCCGGAGGGAGCACCTATACCGTTTTAACTAACAGCACCGCTAATGCTACCTTTAGCGGAGGATCCGTATATACACTCACTACCAATGGTGGCAGTAGGATGACCATGAGTGGGAGTGCCAACAGCTCCTATGTCAATACCTATGGCACCAGTCAACTTGATATTACCAACGGGTTAATTCAGTTCGGTCTGAATGCGGATAATTCGAGCATAGTGAACTTTTTTGGCGGTATTGTTACCTCTGGTGCAACGACTTCCGCTTCTACCAACAGTACACTCAACATATCGGGCGGCTCGCTCGATACGGTTGAAGGACATGACAGCGCGACAATCAAGATCACCGGAGGTAGTATCGCCAGCGGACTCTATGCCCATGACACATCGAAGTTTAATATATACGGGAAAAATCTGTCTCTCTCCGAAACTTCAACCACAGCAGATTATGTCCAGTTTACGATGCTTGGTACTTTGTCCGACGGAACTAGCCTGGGGACAGGAGTGAGTGTCTACTCTTATAATTTAGCCGACCCTACATCGTCGATTGCTCTCTTTTCTATAGTCCCGGAACCGAGTGATCTAATACTTATGGTTTCGGGACTACTTCTTCTGACCGGCCTGGTGTATTCACGCCGAATGGGACGGCCTAGTCCAACGCCCTGACGTTCTGCGCTGGGGGTGGGCTCCCCCAGCGACCCCCTTTGTTGCACGGCTAAAACTGATACGTGTTCGGTTATCTGCATTCGATGTGAAGGTAATCGTATCCACATAGCCGTTCTGCAGGTCGATGGTCAACCGGGTCTTTGCCGCATTCCACGTTGTCGTTGGCAACAACTCTCCCGTGCGATACGGGAACAGTAGCACCTTATACTGCGGTTTGACCACATTATCCCGCTCGATCAAGACACGACTGGTCGGGACAATGGTTCGTCCGTTTCCGGGGGCATTGTTATCGATTCCATAAGTCAACATATTAGCCGCGGTGGTGATGCTGGAGTTTTTTACCTCCAGTTTGATTGTCGGTTGCGAACTGTTATTGATTTCGGAGACATCGCGTACCAACAGGCGAGCGAGTCCGGTCTGTCCAGCAATTTTGACATCGTCAATCGGCGAGTGATAGACAGTAATGTCGGTCGGGGTTGCCGTTTTCGTGGTATCGACCGCTAGTGAAGCAAATGCCCGTCCCCCCGTCGAATTAATAAAGGCGTCACGAGTTCCGAAACCGGCGGAACAGTTCATACACCACTTGTAGTTTCGTGCTGTATCGTCTTTGTTGAAATCATCCACGACTAGTACATAGGGACGTGCCCCACGCACAAACAGTGCCGAACGTAAAGCATATTTCACTGGACGGAACATTGAGGAGGCTTTTATTTTTGCCGAGTATTTTGTATTGAGGTAGGCATGTCGTGAAACCAGGTTCGTAAACAGACCGGGGTACATATATGATGACCAGGGTGATAATGTGTAACTACTTACTCCCCCATAACCGTATCCATAGGCGTCCGTGGCATCTCCTGATATCAGAGTGTAATTATGTCGCGAATCCTCCGTCACTTGGAGCAGATGTCCTGATACCGGACGCCCAGGTGTCACAATAGATGGATTATCAAACGCCGCTGAACTCGGACTCTGTCCGATAAAGCCGGCAGTCGGTGCGTTAGATGCCAGACTTGGTTCCTGAATCAATACCGAGGACTGTGCATCATTGATGGTTATATGGTACCCAGGAGCGATCGCCCAGGCGCGTCCGAGTGCAAAGAACGAGAAATTGTTCTTCTCGGCATGCAAGTGCCCCGAATCCATCCAACTCGACGCAAAGTAAAACGTAGCGTCACCCTCCTGCCAGCCGTTTCGAGTAACCGCGACCCCGGATTGTGGATCCAGTTTGATGAGTGGTAATCGCTTGCTGATTGCGACCTGTGGCAGAGTTGTCTTCTGACCATTGATTCCTGGATCGAGTCCAAAAATTGCTGTCTGGAAGCAATCATATGGAAATAATGGTGCGTTGGCGGCATACAGATAATCAACTGCCGGGTCATCCGGGTACATATACTTTAGAAGCAGAATATGTTCGAGGCGGTAGTCGTAGGCATCGCTGTCCTCATGATCGTAAAGATAGATATTAGTTTTGAGGCTAGATACAGTCGAGGATGTGATGGTTCGTTCGCCCGGATGGGATTCATGAAGCAGGAGCAACATCGAATTATAGAAATTGCCGGTGACAAACTGATTCTCGCCCCCGTGGATCGCATAACTGACTGCGGCGGGCCAATAATAGAAGGCACTGAGACCCAAGTAGGCTTCCCGGTTGACCGAAAATCCCCAGGGGGAAACATTGTAGTCAGTCCAGAGAATCTGTCGCCAGAGATTATCCACATCCACTTTGAGTGCGTTGGGCCATGCCATCGCGTCCGGGTAGGGATCAACCTCAGCGGGAGCAACGACACCAGCCGCTGTAAAATCAGGATGCGTCCCTTGACAGGCATAGTATTTTGACTGCCAGGAACTGGTTGAGTCATAGGGACGTGCCCAGTCACCCGCACGGATAAAGGTCTGAAAGACATTATACCCATTGGTGTAATAGGAACCCGCTTCGAAGTTGGTAAAGGCAGTATAGACATCGCTGGACACGCCACTCTCCTCCCCAGCAATCGCCATCTGATTGAAGACCAGATATTCGCTCAGGTTCGCGAAGTCACCGTTCTGATTGTCTCCACGATCCAGACCGCCCTGATGGGGATTACCTCCCGGATAGCGTGAACCGGTTGTTCGTCCCCAACTAGTGGCGAAAAGAAAGTCGCGAGTATCCTGTTGCTGGCTGGTTATCATCCAGGGAGCGATATAATCATACGCCAGACCAATCTGACTACCGACACCACCCGCACCGCTACCCGGTGTCCAACCGAATTTATCCATTTCACTCACGAAGAGTGGGTCGGTAGTGGTAAACGTATTGGTTGATCGGTTCCAGCATCGAGCGAACAGTACTCTGCAGTACGCCGATACGACGGTAGCCAGTTGGTTAAACTGTGTTTGTTTTGCAGACGAAACTTGGCTATGAGGTACAGTCGGATCTTGCCTGATCCAGGCGAGATAACAGGCATATTTGAGTTGTGTCTCAAACTCCGTCATGTTCGAAGCGGCAGTGGAGGTATTCCCCAGAGTTAGATCTGGCACGGTGCCAGTGTAGTTGTTATTAGCATAGGTTAAGAGCGCCCGGAACAGAATGCCCAGTGCTGAGGTGGATGTGTATATACCCGTTGTGTCACTAATCTGGGACTGCATCTTGCTGACGGCAGTCGAGGCGATTATGGCGTTGGTATCGCGGGTACTGATCTCGTCCCAGTCCTGATTTGTGCAGAAGACACGGGGATGATTGAACGCTCCAGGATCAGGAGAGAGAGTTCGGACGGAGGGGGGGGGGAGGATACCAGGAATAGCCGTAAGTGCGTCGAGCTTACCCGTAGCATCCTTCAGAGCAGGTATAGTCGACCAGACGTTGACCCAGGTATGGCGTACAACGGTATTGCCTCCGTCGGTTGCGGTCAGTTCGATCTCATAAACGCCGGGTGCGGAGAATGTCGCGGGAGTCGCTGCAGAGAAGGCATTGAGAAAAGTGACGGTTCCCGTTGTGGCGTTCGGACTCAGATATTCCTGCAGTTGTTTCCACTTATAGGACGTTGGTGTGAAATTCAATGGGCTAGCGAGGAGATTAACTGTAGTCGTGGCTACGGTCTGGAAAACGAGAATTGGGCGGTCAACACTGATGGACACCGTTGGGTTCGGAACAACATCCGCCTGATATAGACTAATCTTTTCGTTCTGTGCCTGGGTAGGATTTTGTATCAGACCAATCAGAGCAAGTAGCGAGATGCTGGCGGAAAAGGATTGTAAGAGACGCTTCGAAGACATTGAAATGTCCTTCCTACACATGGATAGAGCAATAAATCAGGCAAGCACCAATGTTGCTAGCAAACGATAACTGCAAAAAATACCAGTACTCAAAGCGATATATTCTAGGTGGGGTGACGAATCACCCCACCTAGACAGTGATACCTGATTCCAGTAAACAGTATATCAAATTTCGGAAGATAAGTAATCGTACATATTTAGGTTAGGCTTATCTCGGGCATCTTGAACGGGCTGAAGGCGATCCGGTACTCGGTCCCGACGGACTGTAGAATCGCGTTGACCGTGCCGTGCAACGCCTCTTTGTTCGCGTAGTCCTTCGCCCGCAACCACTCATACTTGAGTCTCTTCCACAGCGTCTCCACGATGTTCAGGTGCGGCGAGTACGGGTTTTTGCTCCGCAAAATACCGAGGCGGCAGGAAGCCGATGTATAAGCCGCGCTCCTCCCACCCCGCGCCGTGCCCGCGCACCATCTTCTTGTGAACCGACGCGTTATCCAAAACTACCACCGTCAATCTCTTCAGACCGAGCGAGAAGGCGTCCATCTGCTCCGCGAGCCAGTCCGCCGTCACCGCCTCCTCGCTAGTGAAGGAGGAGCAAGTGTTACTTCGGGACAGCAGGGCGAAACAGTTCAGTCGCCCCCCGTGGCTACAAGGTACGGAGACTTCTTCCCCCTTGAGTTGCCACCCCGACGCTATGCACGGCCGCAGGCTGACCCCGCTCGCGTCCCCGTAAAGCACGTCTATGTGTCCTTGTTCGTACAACTCCTCCCACTCAAGAAAATCGCCTCAAGCGATTTCTTTGCCCCGCAAGCATTCGCAACGCAGGGCGTACACCTCCGGCGACGGCTCGCCGCGCACCACCCGCCTTATCCTCTTGTGAGTGCGTAGTGCTTCGCACTACGGCACGGCCAGCCTTTTTTTAGGAACCGCTTCAAGGTGGGCAGACTGAACTCCTTGTTCAGCTCGCCTTGCAACTCTTCTCTCGCCATCCGCAACCGCTGACAATTATCTCCGGCCGCCTTTTTGACGGCGGGCAGGTCGCCGTCCTGCCGCAGTATCGGCTTGCGACCGCGCCCTTTGGCGACCGCCAAGCCTTCGATCCCTTGCTCGGCGAAGCGGACCATCCAGTCGTTGATGGACATTTCGCAGCAGCTGAGTTCGTCGGCGACGTCCACCGAGGTTCGTCGCTCGCATTTGAGCAGGATGGCCTGACAGCGCATCCGGTAGGAGGGCGTGCGGCCGTACTTCATCCCTTTGACAAGTGCCGCTTTTTGTATGTCCGTGGCGGTCACGGTTTTGATGCGTGGCATAGTGCATACAGTCTAACACATTTCTACGCAAGTGCTTATCTACTTTAGACACAAATTAAATGACATCAGAGAGATTCAAAACACTACGCGCGACGCTCGTTCTAGATACTTGTGCCAAGATTTATTTTTCCAGATTAAGTAAGCCACAATTTTTCGCTTGGCGAAATTAGGATAATCATTCAGACCACTGGGTTATCGTGTCAAACCAACAACTCCACTCTGGCATAGCCCAATTCAGGTGATAACTTTTTCCCGTTAAGTCCACCACCTGTTCTTTGGTGTGCTTAAAATCATTAGAAATAGCGAACCTACCGGAGGGGGCAGGGGAACGCACTGACCGGTGCATTCCCTTGCCCCCGATGTACCTATTACGATTAACAGCTATATCAATTTCTTGCGCCTCTCCTTTTTGCCCATCACGATCCCTTTGACGATTCCGACTTCGGCGTGCATGTCGCGTATGAAGTCGGCGTCGAGTTTTGTATACATGAGTGTTGTCTTCGTTTCGCGGTGGCCTGCGATCTGTTGTGCCGCAAGAAGGTTGTGCTTGGCGAGTCGGTTCAGGCTGAATCGGCGTAAGCCGTGGAGTGTAATTTCGTCGGACAGTTTCGCCCAGCGGATTATTCGCTTCGTGGACTTGAAGAAAATACCCTCCCCGATTCGCCCTCCATACTTGCTAACAAAAAGCCAGCCTTCGTCTTCTCCTGCTGAGACGTCTGACATGAGCCGTTTACGGATTTTTAGCCACTCGTCCAGCGCGTCCAGCCACTCCTCACTAACCGGCAGTGTGCGAGGGCGTTTACCCTTCGCCTCTCGGATGAGTATCTGCCGGTCACTGTGCTGTACGTCGCCCACTTTCCGATTAAGCATTTCCCCGATGCGACATGCGCTGTCGAGTAGTCCGAGTAGAATCGCATAAGCGCGGTCGCGGTGGAAAATACGTTTCGTGATCGGATAAAACCGCACGGCCGGATTCTTTATCAGATTCCAGTGGTCACGCACTGCCTGCAGAAGATTTAGAACTTCTTCCTCCGAAGGCATATACCTTGCTGGTTCGGGGGTGTTCATGACCTTGTATTCCGCGAGAGGTGAGCGGTCGAGAATATCGTTACGACTACACCAACGGAAGAATGCTTTGGCGGCAACCGCGTCGTGTTTGACAGTGGTTAGCGATTTACCTCCCTGTTGCCGGAACACGAGATACCTATCGAGATGCCGCTTGCCAAACTCGCCAAATCGAATCAGGCTTTCGTCCGTCCACAGCAAGAGTTGCCGCAACTGGACGTCATAAAAGCGCACTGTCTTTTGTGTGCGGGTCGCTTGGACGTGGAGAAGATACTCCTTGACTGCCTCGTCCCAGGTCGTTTCGGTGGAAACTGATGCCATCTGAGCCCCTTTACTGGTATGTTGCCAACAGGTTAGCAACAAATATTAACAACAGCAAGAGTCTGAAAATGGCCTAACGAAAAAAACGGTTCCTATCTGCTATTGATAGGAACCGTCCTTTGATGGGTTGTGAGGGATTTGAACCCACGACCCGCTGATTAAGAGTCAGCTGCTCTACCAACTGAGCTAACAACCCGCACGCGTCCCTTATCGCCGAAACGCAATGCGAATGATACCGTGATCATTCACCCGGCGCAACTTTATTTTTCGGTGCCGAGACGTCGCGGCATCCAGGAGAACCGGGCGGGCACCCGGTCCCCCTATAAACCGGCGTGCTACACGTGCGCGGTGAGCCGCGCCGCGATGTCCTGGCGAGTGCGCTGGCTGGTCAGCACTTCCGCGACCTTACCACCCTTGAAGATGAACAGGGCGGGGATCGCCGAAATGCCGTAACGCGCGGCAATCTCGCTCTCGCTGTCCACGTCTACCTTGACCACCTTGGCCTTGCCGCTGAGTTGCTCCGCGACCGCGTCTACCTCTGGCGAAACCTTGCGGCACGGACCGCACCACGCCGCCCAGAAGTCTACCAGAACCGGGACCTCGGACTGCAATACCACACTATCGAAATCGGCCGTCGAAACGGCTACCGCGTTACTCATAGCTTTACGCCTCCCTTTAACTCGTTCCGCTAGACGCTCCGTGAAGGAACCCCGCGAATATTTCCTCTTATATAACACCCGAAATGTACCCTTTAGTTCCGCTTTTGTCTCGGGGCGTTTCGGGCGCGGCGGTGGTAGGGGACATGGCACGCGGGGTGGGTGGCGTCACCCGGCGCGTCAGAGCGGCGCGGATCGCTCCAGCAGCGGTGCCAGTGACCCGGAGCAGGAACACGCGGCGCGCCCATGCGAACCGTGCCGCGAGGAACGCGAGCACAAACAGCGGGAGCCAGAGCGGGGCGTACACCAGCGCGAAGGCTATGCCGACCGCCGTTCGGGCGAGTAGCTGGTCGCGATGCCACTCCGCCCGCCGTTTGCCGTTGCCGAACCAGTGCGCGACGCCCTGTCGCGTGGGGGCGGCCGGAGTCACGCCGACCGGTAGCGGCTCGAACAGAGTGACCGTGATCCGCGCCGTATGCGAGCGTCGCTCCATGTCAGACTGTTGCTGAGTTAGCGACGCGGCATCTACGTCCGCCCGGTAGAGACGCTCCTCGATAAACAGGATGTCGCTCCCGCGCAGGTTGCGCCGGGAATGGAGTAGCGCGTCGAGGCGCGCCTGGTGCTTGCCGAGTTGCGTGACGCGTCGCCCGAGGTCTTCGTATCCACTCGCCTGCTCCGTCGTGGCTAGGTTGTCGGCGGACAGTACGCCGACGCCGCGAATCGTCGGTAGCAACTCGGGCAGGCGGTCGGCGGTGACGCGCAGTTCGACGAAGCCATGCCTGCGCCCCTTTTCACTGACGAACGTCCTGCCCCTGGTGACCTCAGCGCCCAGAACTCCCGCCGCGTCCATCACCTTCTGGCGGGCCGCTACAAAGTTCGGTACCTTCAGAATGACGGCCCCGCCCCAGGCGGGCATTCGCGCGGTAGCGGGCGGCGAGGCGAGGGCGACCTCCTGCGCGCGGGCGGGGCGCGGGGCAGGTGACAGCGCGGCGAACGTGATCGCGGCGACGGGCACGAAGCGGTTGAAATAATTACGGAGCGGCATCGGCATTCCCCTTTCTTACTACATGTGTAGTATAATTATATTACATATGTAGTCAAGTACTGGACGAAAAAAAGCGGGGTTGTCAGCCCCCCGCTTTCTAAACCACGCCCGCGCCGCGCGAGGAACCATCGTCCCCGATTGTGCTACGCCGCGATGTCTTCCACCAGCACCCGATGAAACTTGATCTCCGTCAGGTCGGCGTCGCCGACCTGAATCGTGGACACCTTGCGTTTAATCCGGGCGAGCGCGTTGTCCACCGATTTCGTTTTGCAATGCAGTTCGGCGGCGATCTCGCGGTACGATTTGCCGACCTGATAGCCGGACAGCACTTGCCACTCGAAGGTGGACAGGGCTTGCAAGAGTGTGTCCTGGAGCACCCGCGTGTCCTCGGAGCGCAACACCATCTCTTCTGGGTCCAGGCTATCGTCGCAGGTCAGGATGTCGGATAGGTTCCAGTCGGCGGTAGGGTCTTCGGACGGCGATTCGAGCGAGAGCGACTGGTTGAGCGGCATCTGCTTCTGCCGGGTGGCTGTTTTGATCGCGGTGATGATGTGGCGCTGGATGCAGACCTTAGCGAACGCGGGGAAAGAGATCGCCTTGTCGCACCGGAAGTCAATCACAGCCTGCCAGAGTCCGATCATCCCCACCTGAAGCAGATCGTCTTTCTCCGCGCCAACCAGAAAGTACGATTTGACTTTGGTCTTCACGAGGTTGCGGTATTTATAGAGCAAGTACTCGGCGGCTTGCGACTCGCCGCGCTGGGCGCGCGTCACGACCTCGCGGTCCGGCAGATCAGCGTAGCGGAGCAGTCCCGCGCGGGGCATGTCCATTATCGGGCGAAACGACGAGGTGATCACGACGTGAAGTCCTCACAATTCTTGGTGTAATGATAGGAGAGATGAACGGGACTAGCAGGGCGCGGCGCGGCGAACCGTCGGGCGGGTCGGATGGGAATAATGAGAGCGTCCTTCCTGTGCATCGTCGTCGGTGCTGATATGTTCAAGCGGGTGATCCTTTACCTGCCGAGCGGAGCGCGGCACCTTCGAGGGACGCGCTGAACAAACGCCGAACCGGATGATTGGGGAGGTAGAGTGGGTTC
>JAYUUO010000150.1:0-104903 GCA_043754515.1 Armatimonadota bacterium
GTTGATGCTCGCCGCGCGGGCGGGGCACGAGAATGTCGTCCGCCTCCTGCTCGAAGCGGGCGCGGCGGTGAATCTTCAGGCGACCTACTACGGGTGGACGGCGATAACGCTCGCGGCGCAAGCGGGTCACACCGGGGTGGTACGCGCCCTGCTCGAACACGGTGCCGACCAGAGCGCGAAAGCCGAGCGCGGGAAAACGGCGTTGGTACTCGCCGCCGACCGGGGACACACGGAAGTAGTCACCGTCCTGCTCCAGAGCGGGGCCGACTCGAATCCCGCGCCCGACCGTCGCTGGACGCCGCTGGGCCGGGCGGCATATCATGGTCACACCGAGGTCATGCGACTGCTGCGAGAGGCTGGCGCTTCAGAACTAGAGCAGCCGGGGACGCCCGCGTCAACCGCGCCTTAGTAAACCGCCCCCACCCGGCGATACTGCCTCATATGAATCTAAAGGACGAATGCCGGGACACCGGCGACGGTTACTACACGCTCGAAACGGGCGTTTCTATTCCGACCCGTATCTTCTTCAGCGGGAAGCTGTACGGCCAGTCGGAGGAGGGTCTGTTCAGCCAGATCCGCAACGCGACCGAGTATCCGGGAGTACTCGATGTTTGTGTCACGCCCGACGCCCACATCGGCTCGACCGTGCCGGTCGGCTCCGTGATCGCGACGGACGGCACGCTGCTACACTCGCCGGTCGGCTACGACATCGGGTGCGGGGTGCTCTGCTTCCGCTCCGATGTGCCGGTCGCCAAAGGCCGCGACGAGAAGTTGAAGCGCAAGTGGAGCGAGGAAGTGATGAAGCGGGTCGGGATCGGGGTGGGGGAAAGCGGTCATAGCACGGTCACGCGCAAAGGGTTCGCCGAGATCATACGGCGCGGCGCGGACGCCCTGGCGTACCGGGATCAGCAGACGGAACGCCCGTTCCTGCCGGTGGACGACGCCTGGACCCCGCCCGCGAAGGCGGCGGAAAAGGGCGCGGGGCAACTCGGCTCGCTGGGGGGCGGCAACCACTTCATCGAACTGCAACACGACGCGGACGGCTTTCTGTGGGGCATGATCCACACCGGCAGTCGGGGCTTCGGCTACCAACTCGCGGCGCACTACATCGCGCTCTCCCGCGCCGAAATGAAGGCGCGGGGCAACAAGACCAACTCGGACGCGACCTATTTCCTGCCCGACTCGCCGCACTGGGACGGCTACCGCAACGCGGTCGCGGCGGGCGGAAACTTCGCCACCGCGAACCGCCTGATGATCTGGGAACAGGTCGCGACCGCGTTCCGCCGCGTTTTCGGCTCCGACCCCGAACTGTTCTACGAAATCTCGCACAACCTGGCGCAGGAGGAAACCCTCCCAGACGGGCGCGCGGCGTGGGTGCATCGCAAAGGCGCGACGCGGGCGTTCCCGGCGGGCCACCCCGCGCTGGTCGGCACGAAGTGGGAGGCGACGGGGCACCCGGTGCTGATCCCCGGCTCTATGGGCGACTCGTCTTACGTTCTGTTCCCGCGAGCGGGCGCGGCGAAGTCTTTATATTCGGTCAACCACGGCTGCGGGCGGCTCCACTCCCGGAGCGAGGCGCGGCAACGGTTCTCGCAGAGCGGCGTGAATAAGCAGATGAAAACGCTGGGCGTGATGGTGAACGGCGGCGGGGTGGACGTTCCGGTTGACGAGTCGCCAGGCGTCTACAAGGCGAGTAAGGACGTGCTAGCGGCGGTGGTCGCGGCGAACCTCGCGGAGGTTTACGTCACGCTCACGCCGCTCGCGACGATCAAAGGGAGCGACTGAGGCTTGGGGAGTCGGGGGAGCGGGCGGTGAGCCGTAGGGGCGCGGGGAAGCGGGCGATGACTTGTCCCGGTCGGGTTGTGCGGACAATGAATTGTTCCCGTTTGCGGCTCGCAAACAGGAAGCCTCCGGCACAGGTTTTTTCGTGGCGAAAAAGACCGAGTAGACGCTTCGCGTCGCGCTTGCTCGTGGAGAACGGCCCGCCGCGCGGCTGGGAGGCTCGGGGCGTCCTGACAAGCGTGACATACCATTAACCGCACCTGCCCGCGCCTGACAAGGCGTTGCCCTACTCCCTCCCGAAACCCGGTATCGCAAGTCTCCTCACGCACCGCTCGATACAGCACACTGTCAAACTCATCGGGGAGGACGGTGAGAGCATCGGTGTACAGGGCGATTTGCCCACTGCCTCCATCAAATCTTGAATCGGGGACGGCTTCAAGAGACTCCTGTCAGCAATCGAGCGTGCGTCACAAACGGGTAACTCGCCATCACTATTCATCAAGATCCGCGATATAGTTACGTCACGCGTGATATTCTTGATCATCCTGAGAATCGCGATGATACCAATGCCATATCCCTTCATTGCTGACTCTCTTTACCGTCGCCGAGATGTCTACCGTATGATTGGGATTTCAGAGGACACTAGAGGTGGGAATTGGGACACAGGCTACGCCTCCTACAAGGGAGACTGGTTTATCTTTGTCAACGTCGGAGTCGCCGGTAGGACAGGCCACGACTACGACAACCAATGGGTCGGTGAGGACCTTCTGTGGCGTGGGAAGACCCGTTCTAGACTTGATAACCCATCCATTCAACACATGCTTTCGGGGAAGGGCACTGTCTACATTTTCGCGCGTTGTGATGATTCGGCTCCGTTCGTCTTCGTCGGTTGTGGTCGCCCGCATGCCACTGAGGATACTGTTCCGGTGACAGTGCTGTGGAAGTTGGAGCCGCCTTCGACAAGTCCTGCTCCTCACATCGCAGCCCCTATGGCACAGGTGTTTGCTGACTACGGCGATATACAGAAAATCATTCGGGAGCTACGTGACGTGTATAACCCATTAAGCGACACCGATGGTAGGCAACGTATCACCTCGTCCATTGTGCGGCGTCAAGGTCAGCCAGGATTTCGATACACGATGCTCTCGGCCTACGAGGGCAAGTGCGGTGTGACACGGACCGATGTCCCGCAAGTTTTAGAGGCAGCACATATTCGGCCCTATCGCGGGCAAGAAACAAACCATCCGGCGAATGGTTTACTACTTCGCGCTGACATTCATACCCTGTTCGACCTCGGATTGTTAGCGATCAAGTCGGAGGATATGTCTATTCGCCTTAATATTAACCTGACGGGTACCGTCTACGGCGGACTTGCCGGAAGTAAACTCCATACCCCTCGCTCCACTGTACTGCGACCGAGTAAAGAGGCATTAGATTTGCACAGGGCCGGAGCCGGACTGTGACCATCTCTGCGCACTAGAGCCTGAATGCGAACCGAAAAATGACTTCGCCGAGTTTTCCGTCAACGCGTTCTGGAAAATTCAGTAGGCGTTGTCGTCGCTGAAGAAAGATGACAACGCCTATGTAAATCGGGAAAACTCAATAGATGTCACGTTCACGACAAGTTCAAGTCGGTGACCGCGCCTAGCGACGACGTGCTCACGAGCCGTGCGTACTTCGCCAGCACGCCCCGCGTGTAGCGCGGCGGTTTGGGCACCCACGCGGCGCGACGCTCGGCAATAACTGCGTCGTCCACGTTCAGCGAAAGGGTGAGCGTTTCGGCGTCAATCGTGATCGAATCGTTCTCGTGAACCAGTGCGATGGTGCCGCCGACCGCCGCTTCCGGCGCGACGTGCCCGACGACCAGCCCGTATGTCCCGCCGCTAAACCGTCCGTCCGTGATCAGCCCGACCGAGTCGCCCAGACCCGCCCCGATGATCGCGGACGTCGGGGACAGCATCTCGCGCATCCCCGGCCCGCCCTTCGGCCCTTCGTACCGAATCACGAGAACGTCTCCCGCTTTGATGGAACCGGCAAGAACCGCGCTCATGCACTCTTCTTCGCTCTCGAAGACGCGGGCGGGTCCGGTAATCTTCGGCGACTTGACCCCGGTGATTTTGGCGACCGCGCCTTCGGGCGATAGGTTACCCTTCAGGATCGCCAGGTGACCCTGCGCGTACATCGGGCGATCCCACGGCCGGATGACATCCTGATCGGCGCGGGGCGTCTCAGGAATATCGGCTAAGACTTCGGCAATAGTCTGCCCCGTGATCGTCACGCAGTCGCCGTGCAAAAGACCATGCGCGAGCAGCATTTTCATCACCTGCGGGATCCCGCCCGCGTCGTGCAGGTCGGTAGCGACGTACTTGCCGCTCGGCTTCAGGTCGCACAGCACCGGCACCTTTAACCGGATCGTCTCGAAATCGTCAATCGTGAGTGGGACTCCGGCAGAGTGCGCGATGGCGAGGAAGTGCAACACGGCGTTCGTGGAGCCACCGATCGCAATCGTGACGGTGATCGCGTTCTCGATGGACTTGCGCGTGATGATGTCGCGCGGGCACCGATTACTCTTGACAGCCGCCATCAGAACACGCCCGGACTGCGCCGCCGACTCTGCTTTCTCCGCGTCTTCCGCCGCCATCGTGGACGAATAGATAAGGCTCATGCCCATTGCCTCGAACGCCGACGACATCGTGTTCGCGGTGTACATCCCGCCGCAACCGCCCGCGCCGGGGCAGGAGTGCTTCTCGACGCCCTGGAACTCCTCTTCGTCCATCTTGCCGTGCGTGAACGCGCCGACCGCCTCGAACGAGGAAACAATGGTCAGATCCTTGCCGCGATATTTGCCCGGCTTGATGGTTCCGCCGTACACGAAGATCGCGGGGATGTTCATGCGGGCGATAGCGATCATCGCGCCGGGCATGTTTTTGTCGCAACCCCCGGTACATAAAACGCCGTCCATGCTGTTCGCCTGCACCGCAGTCTCGATGGAGTCGGCGATGACATCGCGGGAGACGAGCGAGTATTTCATGCCCTCGGTCCCCATGGCGATGCCGTCGGTGACGGTGATTGTGCCGAACAGTTGGGGTACCCCGCCGGCTTCCCGGATGGCGGACTCCGCGCAGTCGGTCAGCGGGCGGATGCCCATGTTGCACGGGCCGACGGTCGAGTAGGTGGACGCGACGCCGATGATCGGCTTCACGAAGTCGGCGTCGGCGAAGCCGACGGCGCGGAGCATGGCGCGGTTGGGCGAGCGTTGCACGCCTTCGGTGATGTTGCGGGAGCGGGTGTTCAGGGACATGTGTCTATTGTAGACGCTTCCCGCCCGCGAATCAAGCCGGACTTACGAGATCGGAGTGAGAACCGTCGTCGCTCGTCCACGATGCTTTCACGTGTGTCCGCGACTCCGCCTCCGATGGCTAGCCGTGAGCCGCCCCGGACCGGCGGTCTCGCGATGGCACCCCCGCTCGGTTGTAACCCGGTGGGAACGCGAGGTACAAACTCGGGGCATTTCGCCGTATGATAACCGCGATGCAAGAAGACACGCTCCCCCGTAATATTGTCCTGATCGGGTTCATGGGTAGCGGCAAATCCACGGTGGGTAGGGCACTCGCGGCTCGGCTCGGGAGCGGCTGGCGGTATGTGGACTCCGACGCCCGTCTTTCCGAAGTTGCCGGATGCGACATACCCGCGCTGTTTCGCGCCGAAGGCGAGTCAGGGTTCCGGGCGCGGGAGACACAGATACTGACCGGTCTGTGCGCGGGAGAGCGGTTGGTGATCGCGACCGGCGGCGGCGCGGTGCAACTCCCCGAAAACACCCCACTACTGCGCTCGGCGGGCATGGTGGTTTGGCTCACCGCGCGGCCCGACGTCGTGGTCGCCCGGATCGAGCGGCGCGAAGCCGACCGACCGCTCCTGGCGAATCGGGGCGATAAAAATCTGTTGGCCTATGTGCTGACGCTCCTCGGGGAGCGGGCACCCCGCTACCAGAAGGCGGCACACGTCACCGTAGACACGTCGGACCGCAACCCGGACAGCATCGCGGCCGAGATCGAGCGGAAGGCACGTGTCTGGCGGGACGCTGCCGACCCGCGTTCGTGAACCGACCCCGATGCGTTCCCAGGGGCGGCTCGCGTGGTAAACGGATTGCGAGGTGGCAACGAACTGCGGGACTGCACGCTCTTTGAAGCGTGGCACGCCGGGTCGGCCGGCGTCCGCCCCCGTGGCACCCGCCAAAACGCCGACCTGAGAAAAAACGGCGACGATGGCCGCGTCCGGCGTGTCTTATTCGGGAAGCGGTCTATCCCCGCCCCGGCGACAGGCGCGTGCCGAAGAAAATCAAACCATGTTGGAACCGTCAGTCCTTATCGTAGTCCCGACCTACAACGAAATCACGAACCTCGAAACGCTTCTGGCGGGGATTCACGCCGCCGTCCCCGCCGCGCATGTACTGATCGTGGACGACAACTCGCCGGACGGCACCGGCGTTCGCGCGGGCGAAATCGCCTTGAAGGATACCCGTGTCCACGTCCTGCACCGGCCGGACAAGCAGGGGCTGGGGCGGGCGTACGTGGCGGGCCTGTCCTGGGGCGTGGGACGTGGGTACGAGCGGATCGCGCAGATGGACGCCGATCTGTCACACGACCCCGCCGCGCTCCCGTCGCTCCTCGTCGCGTCCGAGACGTTCGACCTAGTGCTCGGGTCGCGCTATGTCCCCGGCGGCGGCACACGTAACTGGGGTCTGGCGCGGCGGGTCCTGTCGCGGGGCGGCTCCCTGTACGCGCGGCTGATCCTGGGTCTGCCGCAGAACGACCTTACGGGCGGCTTTAAGTGCTGGCACCGCGCGACCTTGGAAGCGATCCAGCTGGACACGGTGCGCTCGGACGGGTATTCGTTTCAGATCGAGATGACCTACCGCGCCGTGCTGGGCGGCTTCTCCGTGACCGAGGTGCCGATATGGTTCGCCGACCGGGTGGACGGCGTGTCCAAAATGAGCAAGCGTATCGTGGTCGAGGCGGTCGGCATGGTCTGGCGGTTGCGGGCGAGCCGCGCCACATTCCTGGCGTCCCTATGTCCGGGCGCGGCGGAAGGAGCGCGGCGCGGCAGGGTGGACGCCCCCGGCGAGACCCGCGCCGTGACGCCGCCATGACGCGTTCCGGGGCGGTTGTATCATTGCTATGTTTGTTCAAATCTGTGTTCTACTTGACTACGCCCGTCGTGTGATCCCCTGATGTCACTAACTCTTGACGCGTCTCCCCCTTCGTGTTGCCGCCAACGAAGCGACGCCTACCAATAACAGGGCGAGTGACACCGGTTCTGGTACGGCGGTCGGGAGGGCGACGGGGAACGGCACATACGCCCCGTTTACCGCGTCCGGCGTGACATTATCCCAGGTCGGGGAGGGTGACCCGGTAGAGCCTGAGATGAGCGACACGCCCAGCGTGGAGCACCGCGCCCCCCAGACGCCCGCCAACTGCGCATCCACATCCGCGATCATCGCCAACATACCCCCCGAGAGGGACAGACCTCCGTCGAACGTGATTTGCTGCCCCACCGGGACCCCTGTCAATGTCAATGTCTGCATTTGCAGGTCGGGGTCGTCACTGAGAAGCCCCGAGGATGTGATCTTGTCACCATCAGGCGAAAGGCCGAACTTTCCGCCCGCGCGGATGCCCGTGCCATCCGTGTAGTGAGCGACGAATGATGCTTCGCCCCCGATACCGACTGATGACGTAAAGCGGATGGGGAAACTCCGGACGCGGATATGTCGTTGCGTACCTACCATGAACTTGAACTCTACGTCCACGGGTGTCCCTATCGGCACGGTATCGGACGTGAGGGAAAGCCTCTCGGAAAAATCCGAGAAAGAAAAAAAACTCGAATACCCCAACGGGCCGGGGGGATAGATTGGTTCGGAACAGGCGTGGCCGGTCACGCCGAACGTCCCCGCAGATAGGTTGATGCTGGCCGCCGCCTGTCCCAGATCGCCGATTTCATTCACGAAGGCGTTTTGAGCGTGTGCGCTATCCAGCGTATGCGTTTCGTCTTCCCCGTCTTGTCCGGCGACTTGAGCACGGGTGTGTACATGTCCCTGTGCGTGCGCTACCACGCTATTGAGCAGTAAACAGGACATGAGTGCTACCGCAGTCAGGGCCGCGCCCGTCCGCACTGACCACGCGGCGTGTGAATTGACCGGAAGGGCAGGTTGTATTCCTGGCATTTTAGACCCCGAGGTGAGGTTGGGTCGAGTGAAACGTGAGTTGTACATGAGAATTACCTTTCTGATCACTATTCTTCCATGGGTGTGTGGACGCAATCATGGACGAGCAGGAGGAAACATCGTGGACGGCGGATAAAATAGCCGCAAATGCCGTTGACTCTACGACTATTTGGTCGGTTCTCCTGCCGGATCGGCGAAGGGGATCTATCCCCCCTGCGTTCGCGGCGCGGCTATCTGCTTTTCGCTCTACTGATACTACGTGGCGGGCGGAAGGTCTCGCGGGAAGAGATCATCGCGCTCCTATGGCCGGAAAGTAGCTTCAAAGGCGGGCAGGAGAACCTGCGCAGGACGCTTACCGATTTACGCCGCGCCCTCGGTCTGGAAGCGTTTCGGGTCGTTTCGGATGGACACCAGAGCCTTTCTTTTCTGGTTGACTCCGCTGTATTTGCCGATGTGCTTCGCTTCGATGCCCTCGCCGCTCGATGGGATATCACGGGAAACGACGATTCGGCGACGGAAGCCGTGGAACTACATCGCGGCCCTCTACTGGAGGAATGGGATGTAGAGGGAGTAGCGGTTGAGCGCGACATCCGGAGCGAACAATGCCGCGCAATGCTCGAGTCGCTTGCCCGTACCGCGCTTCTCGACAACAATACGAACCAGGCCCTCGCTCTCGCTCGCCGCGCGGAACGCCTCGCGCCCCTTAGCTCGCCAATACAGTGCCTCCTCTTTGAGGCGATTCTCGCGAGTGGGGAATCAACTGGCGCGGAGATCGCGTACCGCCGTTTCCGTGACCGCCTCCATCGCGAGGCGAATCAGCAGCCGGATTCGCGAACGCAGGCGGAAATCGAGCGGCTACGTCAACGGTACCTGCATTCCAAGCCCAGTCCCTCGACCACTGGTAGGAGCGATAATCGGCCCGGTCTGCCCCACTTCCTGACATCCTTCATCGGGCGAGTCGAAGACATCCAATCTGTAAGGAACCGGTTGCTCGAAGCGAATACCCGCCTCGTGACGCTAATGGGAGTGGGAGGAATAGGCAAAACTCGCCTCGCTGTCGAAGTCGCGAGCAGAATGGGCGAATCGGTGTATGTAGATCTGTCTGTATTAACGACCGGTGCTTCGGGCGAGATTATATGGGGCAGTGTCCTCGCGGCGTTGGGTGGGAAAGCGACGGATGGTTCAGCGAGAGAGTCTGTCGCGTTACTCCTGAACCGTCCTATTTTGCTGGTTTTCGATAACGCGGAGCATCTGCTACCCGCGGTCAGTCGTGTCATCTGCGAGATACTGAACGACGCCCACTCCTGTCAGATTCTGGCGACGAGCCGACGTTCACTCAGAGTGCCGGGCGAGGTTTGCTGGCGGCTTAGTCCGCACGACGATCCGATTTCCCTCTTCGCCGCCCGTGCCCGCGCTGTTCGCCCCGAATTCACTCTCACCGAGGAAAACCAAGCCTCCATAACCGAACTATGTCGCCGCCTCGATGATCTGCCTCTCGCTATTGAATTGGCTGCCGCGCGATTACGCCTCCTACCGATACAAAAAATTGCCGAACGTCTATCGAATCGGTTCGATCTGCTCGCGAGCGACATCCTCCTCATTTCACCTCGCCAACGTACCTTGCGTAGCACGATAGCGTGGAGCTACGAACTTCTCGATTCGGATGAGAAGGACTTGCTCGCCGCGCTTTCGGTATTTATGGGCGGTGCGAGTCTAGAAGCCGTCGAAGCCGTCGCGCCCGCCTTCGCGTCGCGGTCGTCGCCACTGGATATTCTTTCCAGGTTGGTTGATTCGTCACTTGTGGTTCCCGGGGAGCGGTACCGCCTTCTGGAAACGGTGCGTGACTACGCGGCGGAGTGTCTCAAGGCTTCTGGCAAGGCAGACGAGTTGTCAATGCGACATTATGAGTACTTGCTATCTCTCGCGCGAGATGGGGACAAGCATGCCTGGGGGGATGACAGCGCGTACTATTTCGATCTGCTCGAAAGTGAACGGGAGAACTTTCGGGCAGCGATATTAAACGTGCCAGGGGAAAACGCACTCATCCTCACTCTCTGCCTGTCGCACTTCTGGAACCAGCGCGGATACTTTCGCGATGGCGTCATCCTCTTCCGTCTCGCGTTCGATAGATGCTCGAACACGGAGGAGCCGATACTGGCGATACTTCTGGCTCAGGCGCGGGGGTGGCAGGGGCGGTTCCAGCGTGCGTTGGGACAGAAACAGGATGCGGAAGGTGTTTTCCGGGAGGCAATCTCCCTTTGTCGGGTGGGAGGAGATCTGCCGTTGCTGACGGATATGCTCAATTGCCTCGGCAGTCTTCTCCATGAACAGGGTAATCTTCTGGGGGCGTGGGAGTGCTATCAGGAGGGCTTGATGATCTGTCATGATACGGGGGATCATCGCCGCACGGCGATCTTAAGACGTGAGACCGGGATTCTGTTGCAGATCGAGGGTAACTACGTGGCGTCAAGAAAGCGGCTCCAAGAAGCGCTGGCGATGTTCCGGGCGGAGAACGCGCGATGGGACGAGATGGTATGCCTCTGGTGGCTGGGTTTCGTATGCGAGGCGCAGGGCGACTTCCAAACGGCGATGGCTCGGCTTGATGAATCGCTAATTTACGCGCTTGAACTCCGTAGTCCGGCGGCGGAACTGATGGTGAGACAAAGTCAGGCGGATGTTCTTCGGGATCAAGGCGACTTCGCTCTGGCCCGTGAGTGTTATGAAGCGACCATGCCTCTGGCGCGTGAGGTAGGCGATTGGTACAAGGAGGCGGTTGCATGGCGCGGTATGAGCGAGGCATCACGCGGTCTCGGCGACGGGGAAGGCGCGGCGGACTATATCCGACGCGCGGTTACGTTAGCCTCTCGCTCCCATGCCCCCCTACTTTGCGCCCTGGAGCTGTTGAGCGAAGCCGCCGCTGTCGCTACCTTTATGGGACTCGTTAACGACGCGGTCAGTCTCTATGCCTTTGTAGAATACTCCCGCGCCAGTCGTAAAATCCCTAATCCCGCTACGGTCCGTGATCGTCATTCTCGCGATATAGCCGCGCTGAACTTCTCTCTGGGGGAGTCTAACTTCGCTCAACTATGGCAGCAAGGTAAGAACATGCCCATTGAGAACGCTTTCGCGTTGGTGCGAATCTAGGGGGGGACACGTACGGGAGCGAAACCCTATACGTCATGATTAATTAGTTCCCACCCCGGAAGGAGGCATACCCGCCGCCCGGCCAGGATGCCTTAGTCAAGATGCATCTGACAAGCGAACCCCGGAGAATCCCGTCTGATACAATCAGCGTCAATAGTAATGAACAGCGAAAATATAACGAACGGCGATAAGACCGCCGACACACACGAAGAGGTCACCCAATTTTCCGACGCCGAGGAGTTCCCCCTCATCAAGGGAGACCGGAGCCTGTATATCAACCGTGAGCTTTCCTGGCTAGCGTTCAACCGGCGCGTGCTCGAAGAAGCGCAGGACGAGCGGCACCCGCTCCTCGAACGGGTCAAGTTCCTGGCGATCTTCGGCTCGAACCTGGACGAGTTCTTTATGATCCGCATTTCGGGCCTCCAGGCGCAACGCACCGCCGAGGTCGCCGACGTCGCGCTCGACGGGCTGACGCCTACCCAGGCTCTAGATCAGATCGCGGCGACGGTGAAGGAACTACTCGCGGAGGCGGAGGAGTGCCGCAAGACTCTGATGATGGGTCTGCGACGCGAGCAGATCGAGGTCTGCCATTTCAGCGACCTATCGTCCGACGAAAAGGTGCACCTCGCGACCTATTTTCAGGATGAGATCTTCCCGATCCTGACGCCGCTCGCCGTGGACCCCGCGCACCCGTTCCCGCACATCTCTAACCTGTCGCTGAACCTTGCCGTGATCGTGCGCGATCCGGGGTTCGGGGAGCGGTTCGCGCGTATGAAACTGCCGGGGACGATCCCCCGGTTCGTGCCGCTACCGCCGCATCTCGCCCCCCCGCTTCCCGCGAACGGCAGGAATGGCGACGCGGGGCGCGTCCGGTTCGTGTACATCGAGGACGTCGTCGCGCACTTCGCTGGGTCGCTGTTCCCCGGCCTCCAGCCCGTCGCTGCCTACCCGTTCCGTATCACGCGCAACGCCGACTTCGAGATCCAGGAGGACGAAGCCGAGGATCTGCTCCGCACCATTGAGGAAAGCATACGCGAGCGACATTTCGGCTTCGTGACGCGTCTCGAAGTCACCGCCGCGATGCCGCAACGGGTGTGCGAATCTGTGATCGAGGGTCTGGAAATGGACCCGCGCAACATGGTCACGCTCCCGGTCGAGGTGATGAGCCTGTCAGCCTTGATGGAACTCACCCGCGTGGACCGGCCCGACCTGAAGTTCCCGCCGTATGTGCCGCGCATGCCGCCCGCGCTCAAGACGAACGAGGATCTGTTCACTGTCATCGGGCAACGCGACGTGTTGCTACACCACCCGTACGAGTCGTTCGCGCCGGTCACCGGCATGATTGAAGCCGCCGCGCGCGACCAGGACGTGCGCGCCATCAAACAGACGTTGTACCGGCTGGGCCCTAACTCGCCGTTGCCCCCCGCGCTGATCCAGGCGCGGGACGCCGACACGCAGGTCGCGGTGCTGGTGGAGCTAAAGGCGCGCTTCGACGAGGAGAATAACATCACGTGGGCGCGGCAACTCGAAGCGGCGGGCGTACACGTGGTCTACGGCCTGGTCGGTCTGAAAACGCACTGCAAGGTGCTCCTGATCGTTCGTAAGGAGCCGGGCGGAAGGATACGTCGCTACTGCCACTTCGGGACGGGCAACTACAATGCCACGACGGCACGCTTTTACACCGATTTCGGGTTACTCACCACCGACCCGCAACTCGCCGCGGACGCGACCGACCTGTTCAACTACCTGACAGGCTACTCGCGCCAGCGGGTGTTCCGCAAAATCCTGGTCGCGCCGATAAACTTGCGCGAGCGGTTCGCGGAGATGATCGAGCGCGAGACCCGCCACGCCCAAGAAGGGCGTCCGGCGCGGCTCCTGTTCCAAATGAACTCGCTCGCCGACCCGCACATGGTGGAGCTACTGTATCGCGCGTCGCGGGCGGGCGTCAAAGTGGATCTGATCGTGCGCGGCGTCTGCTGTTTGCGCCCCGGCGTGCCCGGCATTTCCGACAACGTTTCTGTGATTAGCATCGTCGGGCGGTTCCTGGAACACTCGCGGTGCTACTACTTCGAGAACGACGGGAACCCCGCGCTGTACCTCGGCTCGGCGGATCTGATGACGCGCAACCTGGACCGCCGCGTCGAGGTGATGTTCCCGATCGAAAAGCCGGAACTGCGCGATTACGTGGTCAAGTCGGTGCTGGAAACGATGCTTTCGGACAATACGCAGGCGCGCCGCTTGCGGCCGGACGGCACCTGGGAGCGCGTGCGGCCCGAAGCCCGCAAAAAGCGGGTTGACTCGCAGGCTGTTTTCATCCGAAGCTCGTCCACGCCGGAAACGAAAAGCCGAAAAGCGCGGTGAGGAGGAGTAATTGTACAGGGTTGTCGAAACTTTTACGCTTGCTCCTTCGTAGGTGAAATATGCGGAATCCGCGTAGTCGGTACTCGGCGCGGCTGTTCCTTTTCGCCCGGTTTCGGTACGATGACCGCGTTTCGGGCGGTGCTAGCCCTGTGGTTCCGTGCCGGTTCCGCTCGCCGCCTCGCTCCGCCCGCCTATGAGTTTTTTCAAGGCGAGCAGTTCCATAATATGGAGTTGGTCTTTCGGCCGGTTGGCAGCGCGCTTCATGGCGATCAGGTCGTCAAGGGAAGCCACCGGCACTACGAAGCCGCCTAAGTCCATCGGCACGGCGCGCGCCCGCAAATCGTCGAAGGATTCCACGCCGCCGATTTCGCGCATGACATCCACCGGGGCGAGGTCGGTGAATAGGTTCAAAAAGCGCACCTTCCACAACGTATCCGTGGTGATAAAAAAGTTGTCGTTCGCGGGGCGACCGAGGACGCGCGCGTGGATCGTCGGCAGAAACGCCGCGAGGCGCTCGAGATTTTCGCCGTCGTCCTTCGTGTACGCTAGATCAACGTGTACGCTAGATCAACTACGCTAGATCAACGTCGCGCGTAATGTAGCTCGACCCGTGGGCGATCATGGCAAGACCGCCGATAAGGACGAACTCGATCCCGGCTTCGTGAAAACGGCGCACCGTCGTTTTAAGCTGGTCTTATGAGCTGCCTGGTTTCGTTCACGGGCTTCTTCTATTTCCAGCAATCCCACGAGGGATATCCAGTGGTACCGCAGTCGCTCGGCGGGGGTAAGTTTCAAGTTCTCGCGCAGATGACCGAGGTCAATCCCGTTTTCGTCTTGGTCGCCCCAGTAGTCGGGGTTCTCTTGCTGGAACCGGATGATCTCTTCCTCCGTTGCGCGCTGTTCTTCGGGAGTCATGCCCCCATTGTAGTACGGCGCGGTCAAAACGAGTAGGTTCGGCGCGCGGCGCGGATATGGCTTGCCGCCCGGTTCCGGCCTATCATAGGAGCGAAACCTCAGGAGAGTAATTTACCGATGAACCGTGTCACCCCCGAAACCCCGCTACCCAACGTTTTAGGACTGCTCGCCCGCGACGGCTATGTGCTGATGGAAGACGCCCTGACCGCCCCGCAGGTGGCGAGCCTGCGCGCCGCCTTCGACGAGCAGTTCGCCCTCCACCCGCCCAAGCCAAACGCGACCCGCGCCGAGGTACCGCGCCTTCTGGAGCGTGACGAACGCTTCGAGATGCTGATGGACCTGCCCTCTACTTTCGATGTCGCGCGCGGCGTTATCGGTGCCGACATCGAACTCGCGGCGGGCGGCGAACTCGACTACAAACTGCCGCGCACCCCGGCGTATATCGCGTGGCATAACGACTTCGCCTGGATGGTCAACGTCCCGTACCCGCGCCAGAACTTCTGGGTGCGCTGCACGTTCTTCATCGGCGACGTAAACGAGGACACCGGGCCGTTCACGCTCCTGCCCGGCACGCATCTCAAAGACCACGGTCCGACGGCGGATATGACGGAGGCGAACGGTCAGCCGCGCGTGATGCCGGGGCAGATCGGCGTCACGGGCAAGGCGGGTTCGTGCCTCATCAACAACACCGAGATCTGGCACACGAATACCCCGCTGACTGGCGACGAGCCGCGCCGTTTGATCATGCTCCTCTACAAGCACGCTTGGATGAAGCAGTGGCAAGAAGGGTATGAAATATCGCCGGAGTTCGCCGCGCGCCAGACCGATCCGGTGCGCCGCCAGCTCACCGGCGGGTTCGCGTGGCACTACGGTGCCGGGCATTTCCCGGCGGGAAAGGTATAGCATTCCTGGCACCGATTGATGACTTCGGCAAGGTAACTGTTCAGGGTTGTCGGGACTTTTTCGTGCGCTCCTTCGTGGGTGGTCTATAACGACCCGCTCCGTTCGCGACGTGGCAGTCGCGGGCCGGGGAGGGTTTGTCGGACTGACGGCGGATGCCAGCACGGCGGGGGGCAGGTTGCCGCGCCCGCCCGAACTTTATGCTTCGATGACCCTGAACAGTTGCGAGTAATATTCGGGCTTGCACGCCGCCGCGCCCCGTGTTACAATTGCGCGAGACCATAACCCGGAGTGGTGGCTGAGTGGTCGAAAGCGACGGTTTGCTAAACCGTTGTAGGCTTTAACCCCTACCTCGGGTTCGAATCCCGACCACTCCGTTTTTTTGTCGCCGATCTGCCGCGTCGGGATCCGCCCCCGGCAGATCGGCGCGCGTCTTGCCCCGGAAGGATCGCCCGCCATCGTGCAACGCCTCTCAATCCCGCCCCGATTCGTCGCACTCGCACTCCTCGGTGCCGCGTCGCTTTGCGCGCCCCCCCCCACCCAGGCGCGTACAGACGGTGGCGTATCCCCAGCCACGGTCCAGTACCTCGCCCTGCGCCGCGCGAATATGCCCGAGATGGGCTTGACGCTGGGCACGCTCGCCCAAAACCCCCAGGCTCACGCCGGGAAAACCATCGAGATAGACGGCAGGCTCGTCGGTAGTTGCTCGGCGGAGGACGGCCTGACGCGGCTGATGCTCCAGACCGATGGCTCCGGCACCCTGTCGCTCACCATGAGCAAAGTCCCTTCATGGGTCCGCTCTGGCGACCGCCTCCGCGTCCTCGTGATCGTCACGCCCTCAGAGAACATGGACACGGTCGAGATGGGCGTGCCCGAAATGGAGGTGGTCGCGGTCACTTCCGCCTGGGACTTACGCGCCATGGAAGAGCGCGAGCGTAGTGGCAAAGCGGCGCAACTTGCCTATGCGAAGGCGTTGGTAGCGGGGCGGCGTCGCGCCATGCGACGCTCCCCTCGCCCTCTCGCGTCGCGCTCCGGAATGGGTACCCCTACCCCCGTACCCCGCGAACCCGTCCCGGTCGGCGGACTGTCGCGCGTCGCGCGGTCGGTTTTTCCCGCCTATCGTGCCTTCATCCAGGGGCGCAACCCGCGCCTCTCGGACGGCCAGGCGAGCGCGATCACCTGGGCCGTGCTCCGCTACTCCGAGGCACTGGACACCGATCCCCGGCTAGTAGTCGCCCTGATCATCGCCGAATCGGACTTCGATCCGAACAGCACCTCACACTCCGGCGCGATGGGCTTGGGGCAACTGATGCCCGACACCGTGCGGGAGATCGCGGGCAAGACTGGCCTCTCCAACCCCTACGACCCGGTGCAGAATATCGCCGGTTCCATCTGGCTCCTGCGCTCGCACTTGGACAAATACAGCGGCGGTAAAAATATGAACAACCTCGCCGGTAGCGACATCTCGCTCGCGCTGGCGGCGTATAACGCGGGGCCGGGCGCGGTGAAAAAGTACGGTGGCATCCCGCCGTACCGCGAAACACAAAACTACGTCCGCAAGATCAACGCCATCTACCGCCAGTTGTGTGGCGGGCACGGTTAGTCCGGCATGATCTGCGCGGTCCACGCCGTGATCGGCGCGGCACTCGGGAGGGCTTCGGGCGGCCCGCCCCAGGCGTTCGTCGCCGGGGTTGCGTCCCACCTCATCGGCGACCTGACGCCGCATAAAGACTTTCCCGCGAGAGTCGAGTTACCACTCCTCGCGATCACGATCAGCCTGATAGCCCTGATCTTCGGCATCAAATCGCCCGAGTTCTGGGGCGCGGTGGGCGGGTTCGCGCCCGATTTCGAGAACGCCGCCTGGATGGCGGGCTTGATCAAACAGGAAGGCTGTCGGTTCCCGACACACGTACACGGCGGCAAGTACCACGCGCCCGCCCTCCGCACCGCGCTCCCGCAGGCGGCACTCGTCCTCGGTTGCCTTTACTACCTTCTGCGAACCGCGCCCCCGCGAAAGTAATTGCAGGGATTTCGCCGCGTGTTGCCGAACAAGCGCGTGATACCTTAAACCGTTCCCATGAAGGCGCGTCGCCGTGCCAGAAACCCACCCGTGTCCCCATCACTTACCCTAGAGCCGCCCGACACTGATAGACTACTCGCGCTGACGCGCGGGTGGTCCGTCGCCGGGGTGCGCGACGCCCTGCGTTCCGGCGACCCAGCCGCCATCGAGCGCGAGACCGCGCCGCTATGGAAAGGCACCATCGGGCATCTGACACGGTTCGCCGACGCCCTCATCCGCAGGGGGGCGGCGCGCGGAATAGGCATGGCGAAGGAGGACGAGGACATCGCCATTGAGGCACTGGACAAAGTGTTCGGGCTACTAGTTAGCGAGAATGGGGACCGGGTGCGCGACGAGTTACACCTGTTACGCGTCCTTTTCCGCGCGGCGCGGTGCGCCTTCGTGGACTCCATGCGCCTCGCGGACAACCGCCTCAGTAGCCCCCGCGAAAGCGTTCCCGCCTCCACGGCGGGGCGCGACGCGGGGACTACCGCCGACATGGTGCTCTTCGGCTCGGGTAAATCAGCCTTCGCCGTTCTTCATCTGCTCTTCACCGATGGCGAGCGGTTCGGACGTCTCCTGCGTAAGAGCCGGTCGGGGGTGCGTCACTCCCGCCAATACCAGGCATTGACTCTGTACGAACTGGGTGAGAGATTGCGGGATGACCTCCAAGACGGGAGCGCGGCGGGGCGGTCGGCGGCCACGCGCTTCTGGCGTCGGGTGGCACGGAGCGAAATCGGGATAGCGGAAGTGACGTGGGGTACCGTGGAATCGGCCGCCTGTAGTAGCGTCGGCGATTCGCCGGACGCGGCGACGCAGTTGTACGAGACGATCCGCGTCGCGGTCCTAGATACCACGGGCGCGGACGTGCAGAACCGGAATAAGCGGTATGTGATGCGCCACGAAATGACCCGGTTTCTCACGAAGTGCCGGTTCGATCTGGAAAAGGCAGGGAGTCTGCAATGAAAAAACGAGTCGAAGGAGTTGCCCAGGGAATCGCGGTCGAAGACGCTGGGAACGGCACCTACGATGACTTTTCCTCGCGGGATATTTTGAGCGTCGTGTCGGGGCTGGCGGATCGTCAGGCGGCGCGGCATCTACTGGCACGGGCCGTTTCGGATCACGTTCTACGCGAGCGGATCGCTCTGTCATTACCCCCCGAGGACGAAGAAACGGAGATCGCGGACGCGGTCAGCGAGCCGTCCGCTGTGTCCGACCGGATGAGTACGCGGGTGCGTCTGATGACGAGTCGGTACGCCACGGCAAGGGCGGATGTTGCCGCCGCGAACTCGCTCCTCGCGCGCATCCTGACCGTGCTGGACGGGTTGCTGACGTTGCCTGTCTTCGCACCGGCTTTCGCCGCCCCCGATAGTTTCGGTGACTTCTCCCTGCGGACCCAGACCCTGACCACGGCGGAAGGGGTTCGGGTCGAGTTCCATCAGTTCCCGTCCGATTCGGGGCCGCAACCTACGCTCCGCGTCATCGTGGATGCCTCCGTATTGGGTGCGTCCCATCGGTCGGCGGTGGTGACGATCTCCGGGCAGGACGAACCGTCGTTCTTGCTGATCGTGGTGTTAAATCCGGGCGGGAGCGGGTTTACTGATGTGACGGATCTGCCGCCATCGAGGTCGGCTCGGTGGCTGTCGGGGGTGACTCTCTCGCCGGGGTGATGATGGATCCGCGCCCGTACCCCTCCGACGACGAAGCGAGGCTGGTCTATGCCGCGCTGGAGCGGCTTCTGGACGCGGCACGCGACGCGGTAGGTTCCGCGTCGCGCAACCCGCTTCTCCTGCTAGCGCGGCACTGTCTGGAACACCCCGCTCTGCGACCGTTCCGCGACGATCCTCTCCGCACATTGGGCGGCCGCTTTCTCAGCCTCGACGCGCGGGTGGCGACGCTCCGAAACGTGCTCGCGGCTGGGGGGATGCCGGTCGCCACCGTCGGCTCGGTCGGAGCAACGCTTTACATGCCGTGGGATGAACGGGTCGTGGTCTGCCGCGTGCTGGTAGCCGTCCTTTCATCACATCCGCTCGACCGCTGGGAACGCCCGGTGCCGGTTCAGCCGATGTCCCCCGATCTGGAAGCGTCAGCAAACCGCGCGTTCGACGCGGTGCTTCACACGCTTCTGTTCGTCAGCCCGGACGGGAATCCCCCGACACCCCGCGTGGTGTATTGGAGCGTGGACGGCGCGGAAGCGGGGGGGCTCGCGGCGACCTCCGGCGATTCGCTGGAATTACCCCTTGCCCTCGCCTTCCTTTCCGCGCTGACCGGAATCCCCGTACCTACCGTCGTGGGGGCGACCGGCGCGATCCGCGACCCGGATCGGGTCGCGCCGGTCGGGTTTGTCGCGGCGAAGCGAAACGCCTACTTCGCGGCGGTCGGGGTGACCGCGCGGTTCCTCACCTCGGAGGACGGGAGGAGCATCGCGGAGTTCGCCGCCGGGCTGGATGACACTTGGGCGGCGCGATTCGCGCGAACTAGTCCCGAAGCCCTGACAACGCTCGCGCCTGGCGAACACGGCACGTTCCTGTGGGCGGAGATCGGGAACGTGCCGGCGCTATGGGAGACCCACGCGGCGGAGCTACGGGAGTTATTGCCGCGCTTCGAGACGCTATTCGAGGCGGCCGTGCGCGGCGCGGGCGGGCAACGATTCGGGCGTCGCCCCGACACCGGCGAGGGAACCGGCGCGGTATTCCGTGACCCAGGAGACGCGGTACGGGCGGCGACGATGTTGTTGCTTTCGGTACGCGCCTCGCCGCGCGGCCCCGCGGCGGGGGAAGCATCGCCGCCGCGCGTCGGCATCGCTCGCGGCGCGGGCGAGCCGATAGGGGATACGTGGCGCGGCACCGGCCCCGCGCAAGCGCGGCGCGTCGCCGATGCCGCGTCCGCCGGGCAGATCCTGGCGACCGATTCCGTCCACCGGGCGATGGCACCGCTGGACTGGGTCGCCTGGGGGGCGCACCGATTACGGGATTCGCCCGGCACGGTCACGCTGTGGCAGGTCGTCGCGCCGGGCCTACCCCGCGTGGATGTTCCGCCGGAGTCGCTGGACACCCGGCCGCACGATCTGCCCGTTTATGCGTCCGAACTGATCGGGAGAAGCGCGGAAATGGCGGCGGTATCGGCGGCGATCATCGCAGAAAGGATCGTCACGCTCACCGGTACGGGCGGCGTCGGAAAGTCGCGGCTCGCGGCGGCGGCGGCGGCGGACGCCCTGCTGAATCCATGCCTCGGGGATCTTCTGACGGATGGCGCGTTCTATGTCCCGCTCGACGCTCGCGTGGGTGCCGACGCAGCGAATATTCTCGGTGCCATCCGCGCGGCGATCGGTATCGGGGAGGCGGGGCGACTCGCCGCGAAGAAATGTCTTCTGCTCTTGGACAACGCCGAGGGCGTGCTCGGCGTGCTCGCGCCGCTCGTCAACACGCTCCTGACCGCCGCTCCGGGCATCCGCTTCCTGATCACGTCGCGTATCCCGCTCCGTCTGCGCGGCGAGAAGCGAATAACGGTCGCGCCGCTTCGGGTCCCGAGGCGCGATTCCTCTCCGGAGGAATGGGAGGGCACGCCTTCGGTGCGACTGTTCCGCGAGCGTGCTCGTGCCGCTGTGGGGGACTCCGTCGCACCCGTCGGCGGCGATCGGGAGGCTTTGACGCGCCTGCTCTGGCGTCTGGACGGCATCCCTCTCGCAATAGAGCTGGCGGCGGCGCGCACACGCTACCTACCCGTCCCCGAGATAGAGGCGCGACTCTCGGGTTCGCTACGCCTACTGTCCACCCGCGAGGGGAATGTGCCGGAGCGGCACCGAACATTGCTCGGCACCCTGCAATGGTCCTACGATCTGTTGGGTGATGCGGAGAAGACTCTGCTCCTGCGTGTGACTGCGTTCGCGGGCGGGTTCGACCCGCGAGCCGTGGAGGGCGTCAGCGGCGACGCGCCCGGCACGTTCGACTCGCTGACGTCGCTTGAGGAACAGTCACTCCTGTACTGCCCTCGCTCCGACAAAGGCGAACCGCCGCGCTTCCACCTGCTCCAGACGGTGTCGGACTTCGCCCTCGAGAAATTGAGTGAGATGCCCGGCGGCGTAGACGCGGCGGCGCAAGCCCACGCGCGCTATTTTTTCGATCTTGCCGCGCGTAACGGCGACGAACGGGTAACCCGCACGGACCGCGAGGCCGAAGCGTTCGACGCGCTGGATCGCGAGATGGGAAACTTACGCGCCGCCTGGCTCACCCTGCGCGAATTGGGCGACGCGGGGCGGATCGCGACCTTCGCCGCGAACTTATCTCCCTTCCTGCGCCGCCGGGGTCACGCCCGCGAGCGCGCCGATTGGCTCGAAGCAGCGCTCCGGGTCGCGCCGACGGGTGCGCTCCGGCAACGACTCCGGCTCGCGTGGGCACTCGCCGCGGCGGAAACGGGGCGGGCGGAGGATGCGGCGGAGGTCGCGCGGCTGTTCTCCGACGCGGCGATCCGAACCAGGAACGTCGGCGAACAGGCCGACGCGGAGCGGCTGTTCGCGACGCTCGCTGGTCGCGCCGGACATTTCGACGTCGCGGAAGGCCACTTCGACCGCTCCGAGGCGTTGTATCGGGAGGCGGGTGACCGGCGCGGACTCGCAACTGTGTACAACAACCGCGCGGTGAACGCGATCGGTACAGGCGATGACGCGCGGGCGAGGCACTGGTGCGAGTCGGCGTTGACCCTCTGCCGCGAAACAGGCGACGAGCGCGGCGAAGCCTACGCGAGCAACAATCTGGGCTATTTGCTGAGCGAAAGCGGCGACCACGACGAGGCACTACCCCATTTCCGCCGCCAGATGCGCCACTGCCAGGCTCAGCGCGACACGCTGGGTTGCGCCGTTTCGCTGTTCAATATAGGCGACGCATGGCTAAACCAGGGCCGAGCCGATGGGCTACCACTTCTGGTCGCCGCCACGGAGCTGTTCGCCCGCCTCGGACACCCGAACGCATCTACCGCTCTTTCCCGTGCCGACGAGTGGCTGACTCGAACAGACACGGCGCAAGGTGCGTTACACACCTTGCGCCGCGCCGCGAGCCGCCGCACCCTCGCCGAGTTACGGGAAACCCCTACCGAATCGCACTGAACGTACCGTCCTCAGAACCGACATAAACAGTGTTGTCTGGTCCCACCGTCGGGGTCGTGTAAATCCGGTCGGGGAAGGGTACCAACCACTGCTGGAAGCCGTCCGGATTGAGCGCGTACAGGTTGCCGTTTTGCGAGCCGACATATATCAGGCCGCTCGGACCGACCGCGACCGACGAATCCACGTCGGAGAACAGGTAGCCGCTCACGAACGGTATCTGGAACGGCCAGCCCGGTTTGATCGCGCCCGACCCGCTGTCCAGGGCGAACACCTGCCCGCCGACGCCATTACCCGTGGTCACCCCCCACGTCCCCACATACACCGTGCCGTCTGGCCCCACGACCGGCGCACCCGACACGAGCGTCGCGCTAGGCAACACCTTGCTCCAGGCGATCTTGCCGTCGGCGGTATTTATCCCGTACACCTTCACCTCGCCCACCGCGTTCAGCGCGGTCGCCGCGTACACCACCTTGCCTCCGGAGCCGAGCGCGGTGCCGACCGCGACGGTGCCATCGAGTACCACCGGCAGGTACGAGAGCGTGCCGTCCGGCTTGAGGGCGTGGAACTGTGCCTGTGGCCCCGACAGGGTAAACGAGGTCGCGTAGATGTTTCCGCTGGCGGTGTCAACCGTGGGGGTGTTCACCACGCTGTCCACCCCGGCCACGGGGAGTGTGGTCTGAGTCAGTGGGGGGCCGAGCGTTGTCTTGACGATGCCGCCGGTCAGTGTCCCGAAGTAGAGTGTTGTGTCACCGACCAGGACCGGCGACCCTATCGCGCGGCTCGAACTAATGCCGGTAATCTCCGCGTAGCCCGCCGCCGTCCCCTGCTTCGTTAGCACGCCGGAAGTCGTGTTAAAGGCGAGCACGTTCCCGGCGTTGTCGAGCACATACCCCGTCGCGCCGTCGCTACTGATCGCGGGGCGGCTCACCGCCTGCCGCGTCGCGTTCACGGTGACCGGGAAGTTCGGTAGTGGTTTCCCGTTGGGGTCGAGGCCGTACAGACTCCCGAACTCGCCGCCTACGTAGACGTTGCCCGACGCGGAAACGGCCGCCCCCGAATGGGACGGGCTGTCAAGTGGCGGTACCGTGGACCAGACCACCACGCCCGCCCGCGCGACGTTCACGTCCACCGTGACCGAAAGCCCCGTCTCGGCGTCGGTCACCATCAGGGTTGTGGTCCCCAGTGCCCGCGCGGTCAGCGTGGTGATCCCGCTAACCGGGTCGGTAGCGACGGTCGCCATCGTCGGATCGGCTATCACGTAGCTCAACGAAGCGACTGGTACCATGTTACCGCCGCTCGCGGCGTCGTAGCCCGAGGCGTTGATCTTCGCGGTGCCGCCGGGGCCGGTGGTCGTGAGCGTGATCGGATTCGGCGTAACGCCAAGACGAACTATTGTAGTGGACAGATCCAGGGTCGCCGATTTATTATTGTCCGTCAGCGTGAAGGCGACCGTGGTCGAAGCCTTCGCCAGTGCCACCCCGGTGCCGTCCGTGCTCGCGAATGCGGTCGCTGTAAGCACGTAGTCGGTCTTGATCGGTAGGTTACTGAACGTGACTGGCGTTGGCGCGCCGTTCGCCGGTCGCGCCACGGTCTGGGTCTGGGTTCCGCCCGCGCCGGTGATCGTCAGCGTGATACTCCGCGCGGCGAGTGGTATTTTGCGGGTGCCGTCGGGGCGGGGCCACTTGATCGTCATGGTCACCGACCCGGCTTTGCGGCTCGCCGCGGGTTGCGCGGTGTCCTTGTTGCCGCCGCCACAGCCCGCCGACAGCAGGGATAGTGACGCGGCGCAAGAGAAGGCGGTCAGCAAGGCGGCGGCGGGTAGGACCCGCGCGAAATGATTGGAATGTTTCATACGTGTTTCGGTACCCTCTCCTATTGCACCCCGACGCCGATTGTTCCGGCTCGGACATCAACGTCAACGAAGTCGCTCTTGCGCGTATCGTACAAACTCGTCGCCACGACGCGGTACGAACCGGCGACATTGGGGGCGGTATAAACGCCGCCGCTGTCAATCGTGCCGAACCCCGTGACGGGCTTCCCTGTCGCTTTATCTACGACCTGCCAGCTGACGGCGGTCTGGCTCAGCGGGCCGTCCGGGTCGGAAACAACCGCGGTCAGGGGCAGTTTGTCCCCGATGCCGACGATCGCGCCCGCCTTATTCTGGATAGCGACCGTGACTTTCGAGGCGACCGTGACCGGAATGCGCACCACCTTCGCCGGGTCGGGGTCATAGTTGCTGGTGCCGGTGACCGTGAAACTCGCCTCGGTACGTCCGACCGTCAGCACCCCCGATGGCGTCAGGCTGACATCGCTCGGCGCGCCGACCAGTGCCCACGTGATGGTTGAGTCCGTAACGTTCGCGCCGGTCACGACCGCGCTGAAACTAAACGTCTTCTCGATAGACAGGGTCAGGGCCGATGTATTAGGCGTGATAATCGCGTCCGAGGACACGAACACCGGCGTCGCCGCCGAGGTCGCCTGGTCAATGCTGACCACGACGGACGCGTCGCGCGGCTTGATCCCGCGCAAGTTATCGCCGTCCACGGCGAGGCGGTCGGAGCCGGAGACCACAGTCACCCGCGCCGAGCCGGGGCGCACCATGATCCGCGTCCTGCCGTCGGCGTCGAGGCCCGAGTACTGGAGCGGCGTGCTTTGTCCCTGCATCACGGTCTGGTTCGGAACCACGACCACGGAGCGGATCCGCCCGTACGTCGCGATGGTGGCGTCAATCGAGCCGTCCAGCTTTACGGTAGCACTCGCCTGCGCGGTGCCCACGACGTCGCCGGTCTCGCGGACATCGGCGAAGAATGTGACGGTGAGCGGGAAAGGGCGGCCCGTGACGGCGTTATCGGAAGAAACATATTCGACCGACGGGGCGCCGATCACGGCGGGGCGTTCGGCGGTGAACACAAGGTCCCCGCCGCCGTCCTTCGCGCCGACGAGGACGATCCGCGCGGACAGTGCCGACGACAGACCCGCGACACGACTGCGATCCCCCCACGCGATTGTGAGGCGTGCGCGGGCGGGCGTCGAGGGAGGCGTCGGGGTCGCCGTGGCCATCGGTGACGGCGTAACTAAGGGTGACGCGGACACCGTCGGGGACGGGCCGACCGACGGAGACACCGAGGGCTTGGGCGGATCCGAACTACCACCGCCGCAACCGGATAAACCGTACGTGATCAGACCGAGACAGGACATAACACCGAGCGAGCGGACTGCCCGGCGAGCGTGAAAGCGCATACCTGCTTTTCTCCTACATAGAAATGGGGCTATGAACGACTTTCGGCAGAAGGGCGGTAAAATCCTTCCCGCCCGAAAAATAGTTGCGACGACCGCTGTTTCCCGTTCCCTAGCCGGGAGGAGCAACCGCCGCCCATAATTCGGCCAACGAGAGGGGTATGGCGTCGGGGGTGAACGCGGACAGGGCACACCGGATCACCTCGCCGTTCATCAGGAGGCGCACGCGGGCATCCACCTCCGGCGGCAACGAGAGCGTGTTCGCCCCGCGCAGGAGCGCGATAGCGGAGGCGATGAACCCTTCCTCGAAACCCAGATAGCCGACGAACCGCGCGGTACCGGCGCCGAGCACAGGCAGTTCTCCGCGGGCGACCTGGGCGTACAGTTCGGCCTCGCGCGCGGTCTGCTTCACGACCACCACGCGCGCCCCGTTGTTCGTCGCCACGATCCGCCCCAGCCGCTTCGGCTCTATCTGCCCGCAGTCAATCCACAGGATCGGTGCCCCGGTGAGCGGGTCAGACGTCAGCAGGTCAGGCCGGTGGCGTTGCCCGATGTCGCCCGGCTCGATCCGCGGGGGTAGCCCGCCGCTCCGATCCCGGAACAACAGATAGGCAAAGATCTTCAGCACGATGTGACGCGGCGACTCGCTACTGCGACTCTCCAGCACGATCTTCTCGCGGGCATCTGCTTCGCCCTCTTTGAGCAACGTAAACGTGTACTTCACGGCGAACTATACCCGCCGAACAAGCCGGATTTCAATGCCAATGACGCGAAATAGTGCTTCCATGGTGTAACGATCTATTGTCACTGCCCGCCGACGCCATCCGCCACAAGAAGGACGACTCGCGCCGCCCACGGGCGCAAAGGATTATCAGTCGCCGATAGAGAAAAAAGGGGCATGGCAATTCAGAACAGGGTACCGGCGGACTACGCGGAGCGGGTCTACGCGGGCGTGTTAGGCAAGATCATCGGGGTTTATTTGGGGCGACCGTTCGAGAGCTGGCCGAACGAGCGCATCGAGCGCGAACTCGGAGAGATCTGGTACTACGTCAATGACAAACTTAATGAGTTGCTGATCGTCGCGGACGATGACATCTCAGGCACGTTCACGTTCCTTCGGGCACTGCCCGATCACGGCGTAACCGCCGATCTGAGTGCCGAGAAGATCGGCAATACGTGGCTCAACTATCTAATCGAGGGGCGCACCGTACTCTGGTGGGGCGGTGTCGGTCTCAGCACCGAACACACGGCGTACCTGCGCCTCAAATCGGGAGTATCTGCGCCGGAGTCCGGGAGCATGGCGCGGAACGGGCAGGTCGTCGCCGAACAGATCGGGGCACAGATATTTATTGACGGGTGGGGGATGGTCTGCCCGAACGATCCCGAAACGGCGGTACTACTCGCGGGTCGCGCCGCGTCCGTGTCGCACGACGGGGAGGCGGTCTACGCCGCGCAGGTGATCGCTGCGATGGAGGCAATGGCGTTCGGCGAGAGCCGCCTCCCGGTGCTCCTGCGCAATGCCCAGACCTACATTCCGCCCGGCTCCCTCATCTACCAGATAATCGAGGACCTCGTGGCATGGAACACGGAGAACGGGCAGGACTGGCGGTGGTGTCTGCGCAAGATCGAGGCTAAGTACGGCTACGACACCTACGGGGGCAACTGCCACGTGGTACCGAACTTCGCGGTGATCATCCTGGGACTTCTGTACGGCGACAACGATTTCCAGAAGGCGCAGATGGTGACCAACACCGCCGGTTGGGACACGGACTGCAACGCGGCTAATGTCGGCTGCCTGATGGCGATCAAAAACGGCCTCGCCAGCATCAATGCGCGGGTGGACTTCCGGGGGCCGGTCGCCGACCGCATGTATCTGCCGACTGCGGATGGCGGGCGGTGCGTCACCGACGCGGTGCAGGAAGCCTACCGGGTCGTGAACATCGGGCGGGCACTGCGCGGCCAGCCGCCGATCCAGTCGGCGGGCGGGGCGCGGTTCCACTTCGAACTGCCGGGTTCCGTGCAGGGTTTCTTGCCGCTGGACTTGCCCGGTGAGCGCGGGGTCGCTACGGTAGGCAATGAGCAGGTTAAGCGGGTCGGGGAGAAGGGGGAGGCACTCGCGGAGCACGCGCTCGCGATCCATTATCACCACGTCGGTACCGGGCGAGCCGCCCGCGTCTACACCCCGACTTTCTTGCCGCCGGAGGCGATGACGGGCGGAAGCTACGGTATGCAGTGTTCGCCGACGCTCTACTCGGGACAGACACTCCGCGCTCGGATCGTCACGCTCGACACCAACGACAACTTCGCCGACATCACGCTCGCGATGCGGGTGTACGGCGACAAAGACGTGGTGGAGACGATCCCGCTCGCGACGCAAAGTTTCACGCCGGGCGACACGCACCATTTCCACGTCACGGTGCCGGACACGGGCGGCAGACCGATCTGCGCGGTCGGCATCGAGATCGCCGGGGACGCGGGGAGCGGGACAGCGTACCTGGACTGGCTCTCCTGGGATGCCACGCCGACCGTGAACTTCCGCAGGCCGGACGGCGAGCCGGGAAAGGCGTGGCGCACGGCGTGGGTGAACGCGGCGAGTGACTTCGCCGACTGGGGCTTGTGGGAGGACAACCAGTTCAAACTGATCCAGAACACAGCGGAGGACGGGTTCGCGCTGATGGGGTGCCGCGAGTGGCAACAGTACACGCTGGAGACCGAGGTTTACCCGCACATGGCGGATCGCATCGGAGTGATCGTTTGCGGGCGGGGTTTGCGCCGCTATGTCGCGCTCACCTTATCGCCGGACGGCTTCGCGCGGCTCGTGGAGCGATACGACGACGAGGTCACGGTGCTCGACGAGGTGCCGATGGAGTGGGTGCTTGATCTGCACTACTGCGTTTCGGTAACTACCAAGCGCGACGGCACGATAACGGCCACGGTCGAGCCGCCGGACCCGACGCGCGATCCGGTGCCGCTCGCGGCGAAGATCGCGCCGGAGCGGGCGCACGGCAATATTGGCCTCCTCGTCGCGGCGGGGCACGGGCAGTTCGGGGCGGTGCGCGTCAGCCCGGCGGCGTAAGGGAAAATACGGTGATAGGGACGTCACTGCGTGAAGCGCGGTGATGCCCCAGTCGTATTCGCTGGTTCTCGTCGCCGCGTGGGAGCTACATCCGGTCCGCGCGGGATCACGCTTGAACACTACGACGCATCGAGTGCTCTACAAGGGCGTGAACTCGAGAACTTGTACACCTCCCGCGCCGTCGTAATACCCGGGCGTGGTTATCTCGGTGTAGGCTGAATCAGGGATGCCGGTTTGAGGGTTGTACTTGACTTGAAGCGTCCTCGGTTGACCCACGTCCAGCGACTCAGGGTTCGCGGCGTTGAACAAAATCTCCACCGTAGCCTCTTTACTTCGCGTAGGAAAGTCCGTAGTACGCGTTGGCCACCGGGTCGGCATAAACAGGTTCGTTCTCCCCGCGCCTTATATCCCCCTCTTCGACGACGCCGTTTCTGACGGTGCTTGTTATTGTAATGCTGAGAAAACTATCGCGGATCCGCAATCGGTAGCTGGTGATCCCGGAGTCCTGCCACTTCTTCTTGTTGGCCTTGAATTGCTCCAGGGCGGCGGCGCGATTCTCAGCGGCGGTGGCCACCGGCGAAGGATCGTTCGACGAGGAGCCACACGAAGACAGCATAGTTGCCATCACAAGAGCGGGAGCGATCAAGAGCATGATACGGAGTTTCGCCTGATATCGTTTACACATCAATAGTTTCCTTCACACATCACTGTAACCTTTTTGACAGAAACGGTTGTCTTGGAGGCTGGCGTCCACCAAACACGATACTCTAAACGGTGACGGTAGGAGTTCAGCAGGAATGAGAGATCGTAGTTCGCGTAGGGGGCACCCAAAATCTCATACAAAGCGGCTAAGTACTCGGTCAGTATGTCTGATTTACGTATCATCCGAGATGCAAGCACAGTGCCCGTCGTGGCGTCGTTAACGTCGACAGTGAGCATCTAATCCCCGTGTAACCGACGCGAGTGTTCACCGCTCCATACCAGACCACCCTGAACTCGATCTCATGGCTCCGGTTTGCATCTAGCATCACGAAGGGGACGGCGAACGTGGAATAAGACGCCGCGCATTCGGACTTGTGTAAAATTCTGTGTGCCAGGGTGGTCGTCGTCGTGTAATCTTGGACTTGCAGATCGCACACGATCGAGTCGCCTGAGGTTGCGTTATCGGCGGCGACCTCGAAGAAAGGTACCTGCTCCCCGACATCAACTTGTTTCGTGAATGGCCCCCACCATATTAGCCAGAACGCGGGGTCTACACCGCACGTTGCTTGCCATCCAGACCCATCGCTCGCTACTCGACCGATTTGATGCCGGGTTCCATCGTCGTCCTTATTCCAGAAGCAGGTCGGATAAGGTAAGCCATACGTCGCGAGGGTGCCCTGAATATCGTAAGCCGTCATCGGCTCATCCGTCAGCGATATGCGAATCTTACTATTGTTGGAATCATCAATAGCATATTAGGAGTTACGCGGTTGGTGCGTTCCTCCTCCCGTATTCGCCCGTCCCACCCGCGAGCGGGTACCCGACGTCCGGCGCGGAGCGCGTCTAGACAGGCAATCGTCAAAACAAGTTTTGACTGTACTTGTTTCGCCGATGGCGTGGGTTTTAACCCGTGTTCCTTGACGAACCGCGTAACTCCTAGCATATATCACCGGGTGCGAGAAATTACTATCGCTAGCCCATAGGGTCGCGGGACGGATCGGTACGGCGGTAGAGTCAGCGGGGCGATTGTTACAAGACGGAGGAGGAGAAGGTGGAGAGCGAAGGCGGGGCGGAGTGCGTTTGACTTGTGAAGGCGGGCGGGGGTGCTTTTGAAGCCAGGCTTCGGGGCGAGGGTGTTGCGTTCCGAACCTGTCGCGGGGAACCAACGCCATGCCCGGTCAGGGCACCCGATGCGTAAGCGGTCCAAGTGCCCAGGAGCACGAGAAGCGCGGCGACAACACTGTAGGAGGCGAGAGGCCTCTTGACAACACCAGAAACATTGCCATCGCAGGAGACGCCAGACATTTGAGGGGGAATCCTTTCGCTCGCAAACACTGAACAGTAATCGTCCCCATGGGAAGTAGCAACCCACACGCCGAAGTTAGGCGGCTTTCGTCATTGTAAACGGAGTTGCGCACGCTGTCAACAGGTGCTGGTGCCGCGAATCGGTCGGCGCGGGGTATAATTGCTGTCATGCGTATCCGCTTCGTTTGCTCTGCCGCCCTGACCATCTTGCTCGCCGGGGGGAGTGCCGCCTCTGCCGCCCCGCCCGCCGCGAAAACCGCCTCCCCACTCCCCGCGCTCGCGTTCCGCGACCGAACCTTGCCGAACGGCTTGCGGGTGCTGACCTCTGAGAATCACCGGACACCTACGGTCGCCGTTTACGTGTTCTACCGGGTCGGGTCCAAGGACGATCCGGCGGGCCGCTCCGGGTTCGCGCACCTGTTCGAGCACCTGATGTTCAAGTCCACGCGCAACATGAAGGCCGAACAATTTGACCGGTTGACCGAGGATGTAGGCGGGCAGAACAACGCCTACACGCAGGATGACATGACGGTCTACACGGAGACGGTACCGTCAAACCATTTAGAGCGGATCCTGTGGGCCGAAGCCGACCGGATGAGCAACCTGAACGTGGACGAGGCGAACTTCAAGAGCGAACGCGCGGTGGTTGAGGAAGAGTTCCGCCAGAGCTACGCCGCGAACCCGTACGGCGTTCTGGAACTGCAAACCACAATGCAGGGGTTCGCAGCGCACCCGTACAAACGTCCCACCATCGGTAACATCGCCGAGTTAGACTCCGCGACGCTACCCGACGTGCGGGCGTTCCACGACACGTACTACCGGTCCGACAACGCCGTGCTGGTGGTGGTCGGTGATTTCGACCCGTCGCAACTCGACGGATGGGTGGACAAATACTTCGCCGCCGTCGCGAAGCCTTCGGGCACGGTTCCGCGCGTCACGATCAAGGAGCCGCTACGTACGGCAGAGAAGCGCGTCGCATTCGCGGAGCCGGACGTGCCGCTCCCCGCGTTCACGGTGACCTATCTCACGCCGGGCGTCGCCGACAAGGATGCGCCCGCGCTCGACGTGCTGGCGAATATATTGGGGAGCGGACAATCGTCGCGGCTGTATCACTCGCTGGTATACACGAAGCAGATCGCCTCTGACGCCTCGACCGGTACCGACTCGCGGCAGGATGCGGGCCTGTTTACTCTGCAAGTGACAGCGGCCGGGGGGAAATCACTGCCCGCCGTGGAAGCCGCCGCGCTCGCCGAACTGGACGTCGTTCGCGCCGCGTCCGTGACCCCCGCCGAACTGGCGAAGGCCAAGAACAACCTGATCGCCGGTATAGTCCGCTCCCGCGAGACCGTGAACGGCACCGCGAACTACCTCGGCTCGGCGGCTGTGTTATATGGCGACCCGAACCGCATCAACACCGAACTGGACGCGATCAACGCGGTCACCGTGCAGGACGTGCGGCGGGTGGCGAATCAGTACCTCGCCCCGAGTAACCGCACGCTGATCAGCTACACTGCGAAAGTCGTCGCGACCCCAAAAGATGCTACGACCCCGAAAGGCGGCACCCGATGAAACAAACTCTTTACGCGTTCTTGATGGGCCTGACCTTAGCCAGCGCGGCTTTCGCGCAAAACCCAGCCACGAACACCCCGCTCGCGCCCAACCCATACCCGACGCCGCCCGCGCCCTCCGCGCCACGAATCGTCTCCGTGCCGACGCCGGTCGAGTCGAAACTCGCGAACGGTTTGCGGGTGATCGCCGTACCGCGCCCCGGTTCGGGTCTCGTCTCCGTGCAACTACTCCTGCCCTATGGCGAGGCGACTCAGCCAGGTGACAAAAATGGCACCGCGGTAACGGTCGCCGAACTGCTGACGAAGGGGACCACGACCCGCACGGCGACGCAGATCGCGGGCCAGGTGGAGCAACTCGGCGCGTCGCTCGGCGCGAGTGCCGGGTACGACAGCACCGTGGTTTCGCTCGGGGTCCTCAAATCGCGCCTGAACGAGGCGATGCCGCTACTCGCGGACGTGTTACAGAACCCGACCTTCCCCGCCGAGGAGTTGACACGCTATCGCACCCAGACCACGGATGATCTCACGGTCGCGTACCGCGCGCCGGGGACTCTCGCGCGGCTAGTCGCGGCGCGCGTCCTGTACGGCGACAGTCGCTACGGTAACCCGGCGACCGGAACTCCCGATAGTCTGAAAGTGATCACGCGCGATGACCTCATGGGCGCGTATCGGAGTCAGTACCAGATCGGGTACGCGGTGCTGGTCATCTCCGGCGACATCACGCCCGAGGCGGCGCGGGTACTGGCGCAAACCTACTTCGGCGCGTGGCGCAACCCGAAGGCGGGGTACATCACTGGCAACGGTCTGACTGCCCTCCCGCCTCCGGAGAAGCGGCATATCGTGGTTATTGACCGACCGGACGCGGGACAAGCCGCCGTACAAATCACGCGCTTCGGCGTGAAGCAGAGCGAGCTGAATCTGGAGATCGCCCAACTCACCAACGATATCCTAGGCGGCGGCTATTCGTCGCGCCTCAACCGGGAGGTGCGCGTCAAACGTGGGCTTTCCTACGGCGCGAACAGCTCGCTCGCGGCCCGCGCCGAAACAGGGCCGCTGTCCCTATACGCGCAGACCAAGAACGAATCGGCGGGCGAGACCGCGCAGGTTCTCGTCGAGGAATTGGGCAAGCTGGGCACTTCCGCGCCGACGCCCGATGAGTTCGCCGCCCGCAAGTCCGCCCTGTCCGGCGACTTCGCACGCGCCCTGGAGACGGGGGGCGGGATCGCGGGATTGGTCGGCCAACTCGCGCTGTATCATCGCCCGCTATCCGAGTTGCAGACGTATCTGTCGCGGGTGCAAGCCGTGACGCCGGATCAGGTGCGAACGTTCGCCGATCAGCGGTTCGGGGCGGCCACGGCGAGCGTCGTGATCGTCGGCAACGCGGCGAAGTTCCTGCCCGACCTTAAGACGCGCTTCCCAAGCGACGCGGTGACCGTGATCCCGTTCGCTGCCCTGGATCTGAACTCCGCGACGCTCGTGAAAGACGGGAAGTAGCGGTGGCGACGTTCGACCTGTCCGCTTTATCCGGCGGCGAGGCGTACCGCGTGCTTTCCTCGCTCGTCGTGCCGCGCCCGATAGCCTGGGTGATGACGCGGGACGTGGAGAGCGGTGTGGTCAATGTCGCGCCGTTCTCGTTCTTCAATCTGGTCGGGTCCGACCCGCCGACGGTCGCGCTGGGTGTTAGCCCCGCGAAGCGGAGTGGCGAGCCGAAAGATACCGGGCGGAACCTGTCGCGGGTCGGGGCAGGATTCGTAGTACATATGGTAGACGAGGCGCACGCGGACGCGATGAACCGCACGGCGTCGGAACTCCCGGCGGACGCGAGTGAGGTTCACGCGGCGGATCTAGTGCTCGCCGAGACTGTGAAGATCGCGCCGGTGCCGCGCGTCGCGTCCGCGCCCGCCGCCCTAGAGTGTCGCGTCGCCGAGATTGCCGTGGTAGGTAACAACCGGATTGTGCTGGGCGAGGTGGTTTATTTACACCTGCGTGATGATTTATGGGACGCCGGAAGTCGGCGTGTCCTCACGGAGGAGGCCCACATGATCGGGCGGATGCACGGCGGTGGCTGGTATCTGCGCACCACAGATCTTTTTTCGCTGGATCGCCCGCTCTAGCGGCAGAACACAGATATTTTATTCATGGGCGTCCCGTAGTCATTGACAACGCGCCAGATTTGGGGTAAATTGTGCTCACCGAACGTTCGGTAAGACACTGACAGAGTGGAAGCGGCCGGGGATGCGACGTCATGAAAACAACCCTACGAGAGATAGCACGCCATGCGCGCGTGCATCAGAGCACCGCCTCCTATGTCCTGAACGGTAGCGGGGGAAGTACGCGCGTCTCCTCGGAGACGCGGGATCGTGTCCTACTGGCTGCGAAGCAACTCGGGTACAGTGCTAATCGCGCCGCGCAACAACTGCGTACAAGTCGGAGCATGGTGGTCGGGTTGCTCACGGGTGACGTGGAAAACCCGTTCTTTGCCCGCCTAGTCTCGCTCTGCACGGCGGAACTGGAGCGGGCGGGGTATGAGTCGGTGCTAGCTATGCGGCGGCAGGGCGAGGTGAGCGATTTTCACCTTCTGGAAACGCTGGCTTCGAGACAGGTGGACGGACTACTCATTTGGAGTGAGTCGGCGTCCGAAATACGCACTTGGCTCGAGAAGAACCCGCGTTCGACTAATGTAGTGGTTCTCGGGTACCGGATCGAGCAGTGCGATAGTGTCGAGGCGGCCTTAGGGCAGGGGGTGCGGGATGCTCTGTCGCATTTCCAGGATCAAGGATCGAAGCGAATAGGGTATCTCGCGCCGCTCTCCTCGCTCATGACGACCGGAGACCCGCGCGTGGGCATCTATCGCGAGTTTGTCGCGGCGCGGGAAAGTGAGCCGCTGGTTTACACTTACGATGGCTCCGCGAACGACCCGAAGGCCGCGCGGATCCGCGCGGAGGAGATCGCGTGCTCGCGCCCGACCGAGCGACCAGATGCTCTACTGTGCTTTAACGACATGACCGCGTTCGGTGCTTTGATGGGATTACGTCGGCGCGGGCTACGTGTCCCTAACGACATCGCGATAATCGGTTGCGACGACATCCCGCTCGTGTCGCAACTAGATGTCCCATTAACGAGCATTGCGTATCCGATCGTGGAGTTGTGTCGTAGCGCGGTGGAGATGTTAATCGGACGGATCGAGTTCAAGGCTGAGGGCGACTCGATAGACCCCCCGCGAAAGTACAAGATCATACCGGCTCCACTCAGCGTCCGAGAGTCCAGCATTGTTTCGCAGTACGGCATCAAGTAGTTAATCGGATCGAATTGATGGGTAATTCGGTACCGAACGTTCGGTACAGGGCACGAGCCGCTCTATATTACACTGCGGAAAAGGATTAGAACTAAATGGCGGAGCCACTAAACATCATGATTGAAAAAAGAACCGGAAATACTCCGAGCAAACCGCTCATCGTGGCGATGTTCGCCGCGCTCGCGGTGACGGCAGTTTCCCTCGCGGGATGCGGCGACAAAACAGGGGCCGCGGCGTCCGGGGGGGGGGGGCCTACGTCCGCGAAGGTGCCCGCGGCGTCCGCGCCCGCGAGCAAGACTCAGTCGGTACCGCCTGAATATCAGGACAAAATGAAAGCGAACCCCGGAGTTGTACCAGGCGCGCGATAAGCGGGCGGGGAACACCCGCGAGCCCTGAACAATATACCTGATTCTTAACACCGCGTGCCGTGACTAACACGGCACGCTCTCAGACGCAACGGAAGCGTCACTGATCGAAAGGAAGTTCTTTAATGTCCACTCGTTTATCACAGAAAGCCGTCCGTAGCGGCTTCACTCTTATCGAACTGCTCGTGGTCATCGCTATCATTGCGATCCTCGCCGCGATCCTGTTCCCCGTGTTCGCCCAGGCGCGAGAGAAGGCGCGACAGACCTCCTGTATGAGCAACATGAAGCAGTTGGGACAGGCGGTGGCCATGTTCACCCAGGACCATGAGGAACTGCTACCGAAAGCGTTCTTCAACGATCAGGGTGACTCCGCTTCCCCGTGGGGTTTCCCCTGGTTCACGGGATGGGACGCGGTCATATACAACTACGTTAAAAGCACACAGGTGTATCAGTGCCCGTCCGACGTTGACGCGCGCACCTATAACCTCAACCCTGTTATTATTCCGGGCAATCTCATCATGCCGACTTCGTATCGCTACAATGTGAGTAATCAGGAGAACGGCGCGTTCAACGCCTTGCAGCTCTCGAAGTTAGATAGCCCCTCCGACTCGATCGTGATCGCGGAGTCCAGCACCGGGGTGGATGAGGCGAACTACAATCAGCTCGCTTCCTGGGAAACCGAAGACCGGGGATATGTCTGTATTGACTGGCCCAACAACACAGCGATGGATCGGCATGTAAGCCATGTGCCCGGTCGCGGACCCGCGACCTGGAAGCAGCATAATCCCGAGTCTATTGACAAGGGTGCGCGAAATAAGGGATTGTCGAACTACGTCTTCGCCGATGGGCACGCCAAAGCGATGAACTGGGCACAGACATGGCGGCGGATCGGGCCGGATAAGCGCGCGGCGGACGGCACGATGATCACGCCTACCCCGTGGCGGCAGAACTTTGGCATCAGCGACGACCGCTCGGATAACCCGTCCCGCACCGACCGGTGCCAGTATAAGGATGGCGACACCCGGTAATCGGGTACCTCTAGGTGGCGGCACGCGCCCCGTGCCGCCGCCTTCGTGAGATTGATCCGCGAAAACTATGTCACGCCTTATCAGCCGCCGCCGCCTTCTGCAAGTCGGTCTCACTCTTTCTCCCGCGCTACTGGGCGGGATTGGATGTGTTTCTCGCGGGCGCGGCGTCGTCCCAACAACGCGGGACGAGCGTGGGCGCGTGGTGCTCCGGTTCTGGAACGGCTTCACCGGCCCCGACGGCAAGACGATGGAGCGGATGATCGCGGGATTCCGCCGCGATAACCCGGACATCGCCGTGCGGATGCAGATCATCCCCTGGGGCACGTATTACGACAAGTTGACCCTTTCGCTCGCGTACGGTGGCGCGCCCGACCTGTTTGTGATTCACGCCGGGCGGCTTCCCGAGTTCGCCTCGTTCGGCGTCCTGCGTTCGCTCCGTGACCTGTACATGGGCGCGGGCGTGGACTTTGACGAGTCGCGGTTCGCGCCCGTGCCGTGGAAAGCGACGTTCTATAACGACACGCAGTACGCGTTGCCACTCGATGTCCATCCCCAGGGCCTGTACTACAACACCGACCTGTTCGAGCGTGCCGGGATCGTGGACGCGCGGGGCAAGGCGAAGCCTCCGACCACCGGGGCGGAGTTCCTCGATGCCGCGCGGGCGTTGACCCGAGGAGCGGACGGCGGTGGAGCGGGCGAACAGTGGGGCTTCGTTCTGACCTGGCAACGCACCAACTTCATGACGGTGATGGGGCAGTTCGGGGGCGGGGTGTTAACGGATGACCTGAAGCACGGCGCGATGAGTTCGCCCGCCGGGATCGCGGCGGTCGAGTGGATGCGCGACCTGGTTTTCAAACACAAAGTTGCCCCGCGCCCCGAGGGGCTTGACGCATGGATGACGTTCCGGCAGGGGAAAGCCGCGATGGCGTTCGAGGGGATTTATATGCTGTCCTCGCTGGAAGAGCAGAAGGGGCTTGCGTACGCCGGGGCACCCGTCCCGCTGATTGGCACCCGGCCCTCCGTGTGGGGTGGCTCACACTTGCTCGCGCAACCCGCCGCCGCTAGCGATGAGGCGGCGGCGGCCTCTTGGCGGCTGATGCGCTACCTTTCCGAACACAGCATCGAGTGGGCGAAGGGGGGGCAGGTACCCGCGCGCAACACGGTGCGGGAGTCGGCGGAGTTCGCGTCGCTCCCGGTCCAGTCCGCGTTCGGGTCGCAGATAACTGACGTGCGGTACGAGCCGCTCAGCCCACGTACGAACGCCCTATTTCCGTTCATTGACCCGGCGATAGAAGCGGTGCTTTTGAACTTGCAATCGCCGCGCGCCGCGATGGCGGATGCCGACCGGCGAATCAACCAGGTGCTGGAGCGACCATGAGACGGTCCCGCTCTCTAACCGGCTGGCTTTTCGCGATGCCGCATCTCGTGCTGTTCACCGTGTTCCTGCTCGTGCCAGTCGTGTACGGCTTCTGGATTTCGTTGCACCAGTGGCACATCCTGGCGCGGACGCATCCGTTCGTGGGCTTCGGCAACTACTGGGCCGCCCTGACCGACGACATCTTCTGGGTCGCGGCGCGGAACACCGCCTACTTCGGGCTGATGATCGTGCCGCTCGGAAACGCCGTTTCGCTCGCGTTCGCGCTGGGCATTCACGCCCTGAAGCGGGGCCAGGCGTTCTATCGGGTCATCGTCTACCTGCCGGGTGTTATCTCCATTGCCGTAGTCGCCGTTTTATGGAGGTGGTTGTATGACACGCAGAACGGGCTGATGAACCTGAGCATCGGCGGCGTGGTCAACGCCCTGCGCGGTGTTCACGTCCCGCTCGGCGCGTTCCTTCCGATTCCATGGCTCTCCGACCCGCGCATCGTGATGCCCGCCATCGTGCTGATGACGATCTGGTGGACGACGGGCGGAAACATGGTGCTGTATCTGGCGGGTCTCGGCGGGATCCCGGAGGAGTACTACGAGGCGGCCCGCATTGACGGCGCGTCCACCTGGGGGCAGTTTCGGCACGTCACCCTGCCGCTGCTCGCACCGACGATCCTGTTCTGCCTCGTGATCTCCGTGCTCGGCGCGTTCCAGATCTTCGGGCAGTCCTATGTGCTGTTCGCGCCCGGCTCGGGACCGGTGCGCTCGGGCCTGACGCTGTCGCTGTACATGTATCAGCAGGGCTTTAACCAGTACGAGATCGGGTACGGTGCCGCCATCGCCTACTTGCTGTTCGCCGCCGTCGCGATCATGACGCTGATCCAGTTCCGGTTGCTGAGCGGAAGAAAGTCAAAGGAGGAAACGTCCTGATGAATCGCCAACGAATCGCCACCCGAAGTCGTAACTGGCAGCCTGGTCTCCACCTGGCTTTGCTGGCGGGCGTGTTCCTGTTTCTGGCTCCCGTGCTGTGGATGTTGTCCACCGCGCTGAAGTCGCCGGACGCCATCATCAAGGATCTGGCGTCCCTGCGCTGGCTCCCGCACCCCGCGACCACGCAGAACTTCCGGTATATTCTGGCGAAGGTCGAGGAGTTCCCCGTGTGGCGATGGACGTCGAACAGCGTGTTTGTCTCGCTGGCGACCACCGCGCTGATACTTATTGTTGACGGACTCGCCGCGTTCGCCTACGCCCGCCTGAAGTGGACCGGGCGCGACAAGGTGTTCGGGGTGCTACTCGCGACGATGCTGGTGCCGGGTCAGGCACTCCTGATCCCGTCGTACCTGCTGATCCGATCGCTTGGCTGGTTCGACACATATGTCGCGCTGATCGTCCCGGCGGCGGCGGGGACGTTCGGGGTCTTCCTGTTGCGCCAGTTCTTCGCCGCGATTCCGGTCGAACTGGAGGAGGCGGCGCGCATAGACGGCTGTAGCCCGATGGGGATCCTGCTCAACGTGATCGTGCCGCTATCCCTGCCCGCGTTCGCCGCGCTCGGGATCTTCACGTTTATCGCCACCTGGAACGCGTTTGAGGCACCGCTCCTTTTTACGGACAGCCTGGAGATGCGGACGCTCCCGATCGGAATCACCATATTCCAGGGTCACTACAGCACCGAGTACGGCCCGATGATGGCGGCGGCTAGCCTCGCGGCGGTGCCGGTCATTATCGCTTTCCTCCTGTTACAGCGACATATCATCCGGGGGATCTCGCTCACGGGGATAGCTGGCAGATAACCAACCGACCATGACACGAAAAATACCTCCTCTCGCCGTCCGTCTGAGTCTCTCAAATGTCGCGCGGTTCGTCAAGAAACGCGGGTTGAAACCCACGTCTGTAGGCACTCCGTGCCGAACGTCCTCTGGACGGGGATGGCTTCACTTGCCCCTGGTGGGCGACCACGCGACTTTAGCGATCCCTTTATTTTTGCTCCTGCTTCTCTCGCTGTCGGCCTGCCGTACCGAAGGGCAGGTCGTCGCGCCTCGCCCGGACGCTACCACGCGGTGGCCACTTCCGAAGGCGGCGGGCAAGTCGCGCCGGGTTCCCGCTGCCGTCCGGGAAGCCGTGCCCGCGCTTCGGACGTTCACCAACCCCATCGTCACCTCGCGCGACGCCGCCGACCCGTGGCTCGCCTACCGGAACGGCTATTACTACTTCACCTTCACCGTCGGCAAGAGCGTTGAGGTTTGGAAGTCTCCTTCCTTGACCGCGCTAGACAAAGGCACGAAGGTCACGGTCTGGCGGGCACCGGACAAGGGGCCGAACGCCGAGGATGTCTGGGCTCCGGAGATCCACTTCCTGGACGGCAGATGGTACATCTACTACACCGCGTCGGATGGGAACGACTTGCACCGCCGCCAGTTCGTTCTGGAGTCTGTTACGGACGATCCGCAGGGGGCGTACACCGAGAAGGGGCGGATAGTGGTTCCCGGCACCGACGTTTACGCGATTGACGGCACCGTGGCCCAACTACCGGGGGGCGGCCTGTACTTCTTCTGGTCGGGACGCGCTCAGGACGCGCCGGGAACGCAGAATATCTATGTCGCGCCGATGAAGAACCCGTGGACGCTTTCCGGGAACCGCGTCCTGCTGTCCGAGCCGACGTTCGACTGGGAGCGGCGCGGCTGGCCCGTGAACGAAGGGCCGGAAGTCCTCACGCGCGGCGGGAAGACGTTCATGATCTACTCCGCGAGCGGCGGCACGACGCCGGACTACTGTCTGGGGATGTTGACCAACACGGACGGGAACCTGCTCCGCCCCGAGTCCTGGAGCAAGTCCACCGTGCCGGTTTTCCGCAAGTATAGCGGCCGCGACGGCGTGGTCTACACGCCGGGCCATAACGGCTTCTGTCTGTCGCCGGACCGTACACAGAACTGGATCGTGTACCACGGCAAAGAGGGGATTGACAACACCTGGCGTGGGAGGACGGCGCGTGCGCAACAGTTCGTCTGGAACAGCGAGGGCGTGCCGTACTTCGGACACCCGGTTCCCGCCGGGGTGCCGCTCGCGGTTCCTTCGGACGACGGCGCGGGTGGGCGCGCACCCCGCGCTATTCAGGGGACGGGCTTGACCGGCGAGTATTTCGCGGGGGGCGCGCCGGGGGAAGGGATGCCGCGGAGAACGCGCCTGGACCCGGTTATCGGGTTCCAGTGGGGCGGGGCGACTGACGCGGCGACGCCTGGTACGTCGGTGCGCTGGCACGGCGCGGTGGTGCCCCGATTCGATGACACCTATACGTTGCAGACTTACTCGGAGGGTGGCGTCCGCGTGTGGGTAAACGGCAAGATGCTGATTGATGACTGGGACGAGCATCCATTGACTGCCGACGAGGGAACGGTGTCGCTGGCCGCGAACAAGCCGCATGACCTGCGTGTGGAGTACCGCGCCGGGAAGAACGCTTCCAATATCATGCTCGCGTGGTCCAGTCCGCGCCAGCCCTTCGAGATCATCCCGGCGCGGGCACTGTTCCCCGCAACGCGGACAGCGGGGCGCGGCGTACCCGGCGGCGTAACGGTGGTCTCGCGCTCACGCTGGGTCCGCGGCGCGGGCCGGCGCGTGGTAAACGTAAAGGCGGCCGATAAGTGACGTTAAGTTATACGAACCCCGTTTGGGACGGGTACATGGCGGACCCATTCGTGCTAACAACGCGGGGCGGGTACTATGCGTACGGCACAGGCGATGTGTCCCGCGATGGCCGCCGGTTCCCGGTGCTCTTTTCGCGCGATCTGGCGAACTGGGAGTCGGTCGGCGGCGCGCTGGAGCCGTCGGTGCACCTGCCTGATGACGCGGATTATTGGGCACCCGCCGCCGCCGAGCGCGATGGGCAGTTTTTGCTTTACTACTCGGCGGCACCGGCGGGAGAATTTATACGGCAGCGGTTGCGGGTCGCGACCGCGTCGCGGCCCGACGGCCCGTTCCGTGATCTGGGCTATGAGATGCTACCGGAGGATGGGTTTTCGATAGACGCGCACCCGTTCACCGACCCGCGCGACGGCGGCCATTACCTTTTCTTCGCCCGTGATTACCTTGATGGGGAACGGCCTGGCACGGGCCTCGCCGTCGCGCGTCTCGCGGACGACTTGATGACCGTTATCGGCGATTCGCGTCCGATCCTGCGCCCGTACGCCGACTGGCAGATATTCGAGCGGGAGCGGGACCTGTATGGACACCGATGGGCGGCGTGGCACACGCTGGAAGGGCCTTGCGTGATCGAGCGCGGCGGGCTTTATTACTGCTTCTTTTCGGGCGGCTGTTGGGAGGGCGCGGGGTACCGTGTCTCCTACGCCGTGTCGGAGCATCCCCTCGGCCCCTGGATTCCGGCACCGACATCCGGTAGTGAGACCGATCGGGGCACGCTACTGCGAACCGAGCCGGAGGGGGTGCTTATCGGCCCCGGCCATAACACGGTGGCGACCGCGCCCGACGGCGAGACCCAGTTCATCGTATACCACGCCTGGGATAGCGACCGAACTGCCCGCCGGATGTGTCTTGACGTACTCCATTGGGAGAACGGTGTGCCGCGTTGCAACGGGCCGACGCATGAACCGCGACGAGTGCCACTCCGCGACTGACCTGGTGCCAGGTGTTACCACGGGCGAACTGCGGTTTGGCGCGTACGCCATGGGCGCGGTATTGTGAGAGCCATGACGGAAACTGTAAGCGGTATCAAGCATCCGGCGTTCCGGGACGCCCTCGCGCTGACCCGGCAGGGCGGGCGCGAGGCGACCGGGCGATATTTAGTCGAGGACGCGGATCAGGTCGCGCAGGCACTGCGTTCGTCCTGTGATGTTCACGCCGTGTTCTGCGCCCCGGAGTCGGTCGGTGCGCTTACGCCGCTCTGTGAGGCCCGAGGGGTGCCGATATACGCGTTGGGCGGGGGGCTCATCACCAAACTGCTCGGCACCGCCTATGCGACGGCGACAACGGCGGTCGCCGCCGTGTCCAAGCGCGTAATGACGCTTGAGGCGGTGCTGGAAGCCCGCCCCGACGCCCTGCTCCTCGTCGCGGAGCGGATCCAGGACCCGCGCAACGTCGGCGTGCTGGTACGCACGGCGGAAGCGGCGGGTTGCGCCGCGCTGGTGCTGTCGTCCGATTCGGCGGAGCCGTGGTCGCGGCAGGCGGTGCGCTCCACGACCGGCTCGATACTGCGTCTCCCGCTGGTGATCGCGGACAAACTGTCGGCGACGCTTTCGTCATACCGGCACGGCGGGTTACGTATCATCGCCACATCCGCGAAGGCCCCCGATCTCGCCTACGCCGCCGACTTGTCCGTCCGCCCGCTCGCGCTCGCGGTCGGCAATGAAAGCGACGGCATCAGCGATGCGCTCCGCGCGGTCGCGTCGGACTTCGTCCGGCTCCCGATGGCACCCGGCGGCGCGTCATCGCTCAATGTCACGGTCGCGGCGGGCGTGCTGGTGTACGAGGCGGTGCGGCAGGGAATGCATTAGACGATGTCCCACAACCGATCACGCTTTGCCCGTGGAACCGGGACGATGGACGGGAATCGCCGCCAGCCACTCCGGCACCACGTCAGGCGCGAAGGACTCCACCTGTAGCGAAAGCAGGGCGACGACGGGCACGTCCCCAAAAGTCACCGCGCCGCCCGAGCGATCCACGAGTAAGCCTACCGCGCACAGTATCGCGCCTCGCCTCTTGACTAGCTCGATGCACTCGCGCACCGAACCGCCTGTGGTTAACACGTCGTCTACCACCGCGACCCGCGCCCCCGGCGCGATATGCTCCGGGCGGCGCAGGAACCGATTGCCGTCCGCGCCCTTCTCGCCGTACGCGGCGGGAACGCCGAGATGCTTCGCCGTCTCGTAAGCCAATAAAACCCCGAGGGTGGTAGGGCCGAGCACCACGTCGGGGCGGAAGGGCGCGAGACGGGCGGCGAGTTCGCGGCACAGCGTTTCCACATGACGCGGCTGATTGAGCACATGAAACTTCTCGAAGTAGCGGGAAGAGTGGTTGCCGCTGGTGAGGACGAAGTGCCCGGTGAGCAAAGCCCCGGACTGCTCGAAAATCTGGAGGACGTCGGTATCGGTCATGCCCTGCGTTATACCACCGCCCTCCGTGTTCATGCCTGTTCCTTCTTCCGCCGAAGCGGTCACACGCAATCGCGCCCACGTCCTCAAAACGAAAGAGCGGCGAGGCGGTCATTGTGTGAAAGAGATGATCGCCTTCGGCGCGTGATACTTCGCGGGCCAATCCTCGTACTCCACGTCAGTCACCCACGCGGCTTTGTCTACTAGTTTCCACTTCCCATGTATCTTGTGAAACAGGGCGGTTATCGAGTTCGAGTTGCCCTCGGGGTTGAGACCCGCCTTCGCGAAGTCGAGTGGCTTTCCGCCTGGTTGTAGCGCGACGACGTCCACGAACGCCCAATCCTTTATAATGTTGAACCCGGTGACCTTGAAAATCACTTTCTGGTGCGCCTCCTTCTCGACGCCGGGTCGCAACAGATTGAGAATGGTCTTCCGCAAAGGATCGCCGACCTTCGCAGTGATCGGGCCATCCTGCGCCGCCGCGCCGCGACACAACAGGAGCAAGACGCAGACAGTCGGCACTGTTACGGCGGTTCCCCGAATCGAGTAGTTGTTCATGGCTCACTGTACCCTATAGCGTGGGGCGTCACTCTCAAAAACGTCAACTGTGCCCTGTCACCGGTCGGCGTTATTCCGCAGCGGCTGGACATTTCGCTCCTCGGGCGGGATCGCAGTCCACCACCGGGTAGCGGGCAGGACGGACGCGCCGTTCACAAAGGCGGGGACGGGAACCGGAACAGCCGCGAACCGCGCCCGCGCCGCTTCGAGGAGCGACAGCGCCTCCGCGACAGGAATCCCGATGTCATTCTGCCCCACGATACAGGGAGTGCCGTGAACCGGGACGCTCCCCGCTAGCAAGGCGCGTTTGGCTTTCGGGAGGCGGTCCAAATAGGCGAGCGGGTCATGGAGATGAATCAGCAACGCTGGTTGACCGCTCACAGTCGCCTCCGCGAAGCCAGAAATCTCATGCCAGTGGACGAGGCCACCATGCGCGGTCCCGGTGGCATCCGTTATTCCTTCCGCGTCCCCGAGTAGCGCGGGCACCGTCCAGGTCGCTACCCAGTTAGAAAGGCTGAACAGGAAAACTAACAGGCAAGGAATTGCTAATATAAGGTAGGGGGGAGAAGCCCAACTGCTAACGAAAAGGAAAAAGATCACCGCCAGTTGAAGAGCGGCATTGAACAGTACGCTACCGATGTTAGCGGGGATGCGAACTACTCCTCCTTCGTCCATGGGGGTGTCACCTGTCATAATGGAAATATTGTACCACCGGCACCGTTAAAAACCGTCGGCTACCGGTCGCGTCGAACCGCGACCACGGCGCGTTCTTCGGGCGGAACCGCCGTCCACCAGTGGCGGGTCGTACCCGCGTCAGGTGACACGCACCCCGCCTCCCGCGACGCACGCCATGTCGCCTCGACGAGTGCTCGTACCTCGTTCAACGGGATGGCCAGCTCCTCCTCCGACACCAGGAACGGCGACCCGAACATGGTGACGTTCGCGGACAGGAGCGACCGCTTCCAGAGGGGCAGTCGGGCGAGGTACGCCGCGTCGTCGGTCAGTTCGATGGCGAGTGATGTGTGTCCGCGTATCCGTACCTGCGACACCGACCATATCTCGCTCCAGCGCGCCATGCCGCCCGTGACGATGCCGGTCGCGTCCGTGATTCCCTCGTCCGTCAGCAGAAGGGCAGGGGTGGTGTTAGCGCGGCACCACTTGGCTAGATCCATCGCGCCCGCGACGATGCCATAAGAACCCAGTGCCCCGATGAAGAGAGCCGCTACCAAAATCGCCCCGCCAGGCTTCCCGCTCGCGAGCAACAGCCCCACGTCGGCAAGCGAAATCGCCCCGAGGAGGAGCATGGAGATACCGGCTCGGTACAGGGCGGAGTTGGCGGGGATCAGGATAGGTTTCACAAGTGGCCTCTCATGTCAACGCTCGCGCGGCGCGGGCGTTTGTACGATTATACAACGTGCCGACCGGCTAAAAGTCACCGACGATGGATAGTTTTCCGCGGTGCCGAAGCCGCATGGGGTGACAGATAGGGTGCTATAATCAGAGCGTGATTCATGCCCCCGAAAAAAACCGCGTGGCCGATGACGTACTGCTCGCCGTCGGCAGACGCACCCTGACCGAGGCCGCCGACGCGCTCCACCAGATAAGTGGCCGCCTCGGCGCGGACTTCGCCCGCGCCGCCCGACTTATGCTCGCCTGCGACGGGCGCGTTGTCGTCACCGGAATGGGCAAGTCCGGGCTGATCGGGCGCAAGATCGCGGCGACGCTTGCGTCAACGGGCACCCCCGCGCTCTTCTTGCACCCCGCCGAGGCGTTGCATGGCGACCTCGGCATGATCGCGCCGGGTCGGGATGTGGCCCTCGCGCTGTCCTATTCGGGCGAGACCGACGAACTGCGGGCGATATTGCCCGCCCTGAAACGCCGCGCCACCGCCCTGATAGCGGTCACCGGCAATGTGAGATCGTCGCTCGCCCGTGCCGCCGATGTCGCGCTCGATGCACGGGTGCCGAAAGAGGCATGCCCACATAACCTCGCGCCGACCACCTCGACTACCGCCATGCTCGCGCTCGGCGACGCGCTGGCCCTCGCGGTGATGGAGGCGCGGAACTTCTCCCAAAGTGACTACGCTCTTTTGCATCCCGCCGGGTCGCTGGGACGCCGCCTCCTCCTGCATGTCGGTGATGTGATGCGTACCGGCGATTCGCTCGCCGTGATTGGGGAGGAGGCCTTGCTCGCCGATGCCCTGTTCGCGATCACGAAGGCGGGTGCCGGTGCCGCCTGCGTGTCGGACGGGCGTGGCAAACTTTCTGGCATTCTGACCGACGGGGATATACGCCGCTTCCTGCTCCGCGTCGGTGACGGGGCGTTGAAGCGTTCCGTCGCCGACGCGATGAGTCGGAACCCACGCGTCACATCCCCGGACAGGCTCGCGGTCGAGGCTATGGATCAGTTCGAGAACGAATCGGTGCGTCCCGGCGATCTACCGGTCGTGTCGGAGGATGGTCGCCCGGTCGGGATGCTAATGCTCAAAGATCTGGTTCGCGCTGGGATTGTCCTGCCCGACGGCGGTATGTCGTGACGCAGGCCATCGAAGCGGCGTCCCCGAGCGTGACCGAACGCCTCGCCCGTGTCCGGCTCCTCGCGCTCGACGTGGACGGCACACTGACCGACGGCGCGGTGACTTTCACCGACGACGGGCGCGAACTCAAAACCTTCCATATCCGCGATGGCCTGGGGATCGTGATGGCGTCGCTGGTCGGTCTGCAGACGGCGTGGATTACCGGACGGATGTCGCCCATCGTGGAGCGTCGCGCCCGCGAACTGGGGGTGTTGCATCTGCGGCAGGGGGTGCGCGATAAGGCCGGAGAACTGGCGCGGCTCGCGGCGCAACTCGGCGTCGCGCCGGACGCCGTGGCGTATATGGGCGATGACTGGAACGATCTGCCCGCATTCAGGGTCGCCGGGGTGTGTATTGCGCCCGCCGATGCCGATCCGCTCCTCCTCGCCGCTGCGCACTATGTCACCCTTCGGAACGGCGGGCGGGGGGCGGTGCGCGACGCGATCACGGCAATCCTCGAAGCCCGGAACGAATATGCCATTGCGCAAACCCTTTACCTGGCGTCGCTCGCGGCTCCGGCGGCGGGGAGCGGCCAGTAAAGTCGCGACCCTGAGTGACGCCCATTCAAGCGCATCAGAATAGCCTGCCTTTTTTGCATCCCGCCCCCGCGCGGCGATACAGTTTACAATCATGGAACGGATCATACTCTCCTACCCGCCGACCGCCGTCCTGATGCTGGTCGGCCCGTCCGGCTCGGGCAAGTCCACGTTCGCCCGCACGCATTTCCTGCCGACCGAAGTCCTCGCCTCCGACGAGTGCCGCGCCCGCGTTGCCGACGACCCCGCCGCGCAACAGGTCACGGAAGACGCGTTCGCGCTCTTGCACTTCACGCTGGATTTGAGATTGAAGCACCTCCGGTTTACTGTGGTGGACTCGACCGCGCTCAAACCGTCCGCCCGCGCCCAGATCCGCGAAACCGCCGCGAAACGGCACGTCCCCGTCTACGCGCTGATTCTGGACGTGCCGCTCGACGAGTGCATCCGCCGCGACGAGAACCGCGCCGACCGCTCCGTGGGGGCGAAGGTGATCACGCGTCAGTATGCGACGTTCGAGCAGGCGCGGCGTGAGCTTCCGAAGGACACGTCGCTCGCCGGGGTGGAAACACTGACGCCGGAGACGGTATATGGGGTTCAGATCACGCGCGGTGCGTCCGCCGTGTCGGGGAGCCGCTTTGACGTCATCGGCGACATCCACGGATGCTACGGCGAATTGTGTGACCTGCTTGCCGAGTTGCGGTATGAGTGGGGCGCGAAGGACGGCCTGCCGCGCCACCCGGATGGCCGCGTTCCTGTCTTCGTCGGCGACCTCGCCGATCGGGGGCCGGACTCGCCCGCCGTGCTCAAACTCGCCTGCCACCTCGTCGCGACCGGGCTTGCTCTGTTCGCGCCCGGCAACCACGACGACAAACTGTTCCGCTTCCTGAAAGGCGCCAATGTCACGCGTACGCACGGCCTAGATCTGACTATCGCGCAGTGGGACGCGCTCCCGCTCGCCGAGCGGGACGCGCTGACGACGGATATTCTGACCTACCTCGCGCCCGCGCCGACGCACTTGGTGCTCGATAATGGACACTTGATCGTCGCGCACGCCGGGATCCGCGAAGAGTGGGTCGGCCAGCACCACGCGTCCGTGAAGTCGTTCACGCTCTACGGCGATGTGCGCGGGTTCGAGCCGGGCACGAACAAGCCCATTCGGCATGACTGGGCGGGGGAGTATGTCGGCGCGGCGTTCATCGCGTACGGGCACACGCCGCGTCCCGACCTCGACTGGCAGACAGACCCCGAAACGGGTCGGCGGTTCGTTGCCGTGCCGGTCGTCAACAACACGGTGAACCTGGACACCGGTTGCGTTTTCGGCGGGGCGTTGACTGCGCTTCGCTACCCGGAGCGCGACCTGTACTCGGTCCCGGCACGTGCGGCGTACGCGGAACACGAGAACCTGCCATATTCGCGGGAGACAGCGGCGGGCTAGGCGCGCCTGCGAACAGGGCCTGACGAAAAACAAAGACGCCCCGCCGAACTCCGGCGGGGCGTCTTCCACAGGCATCAGCCTTTAATCCTTCGGGTCGAAGGTGATGCGCTGCTTGGACTCGATAGGCTTATCGCCGCGAGTCGCCGGTTTCCAACGCCACGACTGGCAGGCGCGTAGCACCGCCGCGTCTACTTCCTCGTTCCCCGAGGATTTGATAATCTTAATCGTGGACGAGCCGTTCGCGCTGATCGAGAACTGAACCTCGACCGATTTCGGATCGGTCGCCTTCATGTCATCGGTAATCGCCGGATTGCGCCGCGAGGTGGCCCTCGCTTCCGTCAGTGCCTCCACCGCGACCGGATCGACATCCTTGGAAATTTCGCCGCCCTCGACGTCACCTTTCCTACGATCACCAGTCTTACCCGATCCGCTACGAACCTGGATAGGCCCGTTGTTACTGCCCTCTTTAGTACCAATCTTGGTGGTTTTGATATCGGCTCCGCTGTCGCCGCCGCCGACCTTGATGTCGGAGCGTTTCGCCTTGCCCGCGGAGCCGGTGCCGTCACTGTTTAGATCAGGTCCTTTCCCTGCCCCGCCCTTGACACCGAATGAGCCTGGCGAGCCGCTCCCGCTTCCGACGCCGACCCCGGCACCGCCGCGAACGGGGCCACCGCCGCCACCTCCAGGGCCGTCGCCCGGCCCGCCGGAGCGACCGTCCCCGACATCGCTGGGAGTACCGCCCTGCTTCCCGCCGCGCACCCCGCCACTGACTCCCGCGCCGCCCGCCGCGCCGCCAAGCCCGGAAGTGCGGGGCGCGCCGCTACCGGGTGCTCCCTTACCACCGGCGACACCCGCCGCGCTGACACCGCCCTGTTCGCCGCCCGCGACTCCTGCCGCGTCGCCGCCCGCACCGGCACGCGGACCCGCGCCGACTCGAAGCCCGACCGGGCCACCCCCGCCGCCCCCGCCCACGGAAAGTCGCGGGGCACCGAGGCTGTCCCCTCCGTTGCCAACCTGATTACCCCCGCCGCCCGAGACGCGGGACGATAACGTGGCGTTACTGTTCGCGCCCGGCGCGCCGCCCGCCTGGGTCCCACTCATTCTCGCCACGATGGATCCCGGCCTGAGTCCGCTACCTTTGGCGACCGTGAAGTCGCCCTTGTTCGAGCCAGTACCGCCCGCATCTGCTTGTGTCAGTATGTTATTGCGCAGGCCAGACTTGCCGCCTAGCACGCCCATCGTCGGCCCGGACGAAGCACTGAGCGAAGGCCCAGAGATCGCGCCGGCGGAAGCACCGGAAATCCCAACCGATCCGCGCGCCGCTCCGGCGATACCGGCGGGGCCGGAGGAAGTGGCACCGCTCTGGCTGCCGAGCCGTAGGGACGGCGCGCCCGTCGCGCGATTATTAGACGAACGCGCGGAGGTAAACTGGCCCGCTTCCAGAACGGCGGACGCACCGGCCACCCCTTCCGCCACGTTAGCGGCAGAGCGACTGCCCCTAGCAAGCGAAGCCGAACCACCACCCGCAGGACCGCTGTTCGGCAGTGAAGGAGCGGTGATATTCGGATCAACGGATTGGACGCCGCCGCGGGCACTCGGTGCCGCGGTGACGGCGGTCGTCGCCATCGCCGCGTTCGTGGAGCGGTTCGCCGCCTGCGTAGGGGCCGTTCGCCCGACCGTGCTCGTTTGTACCGGCTCGGTTCTATCCTGCGTCGTCGTGGTCACTTCCTGTTCCACCGGTTTGGGCGGGGGAGGGGTTTGCGCTGGTTCCGGGGGCGTCTCGTCGGGCGGCGTTTCCCGTGTCACCGTTTTGGGTTCCGGTGTGGCTTGTACCGCTTCGTTCGGCTTCGGCTTCGGTGGGGGAGGAGTTTGCACCGGTTCCAGCTCACGTGGCGTCGGCGTCTTCTCCGGCTGTACCTTGGCGACGTTCTTGGGGGCGGGTGTCGGCACTGGCTTCGGTTCATTTGCCTTGGGTGTTTCCACCGGCGCGGGGGTGATCGAAGGCATCTCGATGATAAGCGGTGGCGTTTCTGCGGCCAGTGAGAGTTGTCTCTCCTCCATACCGCGCGCGGCCCCGATGAGGAACAGCAAGTTGACTGCGAGGGACGTCGAGAAGCCAATCAGAACCCGCTGGCTCTGCTTGCGCTCTACCTCGGGGGCGATAAGTGCCCCCGAGGAAGGGGATGTATTCTGAGTGTTATCTGCCATGTTGTTATTGAACTCCGTTCACGGTCGCGCCGTTCCCCGCTAAATATCAAAGAGCGGCGGGCGTGGTATCGGAAAGCCGATTTTCATCCGCTGTCCGTCGCGCTGTTGGACACCGCACGCCGCTCTCTGCTTCAAATCATGCTTGTAAAACTATTTGGCTGGTTGCACGGGCGCGGGTTGCAAGGTTTGCGGGATGATACGCCGGTCCACCGAGATCGCGAAGCGCTGGATGCCCTTCTGGCGCGCCGAGTCAATGCAAGTGACCACCAGCCCATGAGTTACCCCGGTTTCGGCATTGATAACCACGCTCATGGTCGAGATGGCCTTCTTGGAGAGCACTGCGGTCGGTTTCTTCTGTTTGATCCGCTCCTGAGCAGTCGCCGCGTCGAGCACCGATTGGCCCACTTTATCAATGGTGACGGGGTTGTTGTTGACGAACACGCCGCCGTCGCGCTTTATCTCGACCGTTAGTTGCGTATCAACCTTGTTGATCTTCGGCTGAGTCGTGGAGTCTTCCTTCGGCAGGTTCATGCCGATGGACTCGAGATTGATGATGCTCAGTGCGGAGAGCAGGAAGAAGACGAGCAGGAAAAACATCGTGTCGATCATCGGGATGATCTCGATCTTGGTACGCTTCGTCTCTCGGGACCGTCGTTTCATAAAAGTTGCTCCTTCACTGCTTTCCGGCCGTTTCCTGCTCGACAGTGTTCCTGCCCTTGGCGGCGATCCCGAACTTGACGAACCCCTTCGCCCGCGCCGAGTCAATCGCCTTCACGACCGCCGCGTTATCCGTCTCATAATCCGCGTTGATGACCACGATCAGGCTCTTCACCTTCTTACTGAGCAGAGTCGCGTCGGCGGTGTTCGGCAACAGGTTCGACTTCTGCGCGGAACGGATCAACGCGTCGCCGACATCCGCTGGCGCGAACGTCGTGTTGTCTATCTGCGTGGAGCCGTCGGGGCGCACCGTGACCGTAAGGTCCGCCTTTCTCTGCGGCTTGGTCGCGGTCATCGCTTTCGGCAGTCGCACCTTGGACCCGGAGAGGCTGATGATGTTGAGCGACGAGAGCAAGAAGAAGACGAGCAGGAAGAACATCGTATCGATCATCGGGATGATCTCGATCTTGGTCTCTTTGATGTGTGATTTGCGTTTTTTCATGGGTTCAGTGGCCGTGGCAACGAGCACCATCGTATGGGGAACTTTCGCCGCCGCCCGATTCCGGGCGGCGGATGCGACAACACCCCGTACCCCGCCTATCTAGCGAGGCGGCGCGATTTTGCGCTGTGCTTCCTCAAGCGCGGTTATAGTACGCGTGGCTGCTTGTTCCGTCTCCCCGAGCGCGTTGCGGCGGCGCGAAGTGAAGTAGTTGTAGAACCCGAAGCAGATCAGCGCGATGAAGATGCCGGACGCGGTCGCGTACAGCGACTCGCCGACCCCGCCCAGTACCGACGCCTTCGCGGCTTCCGACTGGCCCGCTCCCTGGAACTTTTGGAAGACGCGTACCATGCCGATGATAGTCCCGAGCAGACCCAGTAGCGGCGAGAGGGTGGTCGCGGAGTCCAGCAGCCACATGAATTTCTCTAGCTTCAACTCGTAAGCGACGACTACTTCCTCTGCTCGCGATTCGAGCAGATCCTTCGTATCGTTGCGGTTCTGAATCAGGGTGGTTAGAACATCGGCGACGGGACCCTGCTGTTGCCCCGCAAGCCCAAGTGCCCCCTGAAAATCACCGCCGCGCAACTTCTGGATCACGCTCGGCACCAGACCGGGCGCGGTGTTCGCTAGCGTCCTATACGCCATGAACCGCTCCACGATGACCGTGATCGCGGTTAAGGAGAGCGCGAGCAGTGGCCACATAACGAAGCCGCCGGCGTTGAAAAACTCAACCGGCCCCATCGTTTTTGCTTCCGGGGCGGCGGCGGTGTCCTGTGCCCAAACGGCACCGGATGCCGCGACGAGCGTAGCAAACGTGGCGGCCCCCGTGACCCAGCTACGTAGTGTGCGCGATTTTTTGACGGCGACATGTGCCGCGCTATTAATGGTGGCTTGAAGATTCATGGTTCTCCAGTCTTCTCCCGACACGGCTTGATCTGATCGTTGCCGCTCGGGCTCGGTATACCTTAGAAAAGCGTTTGGGTATAGTTACGCTTCCAGCAAGGCGCGGCGCGGATGAGTTATAGTCCATCCGGACGGCTATAGTTTATAAATATCCGCGACCGCTGTCTCGCGGCACGGAGCGATTGTACCCGCAAATCGTGCCCGTTCAACAGACATGCAACACGTTTCTCACCGTCACGCTAAAATAATTAGCGACAAGGCGGCTCTCACGCGTGGCGCCGCAAGCCCCCGTCACGCCGGTAATGGGTGCGGCATCGAGCCGGGTGGCGTGGTGCCCCCGAATCTCCATGGTTTATCCGCGACACAGGCAGGTTCTTGTGACCCGTGCCACATATAGACGATCTTTTTTTAGAACCGCGTGTAAACCGACGTCAGAAGGCGGCGCCCGATCTGAACACGACTCGCCTCGTACGCGTTGTACGAGTTGTACCGGTTCCGCTGGTCGAACGCGTTCTCCACGGATATGTCGAGGCCGAACAGCCGCCGAAAGAAGCGCGGGCTACTCGCCAGGTGAAGGTTCACCTCCGCGATCCCCTGGCGGCTGTTACTATTCGGCAGGCGCGAGCCGTACAGCCCGCTCCCGAGGTAGGCGCTAAGCCCTACCATATAGCTCGCGCGGAGCCGGTAAGACGCGCCGAAGTTCAGCGTCTGCTCCTGATCCAGATCCGGGCGGCGGCGCTGCACCTGCCGTCCCAGCGAGTCGAAAGTATAGCCCAGATTTTGGAACTTCACCCCGCCGTTCGTGTAAGTCGCGAAGGCGGTGAGCGGGTTACCATTCCGAAAGGTCGGATTGTAGTTGTAGGAGATTTCAATCCCTTCGGAGATCGCCCTCGGGTAATTCACCAAGACTAGCGCCCCCGTACTAAACTGCGCCCCCGGGAAAAGTCCCTCCACGTCCAGGTAGTTCTGGAACTGGATCGTGTAGAAGGTGCCTTTAACGACCTGATTCGCGCCCAGCTGTTTCTCCAGCCCCAATTCGTAGGAGTCGCCGGTCTGCGGGCGGATCGCGGAGGCTCCGAAGTAGGTGCCCTGCGACAGCGGGGGCCTTTGGAAAAGGCGGTCGTACGAAGCGCGTAGCACCGCGCGGCGGGTGCCGACCCCGCCCAGGAAGCCTAGCGGCCCCCGGCGCGGCAGTTGCAGGGCGAAGTTCAGGCGCGGTGAAATCTCGCCACGATCCGAGCTTGGGCTACCCGCCACGCCCGTCGCGGCGTTGCCGCTCACCCGGTTCAGGCTGAACCCGTCGTATCGAATCCCGCTGTTAAGCGTGAGTGCCTGATTGAACGACCATGTGTCCTGTATATAGAGTGCGGAGTAAGTGCCGTCGCGGCGTATCCGAAGCGACGGTGATTCGGCGGGTAGGCCGGTTTGATAAGCGACGACTCGGTTCCCGAAACCGTCCCGAATTCCGGAAGGGTCCGCCGTCACGCTGGGGGGCAACAGGGAGGGGCTTCGGGCGTACAGGGCGTCCAGCGCGACCTGACTACCCGGCTCGAACCGGTACCGCTCGTTCAACTGGTAGCTGTTGTACAGTACGCCGCCTTTTATGATGTGATTTCTACGCGCCGCCACGACATCCGCTTGTATCTGGATCTGGCTGTAGTCGCGGCGTACAGTCGGATTGTACTCCACCGAACTGTTGCGCCGGTAGAGAGGACTGTTCGGGTTGGTGAGGTCGCGGGGGTCGAAGTTGCGGTTCGTGTTCTCGAGCCGCACCTGGTTGTCCATGCTACCGATGGTCAGAGTCACGGTCGAGTCGGGGTTGGTGACGATGTCCTTCGGGCGGAGCGTCCGGCGGAGCGTGATCAGGGCGAGGTTGTTGTTCTCCTTCTGGTGTTGGCTCTGATACTCTTCGTCCTGGGACGGCAACGTCGCGGGGCTCTGCTGGAAGGCACCCGTGTTCTCGACATACCCGAGATAGCCCACGCCCCCGGCGCGGTCCCTGTTCGCGATGCCGCTCCGCGCCCCGTTGATGTTGATCAGCCCCTCGATCTGTAGCTTAGGGCTGGGCACGAGCTCGAACTTGCCGAACAACGAATTGTTGTAGCCAGCGTTGTTCAGCGTCGCCTTTTTCTGCGCCGCCTCCGCGATCGCGCTGGTGTTTCGCTGGCTGACGTGGAGTAGATAACCGACGCCCGGCTTCGTCACCGTCTCCGCGCCCGGCGCGACGAACGCTCCGCCGATGACCGATTTTCGCGGCTTCGCCCGATCCAGTACCGCCTGCTGGCGCGCGGCGGCGGCGGCGAAGCGGCCGCCGAGCGGGAATCGCTGGCCGACCGTGATGTATGCCTCGGCACCGTTATAATCGCCGGTGGTTAGCAGTCCCTCGATGGTCGGCGTGGCCCCCGCCGAGCGGGTCGTTAGATCTACCGCGACGCCCACGTCGCCGCCGTACTCAGCGGACAGGCCGCCGGTTCGTATGTCGTAGCGTGCGATCATCTCCTGCGGCAGAAAGCCCTGGAGTTCCCCGGCGGGGAGCGACGGCAGAAGAAACCCATCCAAGTACGTCGCTATCCCGAATCGCTGGCCACGCGGATGCACCTGATTGAGCGAGTTGCGTACGAAGCCGGGCGCGCTAGCAAGGACGTCGTTGATCTCCTGTCGGCTGCTGACGGCGACCGGGATTTCACGGACGAACTGCTGTGAACGCCGGACGGTGTTCGTGGTTTCGCGGGTAGACAGCAACGTGAATGGCTCGATCCGCTCGCGAAACCGCAGGTAGACCGTGACCTGTGTGATGCGGTCGGGGAGCACATCCACCACGGCGCGGCCCGTCTCGTAGCCGTCCTTGAGGACAACTACCACCCATCGGTGGGTGGTGAGTGGGTCGGATATGACGAACCCCGGACCGCCGAGAGGACGATTACTCTCGTCGCGCCGCGTGGAGTCGCCGACATAATAGGGAACGGATCGTAGATCGGTCAGGGTCGGGTCGTCGAAGAAGATCGCCGCGTCGCTCAGGAATTCCTTCGAGATCGCGTCGCGCACGAAAACCCGGACTCTGCCTCGGGGCAACGTGGCCGGCGAGGGGGGGGGCGCGATCGTGGGCAGGGGGGTCGCTTGCGCGGGCACCGCCGGGGCGTTGGGAGTCTGTGCCAGAGCGGGCGCGGAAGATAGGGCGGCGACCAGAATCGTCAAGGGGAGCGACGACAAAGGGCACCGCCCGGCGGACGTTCCCCTTGACGGCACCACGGCCGTTAAACTCACCGAGCGTGACCCCTTATTGCTCCGGTGAGCGGTGGTCGCGGCGAGTAGTTCGCCCCATGTGGGTAAACCGTGTGTTTCCCCGACGTTCCGAACTCGCATTGGCAATCCTCCTGAGTATTTTCCGCGGTAACCACTTTCGCGGTCGGCGGCGTCAATTTTATACATGGCGGGGATGAGCATGCAATCCCCGCGCCGACTTCGGCGAACCTATCACCCGTTTGCCGTCATCACTCGGCCTACTCCCCGCCACGCGACAACCGCGCGGCTCTCGCGATGAGACAACGGCGGTGAGGGAAGCGTTGCTTGGGCGAACCCGAGTCATCACGCGCGGCGAGTAGTCATGTGTTCCTTCGTCGCGCGTGCCAAGTATACGGTCGCGAGGCGAACCCTGTCAAGCATCGCCCCTACGCGGCCATCCCGTGTTCGGTGAGGACAGCAGAACGCGGGAACCGCGTTCGGGGACGCGCGTTGAAGACTTCGGCACACGATACCACGCTTCGGGGCATTTCAAACGTTAATTGTTCCGTCCCTGGGCGCGTATCGTGACGTCTGCCACTAGAAAAATATCCAAATCCATGAGCGAAATAATCTACTCCGGCGGCGTCACCCTCGCCGATAAAACGATCCTGATCGCCGGTGCCACCGGCGGCATCGGGAGCGTCGCCGCGCTACGACTCGCCCGTCTGGGCGCACGCCTCTTCCTGTCCGGCAGGAGCGAAGCCAAATTGCGCGCCCTGGTCGGCGAAATCGAGTACGCCACGGGTGCCGAACCCGGCTCCTCGCCAGCCGATCTCGGCGACGCCGAGCAGGTGACACGCCTGATGGGGGAGGCGAGTGCCGCGTTCGGAGCCGCCCCCGATGTCGTGATCAACGCCGCTGGCGTCGGCGCGATTCGCCCCATCGAGAGTCTAACCCCGGAAGACTTTCAGACGCTGATCGCGACGAACCTGCTCGGCGCGATGTATCTGTCGCAGGCGGCGGTACGCGTCATGGCTCCGAGGAAGAGCGGGCACATCCTGCACGTCGTCGGCATCCTGGGCAAAGCACCGATGGCGAACGCGACGGCATACTGCGCGAGCAAATACGGGCTGACTGGCTTCCTCGCCGCGCTCCGTGCCGAAGTGTCGCGTCGCCATAACATCAAAGTAACCGGCCTCTACCTCGGCGGGGTGGACACGCCATTTTATGACAACCCGGCGGTCGAGATGAAAGTGCAACGCGACAAGATGTTGTCCGCGGACGACGCGACGAACGCCGTTTTGTACGCCCTCGCCCAACCCGCCCATCTGGTGATGGGCGAAATGACTCTGCAACCCGAGAGTCACCAGTTATAGGAGATGCGACGGACCGGTGTCGGTGCCCCGACCAGCGTGCTCGGTCAGGGCGTACAGCCGTAGGCGGGCTCGAGACACGGCGACCACCACTGCGAATACCCGGCCGGGCGGCGCGGGTCTTCTGCCTGCCCCGGAACATGGTAAAAACTGGCTGTGGAGGCGGACTTCGCGTGCCCGTCACCCCACAGCACGACGGCTCTGCCCCCATGCCGCGCGAGCGGCGCGCCGTACTCCGGCAGATTGATGCCCGGCACCGCGCCCGCGTGGGTGAGGAGGTAGCCGGTGCGCCCCGCCGTGTCTGGCTGACCGGGCGCGGGGCTTGATGCCTGTTTCCGGTACCACTTCTCCGGGGCGATGCCCAGTACAGGTGCCGACACGCCGTCGGTTATCATCACCGTCTCGGCTGGCTTCGCGGTCTGGGGCAGATTACTGCCACCTACAGTGCCGGTGCCGGGAAAAAAAAAGTTGTAGGCGTAAGTGACGGGGTAGCGGACGGCGGGGGTGTCCCCGGTGCCCGGGGTGTTGCCGAGGTCAGCCGACTCCGACGGGCAACGGAAGATCGCGTTGCTTTTCACGTACGGTTGCAATAGCCGTGCCCAACTGTGCGTGGTATTTGTCGCGGGTGCCGCCGGGGTGACGCGGTAAAACGCGAGTATGTAAGTCTCGTCGTAATCCTGGCTGTACTGGAGCATCGCAAGCCCGATCTGCTTCATGTTACTGACGCATGTCGCCTGCCTCGCCTTCTCGCGGGCTTGCGCGAACACCGGAAATAATATCGCGGCGAGGATCGAAATGATCGCGATTACGACGAGCAGTTCGATCAGCGTGAATGCGGCTGCCGCATTCGTGAACGCGGAGCGTTTGACGCGGGTAAAACCGCCTCCTCGACAAACGTGGCTTTTATCTGTCGCGGATTGTGCCCGCGTGAGACCGCACGGGGCGGTATGTACCGGGGTATAGGTCGGCGCGGTGAGCGGGCGTGCCCGCGGCGCGTGGGCTTCGGTTCCTGGTCTTACGAGCGGCCTGATAAAGTTTGTTCGCATGGGTTGCTGTCGTTTCTATCCGGTTGTCGCGCGGTGGGACGCCGCGCGGGAATATCTGGTCATAATATCAGACGCGCCGCCCCCGTCTCGGAACTCCTCAGTGTCGCCGACCGCGCCGGAACGGGTTCGCCTTGCGCAGGCCGGTTTGGAGCGCGTCCGCGCCGACGTGCATCCCCGTGCCGAGAACCAGACCGACAACCGCCGCGTCGAACAAGCGCGGCTGACGCTTCGGAAAGTCGACCAGCGCGGCGAACGCGGAATCGGTCATGGCGTTGCGGTTCATCGGTGCCACGAACGCTGCTACCCATGTCCCCGCGCGGAACACGATGTAAGCGATAGCCAGGAAGTAGATCACCCGCAGGAGCGGTGCCAGCAAAAGCGAATGCGAGAGGAACGAGCGGTGCGGGATCAGTTTCTGGTAGGGCCACCATAGGAAGCGGAGCAAGCCCCAGCGGTGATAGATGGAGGAGTCGAGGTCCAGATCCGGCGACAGCATCAGCCCGGAAAACAGCGTCGAGACGACGAGAACGGCGCAGGCGGCGTAATCGCCCCGCCAGGCGGGTGGTGCCATTAGAAGCCACGCGGGCACGCTCAGGGCGGCACCGAAGAGGGTTAATCGGTCGTGTGTTTTGCCGTCCGGCATGGTGAACTATAGTTTATCATGGCTTGGGGGGATGTCCGCCACGCGCGGGCGGACGAGGAGCCGGGTCATCAGCGCACCTACACCCGCGCCCAGCAACAGTCCGCCGAATACGTCCCCCGTCTCGTGGTAACGCAGATACACCAGAGCAAACATCATAAGCGCGGTAGCGGGGACGGCTAGCAGGAGCCATGGTTTGCCGCGGTACGCCACGATGACCGCGGACGCGGACGCGGCGAAGGTAGTGTGCCCGGAAGGGAACCCGGAATGCCCCTGCCAAACAACATACCTCTTACCTACTTCGGCGAATACCACGGGTACCGCGATAGCGACGCAACCGACCGCGCAGAGCCATAGGGCGCGGCGGAGCGAGGCCGCGCGGGTCGCGGGCGTCGCCGATGACAGTGCCGACAGTACCCCCATCAATATTACGACAAACAACACCGGGTTGATCCCGTTCACCAGCATGTCCATGACACCATGTATGGTCTGAACGTCCAGCAGATTGATCACGCGCCAACCACTTTCGGGCGTTCGCGAAATCCGTGCCGCTCGTAGAGCACGACGGCGGTAATTCGTCCCGACGAGGTGATGAGAAACGTCTCCTGGTGGCCGAGGTCGCGCAGGCGATGCAGGGAGTGCAGAAACAGTGCTTTACCGATGCCGCGGCCCTGGTACGCGGGTAGCACCGCCAGCCAGTGGACGCGCCCCCACCCCGCGAGCGCGGGGTGGCCTTTGCTCGGTGTCTCCTCGCTCCAAGCCGTCACTGTACCGACCGTGGTGCCCGTCGCCTCGTCCACGGCGAAGTACACCCGCGCGGCCAGCAGTGCCTCGTCATTACCGAGCGAGTCGCGGAACACGGAGTCGGCGATCTCGTCGAACGGCTCGGCTTCGCGCCAAATGTGCGTCCAAACAGATTCGTCGCCGGTCTGGTATGCGCTTAAGGCGACGCCGACCGGAAGACCGGCGGGCGGTAGGCCGTTCAGATCGGGGCGTTCCAGTACCAGGGAGCGGTTCGCGGGATTTTCGGGGGCCATATGTTGTGGTTACGTGCTCACCGGGCGGGCGGTTCCGTAGCCGCCCGCCCCGGCCACCCCGGCTAGCCGTAGATCGCCCGGAACTTAGTGTTCAGATAGCGCAGGTACGAGCGCGACTGCGCGGGTTCCCCGCAGACCCGCTCGACCAGTTCGGCGGGGAAGTAGCGGCGGCCCGGCGCGTGGACGTTCTCGCGGAGCCAGAGGAGGAGCGAGTCGAACTCGCCCCGCTCCAGGTCGGTCGCGATGTTCGGGTGATCACCGGTCGCCTTATCGTACAGTTGCGACGAGAGCATAGTACCCAGCGCGTAGGTCGGGAAGTAGCCGAACAGAGCCGCCGACCAGTGGACGTCCTGCAAACAGCCGTTCGCGTCCGAATCCGGCGCGATCCCGAGATACTCCTCCATCAGTGTGTTCCACGCGCCGGGAACGTCCTTAACCGCGAGTTCCCCCGCGACCATCCGCTTCTCGATCTCGAAGCGTAGCATGATGTGTAAACAGTAGGTAGCCTCATCCGCTTCGACCCGTATATAGGACGGCTCCACCTTGTTGATCGCGCGATAAAATGCGTCCACGGAAACGTCGTCCAGCGTGCCGGGGAACGCCTTCCGCAGGTCGCCGTAGTAGACGTCCCAGAACACGCGGGAGCGGCCAACCAAATTTTCCCAGAGCCGGGATTGTGACTCGTGGATGCCGAGCGACGCCGGGCCGGAAAGCGGGGTGAAGTCGTCCTTCATCTGGAAGCCCTGTTCGTAGAGCGCGTGCCCGGTCTCGTGGATCGTGCCCATCAGCGCGGCGGGTAGCCAGTCGGCCTCGAAGCGTGTCGTGATGCGCACGTCATCTTTGCCGAACGAGGTGCAGAACGGGTGTACAGCCTTGTCCTGCCGCCCGCGCCTGAAGTCGAACCCCATCTTTTTGATGATCGCCTCGCCGAAGGCGAGTTGACCGGCTTCGGGGAAGCCGCGTCGGAGGGGGGAGTCGTCCTGTTGTGGGCAGCTCTTGATGTGACGTACCAACTCGACAAGTCCCGCGCGCAGTTCGCCGAAGACACGGTCTACCTCCGCCGTGGTCATCCCCGGCTCGTATTGATCCAGCAGGGCGTCGTACGGGTGGGTGACGTAGCCCAGATAATCCGCCTTGCGCCGCGAAAGTTCGAGTAGTTTCTCCAGGGTCGGGGCGAAATGGGCGAAGTCATTTTCGGCTCGCGCCTTCACCCACACCTCATGCCCCAGCGTCTCGGCTTTGGCTAGTTCGGCGACGAGGCTGGACGGGATTTTCACGGCGAGATCGTAGTCGCGGCGCACCGCGCGGAGCGTGAGACGCTCGTCAGAGTCCGTGCCTAGGTCCCTCGCTTCCGCCTCGGCGGCGGCAAGCAGAGTGCCGGTTTCGGTCGCGGTGAATCGCTCGTGCGCAATGGTGCCTAGGACGGCGAGTTGCTCGGCCCGTTCCGCCGTGCCCCCGGTGGGCATGTAGCACTGCTGATCCCACCCGAGGACGGCGGCGGCACTGGCGATGTGGCCAATCTCTTTGCAACGGGCCATCAATTTATCGTAGTTTTCCATGTGGCTATGGTATCATCGGGGGGCGGAAAAAAGCGTCGCGTGTTGCCAGTTAAAGATAATCAACCGATCCGACCGATCCGAGGTTTGATAAAGAGACGATGCGGGCAATAACATCTGTAAATGCCTCGATTAGAAGGCAACGCGCCTGACGAATCCTCTTTCCCCGTGCTTACCTACGACCGACTGTAAATGTTTAGATAAAGGATGGCAGTGCTTGTCAGCACCAATCGCTCGAACTAGCGACACCGCCGACGGCGGTGGCGGTTTCATGTCCGGCGCGCCCGATAGTATCGGATCCCCCGCGCCGGGCGACATAGGCAGTGCTCTGCTAAACTGGCTCAGTGAGCCGGACGGCCCGTCCCGCTGGCGCGGTCTGTGGGGCGAATGGCGACCAGCGGATGGTGACGAGGAGGCCGTCGCGCTCGCGGCGGAGGGATCGGCACGCCACGAATTGCTCGACGTCCTGACCGCGATTACCGCCGAGTCCGACCAGCGGCTCGCCCTCGCCCTCTGGTACATCCGCGCCCGCGCCGGTTGGAACATGATGAACCTCCAAACGGGGTACGAGGCGAACGCGGGCTTCTGGAACCTCCCGGCGATCTATGGGCTGTCCGCGCTTTCTACCCTGATCGGTTCCATCGAGCCGTTGCTCCCCACGGCGTTCCGAAACATCACGCAGGACTTATGGGCGCAAGCCACGGTGCAGGCGGTGACGCCGGAGCAGATCGCTCCCCAGGAGTCGGACGAACTCGCGACCGCGCTACCGGTCGGCACCAACTTCGGCGTGCATGGCGAGAATGACGCCCTGCGCGACCGGCTCCAGCAGTTGCGGCAACTGCTTAACGAACGCGACCGCGAACGTTCCCTGCTCGCGGCGGAGGTTGGCGCGACCGTGGTCGCCGACGCTACGGAAGCTGCCCGCCAGAAGTTGCGCCGCCTCAACAGCCGCGTTGCGGAGCAGGCCCGCGAGATCGCCCAGTTGCGCATGGAGCGCGACGAGATTGTCGGGCATCTGCCCGGACGCGAACCGGCGACCGACGCCGCCGAGAAGATACGCGCCCTGACTCAATCGGTGCGGCAGCTCGAAGGCAGACTCGCTGTGCGGGAGTCGGACCGCCGCTCTTTCGAGAAAGAACTCGGCACCTCCAGCGCGGAGGACATACTAGCCTACGTTCAGGAGTTGCAGAGTAAGGAGGCGAAACTACGGAACCGCGTTTCCTTGCTACAAACGAACGGACTGTTTCTGTTGCGGGAACTCGGCGGGGACGACACTGATCCCGGCGCGGTCAGCACCGACGACGGCTGGTTTTGGATGGCCTCCGAGCGGGCGCGCGCGTTGAAAGAAGCGGTGGCGGACCGCGCGGCGGATCTGGCGTGGCTCCGGGCACAGTGGGAGCGGGTGGGTCTGGAGACGGGAACCGCCGACCCCAACATCGCCGCCGACCGGATCCGCGCCCTGAACATGGAGCTACGTCGCGTGCAATCCGAAGTGGAGGAGGTGTTCGGTAAGAGTGCGTTCGACGAGTCGAACGCGTCGCCGTTGCCGCCGCTTCCCCCATCACTCTTCGGGCGCAGACCTTAATCGGCTCGCCTGATCTACTACCTTGAAGGGAACTAACTATCATGTTCGCGGGTTTATCCGGAGCATCACGCCAGCAACAGGAACACGAGCGGAGTGTCGCCACCAAAGTGCTGGAAAGCATGGAGGGCCAACTGATCGCCGTCTACGCCGAGAAGGAGTTGTTACACAACGAGATCGGCGTCAGCGAGGCGACGGAAATCATCGCGCTCGTGAACGCTCTCGTGGAGCGGGTGCGGCAACACGAGCCGGACTTCGACTACCAGGGCGGCGGGGACGCGGGAGGGACGGACGCCGTTGGAGAAACAGCGGAAAGCGACCTGCCGGAAGGCGTGGACGGGTTCAAGGATCTGTCGCACCGCGTCCGCATCCTCACCGGGACTATCAACAGCATGGAGGCGCAACTGATTGACGTTTACGCGGATCGGGAATTACTCTACCGTGAGGGCGGGATCAAGCAGACGCAGGATGTGTTGACCCGGCTACGCGAGAACGAGAAGTTGCGCGCCCAGGTGTCCGTGATGGAGGATCAGGTCGCCGCCCTTTACGCACAGCGTCACGCGCTCACGCAGGGGCTAGGCAGGAGCGACGCCGGTGAAATCGTGGCTATCGTCCGCGCGATAACCGACGCGCTCGAAACCGCGCAACACGCCGCGGCAAGGCTGGTGCCCGCCCCCCGCGAGTCGGCGGGAACGCCGCCCGACGACGTCCACGCCACAGTCGCGGACGAGGTGAACTAGAAACGAGAATCGCATATGTTTAACTTGAAACGAAACACGAACACCCCGATGGGGACGCTGGGCGCGACACCTGGGGTCCTCCCGGCCAATACGATGGCGCGCCTGTCGCAAATGTCGCGCGGCGAACTAGACTCCCTATCGGTTGGGGTAATTCAGGTGGACGACGCCGGGGTTATTCTGCGCTATAACAAGACGGAGAGCGAACTCGCCGGATTTCGCGCCGAGGATGTCGAGGGTAAGAACCTGTTCTTCGAACTCGCGCCCTGTATGAATAACGGCTTGGTATATGGCAAGTTCCGGTCGGGCGTTGATGCTAACAGTTTGGATCAGGAGTTGGTATACGCGCTTACCTACCGCATGCGTCCGGTGCTGACGCAGATCCGCCTGTGGCGTGACATCCAAACCACGACCAACTGGATTTTGCTACAACGCATCGGCACGTCCAGCAAATAGCGGCTACCGCGTTACGAACCGCCCTGGATTCAGCGAGTCGCCCGGATCCAGGGCGGTTTTTACGCGGCGCATGAGCGGCAGGGATGCTGCCTTGGGGAACCATACGCACTCGTCTTTGCCACGGTGCCATAGCGGCGCATGAACCATCGTGTAGCCGGTGAGGGAAGAACGGGCTCGCGTGCTTATTAGCTCTATCATTCCGCTCATCGCCGCCGCGACTCCGTCACTCCACTCCGGGAAGTACGCCTGCGTGGCCCCCGTGCCATACCATGTCTCTATGACCGTGCCCACCTCGGCAAGCATCGCGGACATTGTACAGAGTGCCCCCCATTGTTCGTCTACAGGCCCGACCGCGCGGAATACCACGGCTCCATGCGGGGAATCGTGCGCAGTCAGTTCCTCAATTATGGAAACCGCATGCCGGGACGTAACGCTTGCGCGGGCTAGCCCGGCGCACTTCTCCGCCTCCGACACGACGGCTTCGGCGAACCCGTTGAAGTGCGCGACGAAGTAGGTTCCCGTCTCGTCCCGGCGCCCGTAGAAGCGGGTGGGCGAGACCGCGTTCAGGGTATCGCGGATGAATCCGCTGATACTGGCCGCGTTGTCATCTCCAGGACGTACCAGCACCGTGCGCTCCGCCTCCGGTAGCGGCGCGACTTTGAATGTCGCCTCCGCGAGAACCCCGAGGGTGCCTAGCGCGCCGATGTGCAACTTAGGGATGTCGTAGCCGGTGACGTTTTTGACGACTTTGCCGCCGCCCTTGACCAGTTTTCCCTCCGCGTTTACGAACGACAGACCGATCAGCCAGTCCCGCGCGGTGCCGTAGCCGAGCCGGGACGCCGTGAATGCGTTGGCGGCGAGTACGCCGCCGACGGTCGCCTCGGCGGGGCGAGGGGGATCGAGCGGAAGAAACAGGCCGTGCGGGCGTAAGGCGTCTTGCACGGCGGCGATGGTTACCCCCGCCTCGACTGTGATCGTTAGGTCGCCCGGCTCTATCGCGACGACGCGGTTTAGCCCGCCTGTCTCGATCAGGGTGAACGCGCCGGGGCGGGGCGGGTAGCCGTAGTCCTGCCCGGTACCGCCGCCATTCGGCACGACGCGGTGCCCCGCTTCGACAGCCTCAAAAACCGCGTCGGCTAGTTCCGCGATGGTTTGCGGCGAGGCGACGCGGGTCGGTTCCGCGCCCAGCGTCTCGGTGTAGTTCGTCATACGGGGCATTGTGCGACGCGGCGGGGCTAAAATCCTGCTCTCGGCGCGGTCGGACTACGGCGTTAAGGCGCGGACTAGTTCGGCGGCGGGTAGGAGGGAGCGCATCCGCCCTATACCGAGACCAGCGAACAGCGATGCGTTATCTTCGTCACTGTGTGTCATCAGGCGGCGGCGTGGTGAGCAGGGCCAGTACCCCCTCTGCCGCAGGTCGAGCGTCAGGTGCTCTAGCCGCGCCCGCAGGAGCCGCGATTTATCACGGGGGGCGGCGTTCGACTCCTCGGAGAGCAGGAAGCGGGTGCCGAAGACGGCGGCATCCGCCCCCGCGGCGAGCGCGGCGCGGGTGTCGGTCGCGTCCGCGAACCCGCCCCCCGCGAGGATCGGTAGTGCCGCGCCGAACCCGGCGCGTAATTCCCGCACCAGATCCAGAATCGGGTGCGGGGAGCGCACCTGCCCCCCGGCCTCCGTGCCCTGCGCGACCAGTACGTCCGCCCCGCTCTCCACCGCCTCGCGCGCCTGTCCGATCGTCCCGACCTGCCAGAACACTGTGCCGCCCGCCTTCTTGACGCGTGGGGCGAGCCGCGAGCCGTTCCACCAGAAGACGTGTATTATCGGGAAGCCCAGGGCGAAAGCCGTGTCCAGAACCGCGTCGCGATCCCATTCGGCGGTGAGCGCGAGTACAACTGGTCGGGGCGTCACGGCGCGGATGCGCAGTAACTGCCGCCGGAGGGCACCGGCATCTGGGTTGCGCGTTGATAGCGTGCCCAGCCCACCCGCTCGCGAGACAGCGGCGGCGAGACGTGGCCCGTCACAGACACCGATTGGTGCCTGCATAACTGGAATTATGAGTCGTAATCCGGGCGACAGCGTGGTCGCCCTGTTAAGCGTCTTAGATGGTCGGGAAGGTCTCACCAAAGTAGCATTCTCCGCACCTTCTATGGTGCCCCGGTATCATTCATATCCACTTCTTTGCGGGGTGAATTAGAAGCGGAAGTTTTTAACGTGCGCTTGATGCTGTCGCGGGTGCGCTTCAAGCGTTGCTCCAGCCGCTTCGCGCGTTTCGTACCCAGCAAACTCCCTGCTTTTTTCGTGGTTCCGATGCCTTCCAGCCGCTCTGTAATGCCCTCGACCCGCTCGGTGAGCCGTTTGACGACCCCGCCCCGCGTCTCGGGCGTGACTCGCCCTGGTAACTCGTCCGCGAGCCGCGCGAACCGCGAAAGCGTCTCGCTGAGTTTGGAGCCTTCCCCGGCGTGGCGCGACGCGTCGGCGATGGCGGCCCGCGCCCGGAGCGCGGCGCGTTCAAGACGCGTCGTTCGCGGAGCATCCTCCCCCGGCGCGAGCGACTCCTCCCCACCGGGCGGCGGTGGCGTGTCCGTCTCGGGAGCATGGTCGGGCGCGGTACCCCGGTTTGGGGGATCTGCCGCCGTCGCCACGGATCGCGCCACCTGCTCCGCGAGGCTCAGGGGCATCCCGGTTATGGAGACGATCTGCTCCGCCGTTGCCCGCGCGAGTTCGGCGCGGGTGGTTATCCCCGCCTCCGAAAGCAGTCGGCGGCGTACCGGCCCGAGTCCCGACACCCCGGACAGGTCGCTCGTGGTCGGCTCGTTCATAGCTGATTCGCTCATACCCTGATGTTCTCATAAACTTCGCCACTTCGCACGGAAATGGGGGCAGTCGGGAAAGAAAATGCCTTCCGAGCCGGGTGTAGAGCCGACATCGTGCCAGTTTCGCGCGAACAGGGTGAGGTTCGCCGTTCTTTTCATGGCGCTTTTTTACTACCTGTCGCCGTCTCAACGTTTACTACGCGCGACGGCTTGGAGACAGTGGAGCCGGCATAGAGAATGGTCATAATGAGAAGGGCCAGAAGGAAGCCGCACATCAGTGACTGCCATTTCTTGCTCAACTGTGCTACTCTCTCCTCTTCCCGCTTCCTTAGCCCGGTCAAGCCTCCACTGTGAGAGCAGAACGTCTATATCAGATAACTCCTCATGGAGACGGTGATCCACTTGGGGTGGCACGGGGGTCATTGCGGCAGAAGTAACGGGGGGACGCGCGGCGGCGGTATCCGCGTGGGGTTGCCGCGCCGGGGCTGAAGGGACAGGTGGATTTATCGCGGCTTCGGAGGAGAGTGATCGCGCCGTAACTTCAACGAACCCCTGGTCTGGCGGGGGGGCGGCGACCTGACCGCCTCGGGTAACATCATCCGGTTCACCGACCTGCGCGGCGTTCCCGAACCGTCTGAGATATTCCCTATGCTGACCGCTCGGCTCCGATGCGGGGCGTCGTCTGAACCGCCCGGTGTTCGCCCTGGAAGGTTTAGGGGTACCTCCCCCTCCGCCGTTGTTCGCGTTGTGTGAGGCAGTATTGTTCATAGTTCGTAAACTCCTTTTGTTGTGATGTAAGCTTCATTATAAATTCAGATGATATTTTTACTTGACGGTGCGTGGTCACTGACGCTACCGCTCCGCGTTGAGGCGCGACCCGCCCCCGCTACCGCCACCATCCTGGCTGGCCACTGTCGTCCATGCCGCAGGCGATGCTGAGCCACCACCACGGGGCACCGGAAGGCGCGACTAACCTCCCTCGAACAGGGCGGGCGGTGATCTCGCCGCGGCACGGTTGCTAGTTCCGCTCTCCTCGGGTAGATTCCGTCGGGGTATGCCCCGTGAGTGTTTTAGTGCTGTCAGCGGCCCGCGTGTACTGACAATCGGGGGAGGGGTGTGATTCCCTTGTCCCCCGCGCCGCAAGTCATTTGAACTCGATTTCGGTGGCGCGGAACCTGTGGTACCGGAACTGTCCTCGGCGTAATCCAGAATGTCGTCCCGCGCCGTGTCGCTCCGCGTCGCGCTCGCGCCCCGGCCAATACCGAGCAACACGGCGGCGTGTCGCGAGTCGCCGCGCCGCTCCGTAAGGTTCGCCACGGTTCGGAACAGGTAAGCCGTGCCGAGCACGTCGCGCAGTCGCCGCCGCGTTGACAACGCCTGGAGCGGGATAGGGCGGTGTTCGCTGGAGACAACTCCGGTGTCGCATAGCGAGGACGGAAGGCGCGCGGCATTGTCGGAGACACGGGGCATGGAGCGGGTCCACGAACGAGTATTACACCTGCGAGGAGGAACCGCGTCCTTGCCTGACCTGCCCACGGCAGGTCACGATCCGGTAGGTACTCGCCCGCGTCACGGAATCGGGCGAGCGTCGCCGCGTCGCCGGATTTATGGGCGACCTCCCACGCGTCGGTATCGGTTCGCACGTGCGAAGCGAGCGCGATCTGTCCTGGTATCTCCTGAACCGTCGTTCCCGGCGCGACAAGGCATGCCGGTTGGTTCCCTTTATAGGGGGTAAGTTGTTGCTTGTCGGTATCGTTAAACGATACATTTTCGGCTCTGCGTTGGGTACAGCAGTGGCAGGGTACGGACCGTGTGTGGTTCATCAAGTCAGCCTGACCCTGTTCGATGCGTAGCCCCGCGCGGCCATCCTTTGGAAGGTGTGGTAACGAAACGCGCCCCCGGCTTCGAGATAGCGGAGGGAGCGAGGAAGGGGGGTGTCCTCGGAGCGGCGACTTATTCCGCCCGCTGCTCTCCGCGACACAGTGCGTTCTCGATCAGTCCGGCGAAGAGCGGGTGGGCGCGGTTCGGGCGCGATAAGAACTCCGGGTGGAATTGCGTCGCGATGAAGAACGGATGCACCGACCGTGGCAGTTCGACGATCTCTACCAGTTTGTGATCCGGCGAAAACCCCGAGAAGACGAGACCGGCTTTGGTGAGCAGATCGCGGTAATCGTTGTTGACCTCGAAGCGGTGCCGGTGCCGCTCCTCAATGTTCGTTTTGCCGTAAATGCCCGACGCCAGCGTATCCGGCGCGAGCGCGCAGGGCCATAAGCCCAGCCGCATGGTCGCCCCTTTGTCCTCGACGCCGTACTGGTCGGGCATCAGCGCGATCACCGGGTAATCGGTATCGGGGTCCACCTCCGTCGTGTTCGCGCCGTTCAGATGCGCGACATGCCGCGCGTACTCGATCACCGCCATATGCAAGCCGTAGCAGATGCCCAGGAACGGCACCTTGTTCTCGCGGGCGTAGCGCACGGCGGCGATTTTGCCCGGCACCCCGCGCCCGCCGAAGCCGGGGCAGACCACCACGGCGTCCACGCCCGCCAGCCGCTCCCGTGCCGCGCCGTCCGCGTCTAACGTCTCGGATTCGATCCAGTCAATGTGGACGCGGGCGTCGTGCGCGATGCCCGCGTGCTTGAGCGACTCGCCGATGGAGATATAAGCGTCGCCGTTCTCGGTGTACTTGCCGACCACCGCGACCCGAACTTCGCGAGATGGTTTCAGGATGCGCTCCACGATGCCGCGCCATCCGTCGAGGCCCGGCTCAGTGCGCGGCAGGTGTAGCCGCTTCACGACGAGTTCGGAAAAGCCCTGATCCTCGAACAGTACCGGGATGGCGTAGATCGTGTCCGTATCGCGCGCCTCGATCACGGCGTCGAGCGACACATCGCAGAACAGCCCGATCTTCTCCTTCTGCTCCAGCGTCAGCGGCAGTTTGGTGCGGCAAACCAGCACATCCGGCGCGATGCCGACTTCGCGCATTTTCATCACGCTGTGCTGGGTCGGCTTGGTCTTGACCTCGCCCCACGGGCCGACGGACGGGATCAGGGTGACGTGGATATACAGGACGTTTTCGGGGCCGGCGTCGCGCTTCATCTGCCGGATCGCCTCTAGAAATGGCAAGCCCTCAATGTCGCCCACGGTGCCCCCGACTTCGGCGATCACGACGTCCGCGCCGGTGGAACGCCCGTACTGGGTTATGCGCTCCTTGATCTCGTTCGTGATGTGTGGGATGACTTGGACCGTGCCGCCTAGATAGTCGCCGCGCCGCTCCCGCGCGATCACCGCGCCGTACACGGTGCCGGTGGTGACGCTTGCGGCGCGGGAAAGGTTGATGTCCACGAACCGCTCGTAGTGCCCAAGGTCGAGGTCGGTCTCCGCGCCGTCGTCGGTGACGAAGCATTCGCCGTGCTGGTACGGGTTCATCGTCCCGGCGTCCACGTTGATGTACGGGTCGAGCTTCTGCATCGCGACCTGGAAGCCGCGGTTGCGCAGGAGGCGGCCGAGGGCGGCGGACGTGATGCCCTTGCCGATGGACGACACGACGCCTCCGGTGACGAAGATATAGCGCACGGTTTTTTCCGGGGCTTCGGTGGTGACGGTTACGGGCAGGCGGGTTTCGGACACGGACAGTTCTCCTAAAGGAAAGGGGGATATTCACTGCCCGGCGGCGATCTCGGCTTGCCGAAGGCGGGCGGCTGCCCGAAGCGGATTGTATCGGGTCGCGGCGGGTTTGGCAAACCGGGTGCTTGACTCGGCAGGTAATTCGACCTACTTTCGTAATCAGCCGGAGGAAGTAATGAGACGAGACGCAATGGAGTGCTGAACTCACAGTGGCGTCAGTCCGTAGCATGGAAAACCGTGGGTCACGGCGGGCAAGATGATGATCGCACAGGCGATACCATGTGCGAAGCGCGACCCGACGCGTCAGCGAGACTCTAGCCGCATTCGCGTGCAGACCGGACTTTATATGATCATCAACGAAAATCCGGGGTGTCTAGGGTTCTTCCTACGAATCCTGGGTATAGGTTCGTCACCGGAGGAGACATCCCGCGAAGAGTTCCCTTACATCGTGCGCGAGGACTTCCTTTCGCCTACGGAGCGCGCATTCTATGGAGTGTTGTGTTCGGCTACGGGAAGCCGGGGCGTGGTTTGTCCGAAAGTAAGGCTCGCCGACGTCTTCGTCGTTGCGCCCCCACGGCGGCATCGGACCGCGTTTAACCGGATCGCGCAGAAACATGTTGACTTTCTCATTTGCGACCCCGGCACCATGAGGCCGTTGCTGGGAGTGGAACTCGATGACGCCAGCCACGCCCGCATGGACCGACAAACGCGCGACGCGTTCGTTGAAGAGGTGTTCAGAGGGGCGGGTCTGACCCTTCTCCGTCTCCCGGTGCAACGCGGATACAACCTCCAGGAATTGTCGGCGCGGATTGATTCCCTCCTGAACGAGTCGCCTTCTGCGGTTGATATACCTCGGGCAGTCTCCTTAACGGGGGACGGAGCAACAGATACCGGTAGCAACCTTCCCCCAATGTGCCCGAACTGCGCCGTGCCCATGGTCATGCGGACGGCACGGAAGGCGGGATGCGGTGAGCCATTCTATGCCTGTCTTAACTACCCTCGTTGCCACTTGACACTACCTACCTCAGCGCGGGAAACAACCTAGAAACTTGCTCACGCGAGTTAACAACCGTGCGGGGACTAGGATCATTCCAGCCGCGTGAACCGCTCCGTGATCTGCCCCGCGTCTTGCAGGAAGTTCTGCGCGTAGGAGATGCGCTGTTTCGCTTCCGCGTGGTCGGCGTCGAGGCGGAGCACCTTTTTGAACTGGAACAGCGCGGGCGCGTATTGCCGGTCGTTGTAGAGCGCGTTGCCGAGCGCCATCGCTTCCCCGACGCGGGCTTGCTTGAGCAGGTTTGTCACCTCGGGGCCGGACGCGCCGCGCTTCTGCGCCTCGGTGAGGGACGAGACCGCGTCCGCCCATTCGCCCAGTGCCATCCGCTTCCTACCCTCGGTGATCGCGGCGTTCGCGGCGGCGAAGCGGGCGTCGGCGAGCTTTTCGCGGGAGACGGAATCGAGTGGGTCGGCGACGATCGCGTACAAAAGGTGCGCCTCGGCGGAGTCGCCGTCGCCGTCGCCCAGCGACTTTTCACCCAGGCTCCGCTCCAGCGTGTTCCACCGCTGCCGGAGCGACTGCCGCGTCCCGAACAGCTCGGCGTCGAAGGGGAGCACCACCAACGCTTCCGCGATCCGCTCGTCCGCGCTCAAAAAGTCGCCTATCTCCTCGGAGTTGGCCGACAGCGCGAGTGCCTGTTCGCGCGCCTCCGCGAGCGTCTCCTTGAGCAGATCACAGGCGCGGAAATCGCTCGGCACCGACTGCAACCGGCTTTGTAACAGCGCGACCGCTTGCAGGAGGCTGCCCTCGCCCGATCTCGCCGCCCGCGCCTCGGCTAGCACCGCGTCGCCGTCCGCCGCCGCGAGCCGATCCCCGTAAAAGAGTTTGTAAACGCACAGGGTCCCGTCGCGTAGCGAGACGCCGACGAACTCGCCGTTCGCGGAGACGGACAGCCCGGTCGGGCGCGAGTCCTCGTAGTCAATCTCCCAGACTGGCAGGCCGTTCTCGCCGGACAGGAGTACCAGTCGGCCCTCGTTCGTGTCGGTCTGCACCAGCACCGCGACGGTGCGCGCGCCGGTATCCACGCCGACCGAGACTGGCTCGCCGACGACCTCGGTGAACCAGAGCAGCTGCCCCTCGGCACTCACGAACCCCGCGCCGCCGCCCCCCGCGAACGCGATCCGGTTCACCCCGGCGACCGCGACCGCCTGCATCGGCGCCTCCTGCCGGTGCTTAATCAGCGTGTTGCGCGCGTTGTCGAGGAGCCACAGGTCGCCTTCTTCGGCACCGATGGCGATAACCGTCCCGTCGCGGGAGATCGCTACCGCCGTGGCCGAGAAGGGCAGGTCTTTCGTCCACAAGGTGCGTCCGGTATGGTCGCCGAGCGCGGCGGTGTGGTGCGCGGCGAGCATGTCGCAGAAAACGGTGCCGAAGCGGTTCCCCGCTTCCGAAAGGGCGATGTCCGAGTAGTTGGCGCGGCGGTCGGACAGGAAGCGCGACTTCTTGCCGTCCTTGAAGATGTACAGGTCGTCGTCCGTGGACCCGATAAATGTCTCGCCGGTAGTAGCGATCTCGGTCTTGCGCAGGGTCTCCACGCTGTAGGTTTGTAGCGTGGTCGGCTTCCCCGTCGCCGTGAAACGCACCAGGTGGAACGAGCGCACCTCCATGTCATCCGGGACGCTGACGAGGGTCACCCCGTCGTCCTGCACGGCGAAGCGCGACAGCGGGGCGGTCCCGCGTGCCTTACGGGTGTAAGCTAGGTCAACGTTGCGGACTTCCACGGACGCGGAGGGGGCGAGATCGGGCGCGAGCGACATATCCGTAATTATACCGCGCTTCGTTCGGATTCCCGGTGTAAAATAACCGCGTGAAAACGCTCCTGGCCCGCCTCGCGAACGGTTTACTGGACCTGATCTATCCGGTGATGTGTCTGGTTTGCGGGGGTCATGCCGAGAGCGGTGCCCTGTGCGAGCGGTGCGTAACGTCGTTCCTGCCGATCCCCGAGCCGACGTGCGCCGTGTGCGGTCGGCCGAACGAGAGCGCGGCGTGCCGGAACTGCGAGCGTTTTGCCGCCGAGACCGGCGCGGGATTCGGGTTCGACGGGGCGTGTGCCGGGGCGGTGTTCGGCGGGGCGTTGCGGCACGCCATCCACCTGCTCAAATACCGGAGCCGGGAGCGTCTCGGGTTGCCGCTCGGCGCGTTCCTGGCGAACCGCCTGGTGGCGGACGGTTTGCTGACCGACCCGGACTCCGTGGATCTGGTCGCGCCCGTGCCGGTACACCCGTTGCGCGAGCGGGAGCGCGGCTACAACCAGGCGCGACTGCTCGCGGAGCCGGTCGCGGAGATGCTGGGGGTGCCGCTACTCGCGGGCGCGATCTTCGTGCGTGTCCGGCGAACCGAGCGTCAGGTGGGACTCGCGGATAAGGCGCGGCGCGGTAATGTCACGCCCGACGTGTTCGCCGTGCCCGACGTTTCCACGGTCGCGGGGAAGTGTGTCCTGCTCGTGGACGACGTGTTCACGACCGGCGCGACCGTGAGCGCGTGCGCGACGGTGCTGAAACGCGCGGGCGCGGCGCGGGTGCTGGTTGCGTCCCTCGCCGCGGGCGGCTAGAATGAGCCTTATGACCCGACCTCCCCGCCGCCGATTTCTCGCGCTACTGGCAATCGCGCCCGCCCTGCTCGCCGGATGCGCGGGCCGTCCGTCCGAGCGGGTGGGCTTGGACGATGTCGCCTCGCTCGCGAGCGAGGCACTACTCGGCACGTTGCTCGGCCCGTCGCCCGAGAAGCGCGTCACGATGATGGCACCGCCAGAACCGCCCCTGCTCGTGAAAGGCGTCGCCGAAAACGTCCTCCTGTCCACCGATTACGCGGACTTCGCGCGGGCGAGTAAGAAAGCACTGTCCGAGAAAGACGTTAAGGCGGTGGAAGCGGACGTATTACGTACCTCGGGCGCGGTGCTAAAAAAGCGGGGGTTCGCCATCGGCTTGCTTTCATACCCCCCGGTGGTGGACCCGGCGGCACAGAATACGCTGGTCGCGACACTCACCCCGGTGACGGAGGAGGGCGGCTCGCCCGATGAAAAGCGCAATGGGCGCGGCAGAACCTATGTCCTGATCCGCCTCACGATCACCGACCCCCGAACGAACACCGTGCTACGAGTGCGCGACTTCTATTCCGGGCGCGAGGCGGGCAAGTAACCGCTTTGCCCGCCCCACTAGTGTCGTGTGATCAGGCAGGGCAACTGCTCTACCATCACGCCCCGAACAAGACGACCTTCGCCCCGCGCGTCGTAAAGCGGGCGGTAATGTGTGCGTGCCCGCGTTCGTCGGCCCGGACCTCAACGCCGTCGTTGTGGTAGTGGCTCCCCGAAACGCCGGTCGCGTGGGTGACGTAGGTATACGTGCCCGGCGCGTTGCAGAAAATGCTCACCACCCCGCGACCGCTCGCCGCGATCTTTTCATAGATTTCGGGACTCCCGCCGACGTCACCGGTGCGTATCAGCGTGCTTCCCGTGACGTCGGCGCGCACCATTTTGTACCGGCGCAAGAAGTCGCCGATACGCCCAATCCCGTCCTCCGTGACCGCGAGCAGGTCACCCCAGATGCCGTTCTGCCCCAGCACGAGCGACGCGAGGTTTACCCACTGGCTTTCACCATCCGTTACTTCCTCTGCCCCCGACCATCCATACTTGATGTACCGGTCGTCGGGCAGGTAGTGGGTCAGAAACAGCACGCTCGGTATCCACTTGTCGTACGTCAGCGGGGCGCGGCAGACCCACCCGCGCGCGGCTCCAGGGTAGAAGAACAGGTTGACGTTGCCGTCAGATGGGACGGGCATATTGTAGTCAAAGTTGTACGGCCCATTATTAATCAGGAAGTATTTGCCCGCCGTTAGGAACTGCAAGCCGACTGTACGTCCGCCCTCCGTGATGTCGAAATCCACGATGGCATCGGGGCACGCCGCGCATACCTTGTTTACGACGTCTACCATCGCCGCGCCCAACTCGAAGCCGTAGCAGACGCGCCGCTCCTCGGGCGTGTTATCCGCCTCGCCGTGCCCGTGTCCCGGCGCGTCGCACCCGTACTGCCCGATAGCATCCCACTTGAAGTACGTCACGCCGACCTCACGGTGCAAGCGGATGAGTTCGTTCGCGAACGCGTCGCCGTAGCGAGACACGAGGCACAAGCCCTGACTCGCCTCGGTCTCCCATATTTCGTGGGGGGCGTGCGGCGCGCCGTTCGTCGTCATCAGACAGTCTTCGTGCGCGCGGCGCATCTCGCTCGACACGGCGGCGACCGTGGGGTTAAACCATAAGCCCAGTTTCATGCCGTACCCATCCAGTTTGGCTTTGATCGGCGTCATGCCGTTCGGGAACCGTTCGGAAGACACGCGCCAGTCGCCTGTTTTCTCGTACCAACCGGTGTCAATCACGAACACATCAATGCCCATTCGGTGCGCGACCTCGATCTCGGCCAGCATCCGCGTCTCGTTCATGTCGGCGAGATAGGGCCTCTTCTGCCACGCCTTGACGCGCTCCTGGTACGCCCAGGTGTTGTAGAAAATGAGCGGCTCACGGCTCGCCACGTTCGCGCTCATGTCGCGCAGGACGAACGAACGATAGGCGCGGGCGAGCACCCCTTCGTCGCCCGCGGTTATCGCCGCCTGCATCCACACCGTCTCGAACGGGTGATCGGCGTCAATAACCTGGCCGTCGTGATAGTTCCCTTTCACGGCATGTAGCGTCGCCGTCCGGTCCGCCGCGAGATCGTAGCGCAGGAAGGCGTCTGGAACCTGCGAGCCGTGTTCGTACCCGACCAGAAACGCGTGTCCCTCCGTTTCGCCGACGAGCAGGGGGCCCATGCGTGAAACGCCCGCGTCGAAATCGCGCGGCTCCACGGGGTTTTCGGCGAGGCAGAAGGAATGCACGAACGCGTTGAACTGCGAGAGTTGCACCTCCTTGACCCGCGTCGCGCCCGCGAGCGAGACCGCGAAGTAGATGATCCTGTCACCGGTGCCGCCCTCTTTCGTCAGGCGGCGCGGCGATTTGCTGGTGATGCGGTAGCGGAATCGTAGCACGGGGCTGTCGAGGGAGTAGCGATAAACGACCTCCAGACGAAGCCCGGTCGCGCCGTCCACCGCGCCCGCGAGCCGGTGCTCCGTCACTCCGTTCGGTAGCAGGGTCGGATCACCGACCGGGGCGAGCTCTCGGGCGCGAAGCGTCACCTGTCCGCCGTCCAGCGGAAGTGTCGGCGGCGCGAAGACGAGCGACGCGCCTCCGTTATGGGCGGACAATCTCCATCCGCCATCCGCCTGACTTCCGGTTTCGATCACGAATATGTTGTTCTCTGACATGCCCTTTAGTCTACCGAATTACTCTCCGGCGCGCCGACGCGCGAACTCAGGGCTATTGCATCATTGTCCTCCTGATCTCCCATGAATGATCCACGCGGGTTTCGCCCCCGCCGCACGTGGCCAGGCGGGTCCGTGTCTATGCGGGTCTCGCCTGCACATGGGCACGCGGGATGGCCATACGTGGGGTTTACACTCCACGCCTCACGCGCCCGCCGGTAGCCACCGGCGGGCACGTGAGGCACCACCTGTCCCGAAACATTCGGGCACCGCTTTGGGCATAAAGACCCATCGTGCCCCCCCGCTAAAGGGCTTACAATCTGAATCATAGATCGGAGGCTAGCATGGAAAATTTTTTCAAGGTCTGGGTCGTCTGCATTTTGATCGCCGTCCCACTTCTGCGCCCTGTTTGGCGCGACAGCAGGCGGTTCGCGGTATGCCTCTTTGGCGGGGCGGCGACGTACTGCGCGTGGTGCGCGATTTGCGTCCACTCCACGAAACACGGCGGGTCGGGGAGCGACGCGGCGGTGATCGCGCAGATCATGGTCGGCCCGCCGCTATGGTTCATCGGCGGGTTGATCGCCTTGGCGCTCGGGGCGCGTTTCGTGCCGCCCGGTGCGGTGGTGTCGCTCGTTATCGCCGGGGCATTCGCCAATATTGCGGCTATCTATTTCTGCATATACCTCATGTTCTTGACCTGAAAGCGCGTCGGGAGCGTAACCATGCTTCCCGTGTCCATCGGGCTGGGCCTGGCCGGTGCCGCCATGACGGTGGTTGCGTTCCTCTACTGGACGCGCCATCTATTCCCCTGGCATACCGCCCCGATACCGCCCCTGTGCAACGGGCGATTCCTCGCGATAGCGGATAAAGTGACAATCAAAGGCGGTCTCCTTCCTGCTTCCGAAGGACACTGTGTGCTCTCGTGAACCCGAACCAACCCAACACTCCCGCCCAGGTGACGTCGTCGCGCGAACTCGGTCTGGACATCGCGGCGGTCGCCGCTCGCTACCTGTTTCAAACGGACCATCTCCACTATGGCTTATGGACGGACGATCTGCCGGTACATATGAATAATCTGCGCCGGGCGCAGGAGAACTACGCCGACCTGATCGTGTCCACTATACCCGAGGGTACGCGGACGATCCTTGACGTCGGCACCGGCACCGGCGCGCTCGCGAAGCGGCTTCTGTCCGCCGGGTACGCGGTGGATTGCGTTTCGCCCTCGCCTTCGCTGACGGAGCGCGCCCGCGCGAATGTCGGGGACGCCGCGCATATCTTCGAGTGCAAGTACGAGGATCTTCAGACCGATAAGCGGTACGACCTGATCCTTTTCAGCGAAAGTTTCCAGTACATCCCGCTTGACCGTTCGCTCGCGCTGTCCAAAGACTACCTGAACACGGGCGGGCACATCCTGATCTGCGACTACTTCCGCAACGACACCCCGGACAAGGGGCCGTTCGGCGGAGGGCACTCGCTCAAAGAGTTCCGCGAAACCGTGGAGCAAAGCACCCTGATCCCGGTGATTGACCGAGATATTACGCCGTTCACCGCGCCGAATCTAGATCTCGTGGTGGATATGGTGGAGAATGTCGTGACCCCGATCAAGACACAACTCTTCGACTTCGCGCGGATTAAGTACCCGTTCCTGTTCCGCGTGCTGACGTGGACGTTCCGCAAGCAACTCGCGCATTTCGACGGGAAATACATGGGCGGGAAGCGGAGCGGGAAGAACTTCCAGGTCTACAAATCGTACCGACTCCTGCTGTTCGCGAGGCCGACGCAAAGCAAGGTCGGCGGGATCTAGCCGGGAAAACAGTGAACCGTCCGATGTGGCTCGACCTGGTATACCTGTTCTGGCCGCCGTGCGTCGCGGTGGTCGCTTGTGGGGTCGCGTGCTTCCCCCATTAGGGTGGGCTTGTCGGTTTCGATCCTCGTCTTCGTTGCCGCCTTCTTCGTCCAGTTCATGATCCCGCGTGGGAAAGGGGCGAATCCCGACGCGCGGCAGGAAATCCCGGCTCCCGCCCCGAATAGTGCCGGTAAAATCCAAAAGAGCGATGTCAAATGAGTCCTGAAATGAATGAACTACTCCCACAACCAATTATCGTCGCCCTTCTCGGACGGCGTGAAACTGATCATCGAGCACGGCAAGCATCTCCTTTTTAAGCCGGACTGGAAGTAGGTACTCGAGCCGGAATCGGTGAAGGAGCCGGTCCGCGCGATTGTAACGGGGACGTTGTCGCCGACCACGTGATCGAACCCGCCGCCTCTGGTACGCTAATTGCTAGGTACGCAAGTGGGCAACGTGGTACCGCGCCGACCGCGACCACAAGCGCGGCGGATGACACGGTTTTTCGTAACGCGTTACGCCCGAAAAGGCAAGGATCAGGACAACACACCAATGCGATTAGGAATCGGCTCGTTTTCATACCCGTGGGCGGTTGGGGTACCGGGGCAGGCGCAACCGCCGCGCCCGATGAATGCGTTTGAACTCGTCGAAGCGGCGGCGCGACTCGGCGTACAGTCCGTGCAGTTCGTGGACAACCTGCCGCTGACAAATCTTTCCGCGCGGGATCGGGGCGAACTGGCCGCGCGCGCCGCCGCCGCCGGTATCCGCGTCGAGGTCGGGATGCGCGGCACGGACGCGAGCGATATTCGGATGTTCCTTGCGATAGTCCGGGAGTTCGGCGGCGACTACCTGCGCATCATGCTAGACGGCAACACGCCGGGCGACACGCCGGGCACGGACCTGATCCTGGAACGTCTCTTCCCGCTAATGCCCGAGTTCGAGGACGCGGGCGTTAAACTCGCGCTGGAAAACTTCGACCGGGTTCTCCGCCTACGACATGATCGGCATGGTAGAGGCACTCGGGGACGACGCGGCGGCGATCTGTCTCGACACGGTGAACTGTTTCGGGGCGGGGGAAGGCCCCGCGACCACGATCGAAACGCTCGCGCCGTACGCGGTCAACGTCCACATCAAGGACTTCGTGGTAAGGCGGCAACCGCACCGCCTCGGCTTCATTATTGATGGCATGGCGGTCGGCGAGGGCCAACTCGACGTGCCCGCCCTGATCTCGCTACTACCCGACATCGTTTCGCTGACGCTGGAGCAGTGGACGCCGTTCTCGCCCGATGGGATAGAAGCCACGTGTCGCGAGGAGGCGTCGCGCGTCGAGCGGAGCATCGCGTACCTGAAATCGGTCGTACGTTAAAATAATTGTTTCAGCGCGTAGTTAGTCTGGGTACATGGTATGGCAGGTTAGCAGGACACCATGCGCGGTATTCTCGGTCCCTCGCTAACCGGAAAGAGTCACCATGAAACAACATGCCGTTCCGTTTCCTCGACGAATGTCGAGATCTTGTGCGCTAGTGGGCTTCGTTGGCCTACTTGCTCTCGTCGCAATCCCAAGAGCGAATGCCCAGGTCGTCGTGACTGGGTTCTACAACCGAGTCGGTGCCAGTTATCTGTACAATTTTCAGGTTGCTAACAAGAGCGGCTTGGATATATCCACCATCGGGGCGATTTACGGTGTAGAACTACCGGCCCCCGTCATTAGCAATATCGTTCAAGTGCCCGGCTTCACCTTTGATGTGGACTCGATAACCGGCTCCATTGACTTTGTTGAAGATACGTCTGTTTTCACGGCCAACCAAACCGTGGGCGGTTTCCGACTCACCAGTAGTAAGTTGCTGAATGTGACCAGTGTGACCGGACTTAACTCCAATTCGACCCCTTTCGTGGGGTCTTACGCCGCCGTTGCCGTCCCCGAAGCCGGAACGCTCCCGCTCACACTGCTCGCCGGTTCCGCTTTGTTCGGAGCCATTGTCGTTCGCCGCCGTATCGCCTGATCAGAACGGTTGATCACGCGGAAAGATTTTTCCTATGAAACATGCCCTCCGTCTCGCGGCGACCGTCGCCGCAGGCTTCCTTGCTGGGATGCCTTGCGTCCTCGCGCCGTTATCCGCCTATGCTTCGTCGCACAGCGACGCGCCGCTGATCAAGCTCGATCCGCAAGCCAACCTGACCGACGTCTACGCCTTCGTCGGAGACAGCGCGAACGGCAAAGTGCTGAACATCGTCGTCAATGTCCACCCATTTTGCGAACCGGGCGACGGCGCGATCTACGACAAGTTCAGTGATGACGCCATCTATAGCATCCATATCGCCGACCCGAACACCGGTGCCACCCTCCGCCGCTACGATTTCCGATTCTCCGGTCCCAGCGCGGGCTTGAAGAACCCGAATACGATCCTATCTTACGGCCTCGGTACGCAAGCGGGAGCGATCCAGAGCATCGGCGATTCCCACCAGAACTACACCCAGACCTATTCTCTGACCAGCATGTCGGGCAGTTCAGCCACATTGCTCGGTAGCAACCTGGTGACAGCCCCGCCCAATGTCGGTCTTCGTACGACGCCGCTATATAACGATCAGGTCGCTACCATCAACGGTAGCCCGAACCCGAACTACGGGTTCGCAGTCTCCGGAGCGACCTCGGATGCCACCCTCGATCCGTACACGAAGCAGGCAGTGAAATCGCTCGACAACGGGGTTCGTGTGTTCTGCGGCATGCGCGACGATAGTTTCTACGCCGATATTCCGGGCATCTTCGATCTACTCGACCCGCGCATCCTGAAAACGCTGGGCAAGGCGAGTGGGAGCGATGGCACCGGCGTGGACGGATTCAAGGGCTACAACGTTCTCACATATGCGGTGCAGATCCCGCTCAGTCAGCTACCGGCCGCAGTGTCGTACACGCCGGTCTTCGCCGGCGCGTTCGGCCTCAGCGCGTCGCCGACGACCGGCGTCGGCGTCTACGCCTCGGTGAGTCGCCCGCGCGTCACGTTGCGCTCGGCGGTTGGCGCGCCCGTGTCATCGGGTCCCTACATCCAAGTCAACCGGCTGGGTAATCCGCTGTTCAATGAGGCCTTGGTCGCCCTAAAGGATAAGGATAATTATAACCGCGACAGTCCCACCGTGGACGCTACGAAATATGCCACGTACGCGCTCAACAGCGAGTTGGCGACGCTGATCAACACGGTTCACGGGACGAATTTCGTGACCACGGGGCGGGTTGATCTGCAAGCCGTGTTCATCCCCGATGTTCTGCGCGTGGACACTACGACCGACGCGGTAACGCTAGCCGGTCAATCCGGGTTCTCGCGCCTCGGTTTCATCGGTGGGGACACGGTCAACAGCCCCGGCGGAACGCGGAACGCGGGTTGGCCGAACGGCCGCCGCTTCGGCGACGATGTCGTGGATGTCGCGCTGACCGCGATCGCTAGCGGCCCCTCCTACTCGACCGTGACGCTTGTCAGTGATAACATCGCGGCGAACGACCAGGTTTATAACCAGGTCTTCCCCTACTCGGCGACTCCAAACGCCGGCACACGCAACCGCAAAGACTCGTACTAGTCGCGGGACTCGCATGGGGCGGGCGCATTCTCCCGCCCCATCCGAAAGGGTTTTCTATGTCTGTTTCTTCTTCCCCGGTGGTCGGCATGGCAGGCGCGCGACCGCTCGTGATCGGCTTAATCGTCACGGTCATCGCGGGCGGGGTCGGGTTCGCCCTCGCCAGACGCGCTAAAACCGTCGCCACGCCGGTCGCCGTCGCATCGTCATCCGCCGTGCCGGTTATGGTCGCCGGGGCGTCAACTGTTACCGGAGTCTCGTCAGTTGCCGGTGCATCTGATGTATCTCCGACGCCGGAATCGGTGCGTGCCGGTATCCCCACCGTTGGGGGAACAACCGCCGCTGAGAGAGAAGTCGCCAAGCGGCTCCTCCTGACTCGATCGCACGCCTCCGACCCGCAAGCCTGGGTGAATCTGGGCGACGCGGTTATGCAACTGACGCGCGAACGCGCCGACCCGCACAACGTCGGTCCCGCCGAAAGTGCCTACCGCTACGCGCTGACGCTGAAGCCGAACCAGGCGGAGGCACTAACCGGCATGGCGTGGGTGATGGGGAATCGCCACCAGTTCGAAGAGAGCAAAGAATGGGCGCGGAAGGCGATAGCGGCGCGTCCCGACGAATCCGGTGCCTACGGGCTGATGGGCGACGCACAACTCGAGCGCGGCGACTACGACGGCGCGTTCGAGACCTACCAGAAGATGCTCGACATCCGTCCCGACCTATCCTCTTATAGTCGCGGGGCGCACCTGCTCTACGTGACCGGCGATACGGCTAAAGCCGTCTGGCTTATGGAGAAGGCCGTGAAGTCGGGCGGCCCCTTCGCCGAAAACACGGCATGGTGCCGTGGTCAGCTCGCCGAGATGCTTTTCAGCACCGGCGGGGTGTTGCCCGCCGAGTCGCAGGTCAAGGAAGGCATGAAGACGGCACCGGATAACCCGTTCCTACTCGTGATGGACGCCCGTATCAAACTCGCGAAGAAGAATCTCCCCGGCGCGATAGCCTCCGCCGAAAGAGTCGTCTCTGTCGCCCCGCAACATGTCGCGGGATTAATTTTGCTGTATGACCTGTACCGAAGAGCGGGCGAGACCGCGAAGGCGGAGGGCATGAAGGCACAAGTCGAGACCGCGGCGGTGCATTACAAGCAGCACGGGAACGCCGACCAGTTGTTTCTGGCTAAGTTCTACGCGGATCACGACCTTAAGTTATCCGACGCACTCCTGATCGTGAATGATCGGACCGCGAACGGGACGAAGGAACTAACCGCCCCGAACGACGCCGACATCTCCGCGTGGGTGTTTTATAAGAATGGCATGTCGAAAGAGGCGGAAAAATACAGCAAGATGGCGCGGTCGAAGGGCGGGCAGGACGCGACACGTCTGTATCACGCGGGCATGATCGCGGCGAAGGACGGGTACTTGCAGGAGGCACGCCTGATGCTTTACAAGGCACTGTCCTTTAACCCAAACTTCGACCCGATCCAGGCGGATGTTTGCGCCCAAACGCTAGCGGGTCTGGCTGGTAAAGCGGTGGGCAATGATAGAGTCGCCAAGCATTGAGACGCCTTGTCGCCGTGTTGCTTTGTTGCCTCGCCTTCTTGCCCACGGCGCGGGCACACGACATCCCGGCAAGCCGGGTAGATGTGCGTGTGTCCGGTTCACGCGTCGCAGTGGACATAGACGCGCCCGTTTCCGGCTGGATGTACGATATTGCGGTACTCACCCCGGAAAACGCGATCAGTCGGCAAATAGAGATTGAGTCGCTGGCGATGAGCCGGCTCACCTTCTCCGCGGACGGGGCGACGTTGCCCGTTACTTCGGCGGGCGCGGCGCGGCTTCTGCCGCGCGTTCGGGACCAAACGCCGCTACGCCTGTCGCTCTCCGCCCCGCTACCGCCGGGCGCGAGGACGCTGACGATACGGGGGCAACTGTTCCCGACCGATCCGAAACATCACACCATCTTGACCGTGCGCGGGGCGGGGGGGCGGCTGGTACATGAGGCGATACTGACGCCAGAAGCCCCGGAAGCTGTCGTCCAGCTCGGCGATGTGACCAGACAGAACCCATTATCCGTGTTCGCGCAGTTCGTTAAAGAGGGCGTTTTTCACATCGCCATCGGTCCCGATCATATCCTGTTCGTGGTCGCGCTTCTCCTGATGGGCGGGTCGGTAAAGCAGCTACTCAAAGTCGTGACCGCGTTCACGGTCGCTCACAGCATAACGCTGGTGCTCGCCGCCCTCGGAATCGTCAAGTTACCCGGTTCTATAATAGAGCCGACTATCGCGGCGAGCATCGTTTTCGTCGGCGTACGCGTGTTACAAACCAAATGGCGAATCAGCGGCGCGAAAGCCCCCGAGGAACGGTTACCGTATGCCTTCGGATTCGGTCTTGTCCATGGCTTCGGCTTCGCCAGCGCACTTTCTGAGTTGGCACTGCCACGGTACGCGCTTGCGATGTCGCTGGTCGGTTTCAACATCGGGGTCGAGATCGGACAGGCGACGCTGGTTCTGACAATCGCCCCGATTCTCGCATGGCTTCACCGGGCGCATCCCGCGCTAGCCCACCGCCTCGTTTTAGCAACGGCTATTATTGTCATTATTGCTGGGGCTTACTGGTTTGGCGAAAGGGTCGCGGGCTAATCCCCGCTTGGAGAAGAACATGAAACAGAAGTCTAGTACCGTGGTATACACCGCGACAGACGAATCGAGAAGTCAAGGAGGCGCGGCGTCTCTCTCACATAAACCGTTTGACTACAAACCCCGACTCAGCCGCCTTTGTCGAGGGCGCGGTTTCACCTTGATTGAACTGCTCGTCGTGATCGCCATAATCGCTATCCTTGCCGCTATCCTGTTTCCGGTGTTCGCTGGAGCGCGGGAGAAGGCCCGGCAGACGGCCTGTCTGTCAAACGAGCGACAGCTCGGACTCGCCGCGCGGATGTATATGACCGACAACGACGACTCCCTGTACCACCATCATGAAGGCTGGGTTCTGGACGACGGGACGCAACTAGATACTCTTCCCGCGACGCCCGATGGTTGCGTGGGCGGGGGGGGCGGGCAATAGCAACGCCGAAAAGCCCTGGGCGATCTTCTTCCAGCCTTACATGAAGAGCCGTCAACTGTTGTTCTGCCCGTCCGATCCGGAGCCGCGTTCCGACACCCTGGCTACCGATATAAAAGGATACAACGGCGGCATAACGATGCTGGGCGGCGAGTGTGTCGCCGCGCCGGACGGCGAGCAGTGTCGGGCGGAGAAAGACCATACGGCGATGTGGAGCTACGTTCTTAACTCGGTGTTCACTCACCGGTCGTGTCGCTACGCGACGGAGAAGGCACTACCCGATTTCGCGACGGACGCGGTGCTCGAGGCACTGCCCGACCCCAACCTAATTATGTTCTCGGAGCGAAACTCTGCCGCGCTGGACGCCGTTGATAACACCGACTTCGGCTACGTGCCGCAGGACGATTACGACACCTGGGCGGGCGAAGCCGCGCTCGTTAACTGGGGCGGCAGTAGCCGTTACGGAAGTCAAGGTTGGATCGTTTACAACCGGCATAACGGCGGGTCGAACTACGTCTTCGCGGACGGTCATGTCAAGTGGATGCGCTGGGGGCAGGCACGCGGCTATCAGTATCCGGATCATAAAGTGCGGTTCCCTCTGACAAACCCGCCGCAATAGTTCCGCGAACAAAGGGGAGGGGATGTGGTTTGTCGGGCTAGGCTTCGCGGCTTGTGGAGGTGCCTTTCCTCCCCACCTACACCACTTCCCGCCATTGCCGCGCCGAAGAAGTCGGCTGTCTTTTGACACCCGACCTCGGGCGTTTCAGGGTACAAACCTTGTATGCAACTCCCGATAGTTCATTCTTTCGACCTGACGCCCGAGGAAGCGGTCGCCCTGCAACGCGAACTCGCCGCCCAGGTCATTGACCGCGACGACTTCGACCCGTCCGCCCTTCGGACTATCGCCGGTATTGATGTGTCGCTCGCGGGCGGGGGCCGGGCTGCGGTTGTCGTGCTGTCGCTCCCCGGTCTCGATGTCGTGGAGAGCGTCACCGCGTCCGCCCCGATCACGTTCCCCTACGTCCCCGGCTTGCTGTCGTTCCGCGAAACGCCGCTGGTGCTCGCCGCGCTGGAGAAACTGCCCACGCCGCCCGACCTTCTGATGATAGACGGGCAGGGGCGGGCACACCCGCGCCGGTTCGGCATCGCGTGTCACGTCGGCGTCCTCACCGGCCTCCCGGCCATCGGCGTCGCCAAATCCATCCTTTGCGGCAAACACGAGCCGTTCGACGAGGACCCCGGTAGCTCCGAGCCGCTGACCCACCGCGGCGAGACCATCGGCACGGTGCTACGCACGAAGAAGCGAACCAACCCGCTGATCATCTCGGTCGGGCACCGCGTCTCGCTCGCCACTTCGGTATCGCTGGTGCGGCAGTGTCTGCGCGGCTACCGCCTGCCGGAGCCGACGCGTCAAGCGCACAACGCCGCCGGGGCCGACGAGTAAAGTGTGAAACGGCTACCGGCACCGGGTTGATGCCGACGCTCTGAATCAACCATGTTGGGCGAAAATCGGCTCTCGAGGTGCGCCTTAAGTAGTCGGCGAACAGAGATCGTTATCCCGACGCGGGAACAATATTTGTAACTATTCAGGCACCGTTCAAAGCGGGCAAAATCGGTTCCCCGGCAAAGACGGACTGCAAGCAGTCCAGCAACCGCATCCCCTGTTCGCGGCAGGTCACGATGTAACTGCGCAGTCGGCAGAACGTGTCCGCCCCCGCTTTCGTGCGGAAACAACCGCTCACCTCGGCTTTCACCTTCATCATCCGTAAGTCGCGCTCGGCTTCATTGTTGGTAAAGGGCACCCTCAGATCGAACAGGAAGGCGAGGCATTCGTCCCGGTGGTTCCGTAGCCGCTCCAGAAGGCAGCGCGCCTTGCCCTTGGAGACCCGACGCCCTACCTCCTTCTCTAGCAGTTTAGTCGGTAACGGGTTCGCTTCCAATCCCTGAGCGACTATCGCGTCGAAGGCGCGGGCGAGTCGTCGCGCGTTCCACAACTTGGGTGAACCGCGCTCGCGTGCCCGGTGACACGCCGCGACCATGTCCTCCATTACCACCTTGAGCGAACCCGCCCAGTCTTGCCTCAAGACTTCGCGTGCGTAGGTCAACTCCCGCAACAGATGCGCCCCGCAGAACTGGTGATCACAGGCGAGCGTGACGTAATTGCTATAAAAGTCCGAGACGAGCCGCCCTCGGTAAGCGAGTAAGTCATCTACCGCCTCCTTACCGCGCCGCTCGTGGGCGAACAAATAACAAAGGGCGTCCGTGCTACGGGTGTGTACCCAGTGGAGTCTGCCGGCGACCCGCACGCCCGTCTCGTCCGCGTGGAGCAAGGGCGATCCACCCGCCGCCCCTTTGAAGACGTCGCTCGAACGGTACCAACCGATCCGTGGCGCGCGACAGAGCCGCTTGCAGGCTGCCCGCGCCGAAAGGGGCACCCGTCACGTCCCGCACGATTTGCGCAGGAAGTTCCGCAGCGGAACTGTCCGAGCAACGGGCGAAGGGCAGCAAATGGACGCCCTGCGGATAGGCGGCGAAGCCCAAAAGGTTCGCGCCGTACTGAACCGGTTGCTCTACCCCGGCTGGGAAAGGGGCGGCGCATCGCTTCGCACAGCAAGGGCAAGTCAGGGTCAGCGCGCGGTGTTCCGTGACGACGACCCGAGGGGCAGGCATGTCGAAGACTTGTCGGCGTGCGTAAGGGGCGGACGGGTCGGCTTGCAACAGTGCCGGGCAGCGCGGACACGTCAGCGGGCGGTGTTCGACAACGACATCGGGCGCGGCGACCCGCGGGAGCGTCGTGCCTGTATGTCCGGGTTGTCCGCCGGGCTTCCTACCGCTTTTGGTGCGTAGGCTTCACGGCGCGGGCTTGCTCAATCCGTCGCTCGATGGTGGTTTGGAGGAGTTATTGGAGTTCTTGGCAACCCGCTCTTCTAACTGTTGAACTCGCCGGATAAGGTCCGCCAGAAACGCGACGACCGTCTCTTCGCCCTATTGGTAGAGGGCGCGGGCTTGTTCTTCGGGTGTCATGGCAGGGGACGGCATAGCGGGTTAGGACTATGCTATCATAGAGCTAACTGTCCGGCGACCGCTGAATAGTTACCAAAAAAGAACGCCCCCGATTCTGTTACAGAATCGGGAGCGTTGGCTCATCTACCGCGAAGTGCTAGGCGACCACCGTCTCCCGCAGACGTCCGCCGATCTCCGAGCGGCGCAACTTCTGCAACGCGCCCGCTTCGATCTGGCGCGCACGCTCGCGCGAAAGGTGTAGTTCCTTGCCCACCTGCTCCAATGTCATCGGAGCCTCGGCATCCTCCGACAGGCCGTAGCGCAGTTCCAGCACTTCCCGCTCCCGCGGGGTGAGCTGCTTGAGCGCACGCCCGATCTCCTCGCGCAAGGCGCGGCGGAACACGCGTGCCGACGGCAGGGTGGCATCCTCCGCCGGGAGCAGGTCGCCGAGTCGGGTCGTCGAGTCGCCGGCGGGCGCGTCTAGACTCATCGGCTCCGGCGTTTCCGCCTCCAGTAGTGTTTCCACCTTGTCCACGGGCAACCCCACTTCGGCGGCTATTTCGATAGCGGTCGGGGTGCGGTTCAGTTTCGTCGCCAGCATCTCGCGCGTTCGCTTGATCTTGCCCAGCGACTCGATGGCATGCGACGGCAGACGGATCGTCCGCCCCTGATTCTCCACCGCCCGCCCGAGAGCCTGCCGGATCCAATGCGTCGCGTAGGTCGAGAACCGGAACCCGCGCCGGTAGTCGAACTTATCCACGGCGTGAATCAGCCCGAGCGTACCCTCCTGAATCAGATCCTCCATGGCGATCCCACGGTTCTGATACTTCTTGGCGATGGATGTCACGAGGCGCAGGTTGGCGTTCACCAACACTTCGCGCGCCCACTTCTCACCCTGTTCGACTTTGCGTGCCAACTTCCGCTCCTGCTCCATCGAGAGCAGGGCGGTGTTACTCGAACCGGTTCGGTCCGTGAGATACGAGGCGAAATCTTCCTTGTTCGCGAATGCCGACTCGTCATCGAGATCGTCAACCGGTGCCGGGGGCTTCGGGTTGGTCGCAACCGCGAACGTCGCAACCGGTTTGACAACCGGCTCGCTCCGCAGTTCGTTCAACCCTTCCAGCGTCGTGTCGTGATTTTTAATTTCGTTATCCAATGTTTCTACCAGGAACATAATGTGTACTCTTCTTTGCCTATCCGGGGAAGGCAACGCACGTCAAAACTATCAGCATCGGCTACCGTCCCAGAAAAATGGGCGTGCCATTTAGTAACGCTAAAAAACCCTTGCAAGTTCCCTATCGTTCAAGATACAATCGTTGCTAAGGCTAATTTTTCCCGCGTCGGTAGGTTTCTCCGGCGGGCGCGTGGATTCCTTCTTCTTGGACTAACCCTCGCGGCGGATTGGTTCCGGTTCGCAGGACGAGGAACGAGCCGGGTCCCACCGCTCCGGCGTTCCACCATCCGCCGCCGTGCTTTAACTCTCCACGTTTTCCGGGTGGGGCGCGGGTGGCAGATGGGCTGACTTGATACCAAAAGCATGCAAGTAACGTTTCTTGGGACGGGATCCGGCGCACCGACGCGGGCGCGAAACGTGTCGGGGGCGACACTATTCCTGCCTGAACGCGGCGAGCTTTTCCTCTTCGACTGCGGTGAGGGAACCCAGCATCAGTGTCTGCGGGCGGCGCAGGTCCGCCTGTCACAACTGAGCCGGGTCTTCATCACGCATATGCACGGCGACCACGTTTTCGGCCTCGTCGGTCTGCTCGCGTCCCGCGCCCTCGCCCAGGGGGGCACCTCGCCCGTCGCGCTGTACGGCCCCGCCCAACTCGAGACCTACGTGCGCGGGTGCCTTCACACGACGGGGACACACTGGGGATACCCTATGTCGTTCCACACCGTCCGCCCCGGCGTCCTGTTCGAGGATGAGCAAATGCTCGTGGAATGTGCCCCGGTCCGTCACCGTTGCGATGCCTTCGCCTACGCGGTTCAGGAGAAGCCGCAGGCGGGTCGCTTCGACGCGGAGGCGGCGCGCGCCCTGGGGATACCGCCGGGACCGCTCTACGGACGGCTCAAGGCGGGCGACACCGTAACCCTCCCGGACGGGCGCGAAATAAACGGCGCGACGCTGGTCGGCCCGCCGCGCGTGGGTCGCCGGGTCGTCTACTCCGGCGACACGGCGTACTGCGCGGATCTGGCGCGGCTCGCCGCCGACGCCGATTTGCTGATACACGAGGCGACGTTCGCGGAGTCCGAGCGCGGCCTGGCGGATCGGGCGGCGCACTCCACCGCGACCGACGCCGCGCGGATCGCCGAACTCGCTGGTGTCCGGCAACTGGTGCTGACGCATATCTCGCCCCGCTACGACGCCGACGGGGGGGCGGGCCTCGACGCCCTACTTAGCGAGGCGCGCGCCATTTTCCCCGCGTCCGAGGTTGCCTACGATCTGATGCGCGTCGAGGTACCGCGCCGCGAACACGGCGACAGCGCGGACGATCCCCGGTCACCGTCCGCCGAATGATCGTTGCCGTGAAATGTTTTAATGAACGTGTTCATAAAATATTGACGTCCCCCGATTCCTCTGTCATACTATAGGTAAACCTGTCCGCCGAAGGAGAACCAGAAGATGACCGCCGAAACTTACCTGCGCCGCGCGTTGCTCGCGCCGATTCTCGTACCCGCGCTCGCCGCCGTCCCGCTTATAATCCCGGCGGGCGTGGGGGATGACGGATCGCCCATGCTTACCTCCAACGTCGCCTCCTTTCTGCTCTGTTCGCTCCTCATTGGTGGCATCCCCTACTTGTGGATGTTGTACTCGCGCCGGGAGGAGTTGCGGCGGCTGAGCGGGGGACGACTCGGCGCCGCCCTCATACAGATGCCACTGGATATGCTCCCCTATTTCTGGAAGTTCTGGGGCGTGGTGACGGCACTCTTGTTGGTCACGATTTGGGGCGCGCTGTATGGGCTGGTCTTTCTTATTGTCGGGACGCTCGCCGTGCCTGTCCTGGGTTATGGTTACGTGGCGGCGACGTTCGGGTTCCTACGGGCCTATCAGTGGCTGGGATTGGTGGAGCGGGAGGCGTAACCGCCTTCCGCCCTGCCGTTGCGGTGGGCGAGGCAACCCGCCATCTGAGGCGTGCTGTCTTGTGGAACCGACGCGTCGTGGTGCCGTACAATATGTGTAGCCATGACTCAGACTAAATTTTACATTTCCGCGATGGACTGTCCGACCGAGGAGCAGATCATCCGTAACGGGTTGAAGCGCGAGACCGGCATCAAGCAACTCGACTTCGACCTGCTGAACCGCGTCCTCACCGTTTCGCTCGCGCCGGACGGCGACGCGGGGTCCGTCCGTACCATCCTCAATAGTCTGGGAATGGCAGCCAAACCGCTCGACGAAATGGCCGACGATCCGGCCATTCCGCAACCGGAATGGCGACGCTGGCTCCTGCCGGGCGCGGCGGGTCTTCTCGCTGCCGCCGCCGAAGTAACCGCGTGGGCGACCGGCAAAGACAACTCGATCCCCGTCATAGCGCTCGCGGTGCTGGCACTCGCGCTCGGTGGACAGGATACATTCCGCAAGGGCTGGGTCGCGGTGCGGACGTTCACCCTGAACATCAACTTCCTGATGACGCTCGCTATCGCGGGTGCCATCGCGGTGGGCCAGTGGCCCGAAGCAGCCATGGTCGCCGTGCTATTCGGTATCGCGGAGCGGATCGAAGGCTATTCGCTCGACCGTGCCCGGAACGCGGTCGCCGCGCTCATGGACACCGTGCCCGAAACCGCGCGGGTGTGGCACTCGCACGGCGGCGACGATCCGGGACACTGGCACGACATGGCGGCGAGCGGGGTATCGGTCGGGGAGCGGGTTCAGGTGCGACCAGGGGAGCGCGTCCCGATCGACGGGCGCGTGGTGGAAGGGCGTTCGGGTGTCAACCAGTCCGCGCTGACGGGGGAGAGCATCCCGGTAGAGAAAGAGCCGGGGGACGAAGTCTGGGCGGGAAGCGTGAATGGGCGCGGGGTGCTGGTGTTTGAGACACTGGTCGCGAGTGGCGACACCCGGATTGACCGGATCGCGCGCGCGGTGCAGGCGGCGCAGGCGGACCGCGCCCCGACCCAGCGGTTCGTTGACAAGTTCGCCCGCGTCTACACGCCGACTGTGGTGGTGCTCGCGCTCCTGCTCGCTGTCGTCCCGCCGCTCCTGGGACTTGGCTCGTGGCACGACTGGCTGTATAAGGCACTGGTGATGCTGGTAATCGCCTGCCCCTGCGCCCTCGTGCTTTCGACTCCGGTCGCGGTGGTGTCGGGGCTGACGGCGGCGGCGAAGAACGGCCTGCTCATAAAAGGCGGTGCGTACCTGGAGGCGGGTGCCCGGCTTCGCGTGATCGCGTTCGATAAGACCGGGACGCTGACGAAGGGCAAGCCGGTTGTCACCGACATCGTGCCGCTCGCCGATGATTCCCCCGACGCGCTCCTGCACCTCGCGGCGAGTCTGAACGCGTCCTCGGAGCACCCGCTAGCGGGCGCGATTGTCGCGGCGTGCGCGTCGAAACATAGTTGCCAGTTGCCGCTCATCGGCGATTTCGAGGCACTGATCGGGCGCGGCGTGACCGGGCGGCTCGACGGGCGACGCTACTACATCGGTAACCACCAACTCACCGAGGAGAACCGGGTTTGTAGCGCGGAGGTCGAGGCGGTGATTGATCGCCTGGAGATCGAAGGGAAAACGCCGGTGGTGCTGACAAGTGACACGCGTTCGCTCGCGGTGCTGGGCGTCGCCGACACGCTCCGCGAAGAGGCGGCGGACACGCTGAGCCAGTTGCGCGGACTCGGGGTTCAGACCGTGTTGCTATCGGGTGACAGCCAGCGCGTCGCCGACGCGGTCGCGTCGCAGGTCGGAATCGAGTCGGCGCGGGGCGGGCTACTGCCGGAGGATAAATTGTCCTTCATAGAGTCTCTCCGGTCGCCGCGCCACACGGTCGGGATGGTCGGCGATGGGATCAACGACGCACCCGCGCTCGCCCGCGCCGACATCGGCTTCTCGGTCGGACAGGGCGGGTCGGACACCGCGACGGAGACGGCGGATGTGGTACTCCTGCACGGCGATCTGACGAAGCTCGGCTACTTCGTCCGGCTGTCGCGGCGGGTGACGGGGGTACTAACGCAGAACATCGTGCTCGCACTCGTGATCAAGGTCGTCGTGTTCGTGCTCGCCCTGTTCAACCATGCCACGCTCTGGATGGCGGTGCTCGCCGACGTCGGCACGAGCCTGCTCGTAGTCGGGAACGGCCTGCGGCTTTTGCGGTTCGCGCCGGATAAGCAGACCCGGACGCGCGACTACTAATAAATGGAACGGGGGTTTGTGAAGCGAGATCCTAACAGTGCGCGGGCAGAGCGAAACTACCCTCTCTCCCTGGGGAATTGGCCGTGGATATAGAGTGCCCACTTCAGCGGTTCGGCATAAGGAGTGTCGTAACCTCTCGCGACGTATGCACTCAGTTCTGATAGCACCCCGCTCACTTCGGTGTGGATCCGTGGTTCTTGCTCGGCGAGGAGTACCAGCGCAATAACCGCCGCGTTCACCGTCCAGTCCATAGTGCCGTTTATGAGCGATAGCAACATGTCGCGCCGCGATGAGCCATGCCAGCCCTCACCGACATGTGAAATCACCAGTGCGGTGGCAATCTGCACACGGTATAGCCATTGTCACCACAACATGTTCTGGTGACGGGCGGGTTTGTCGGGAGCATGAACCATAACGGCTGCGAGATCCCGAACCGCGTCCTCCCCGAGTGATCGCGCCGCATCCTTCGCCCAGTAGCTCCAGGCGTCCGCCGCGTACCGCTCCCGACCCGCGATCACAATGATTTCCGGTGGCGGTTGTGGAACGTCTACCATCGCAACGAATTCGTCCCTACTGAAATGCCATAACTGAAACTTCACAGGGAAACGGGGACGGCGTGGATCGGAAGGTCGCGCACTCTCAACCCGGAACGTGGCACGCACGCCTATCTCATTCAACTCGCGCCAAATGGCATAGCTGGCACTCGGCGACTCGACCCCATCCGAGATAATCAGAAGGCCGTCCATGATGGGTGTGTCGTCGCTGGGTGCTTTCTGTTCGCTGATACAAGTCAGTGCTTTCCGCGCGACATCAATTACCGCTTCTGCCGTGTAGCACAACCCCAACCCGAAGAACGGGACTGCCCGGCGGAGCATCGCTGCTACACGGGGATGAGCACTGGCCGCGTGCCACCGCGTTGAGATCTTGCCAGTGCGAGGCGTCCCCGGTCAACTCGTACCGCGCCGCGCATAGGCACGCATACGCATACGGGTGTCGGGGATCGGACGCGACCACCGCCGCATAGATCCGCGCCGCCTCCGCGATGTCGCCCCTTGCCATCCGAGCGTCGGCAGATTCGGCGGATTCATCTGACGTGTGCCGACAGCGTCCGCCCCGCCCTGCCGTTTTTGGGTATTGCCATCTTACCCCGTTCCAACGTCAGGATTCCGCAGGGAGCGGAAGCCAGCAGGACTTTTCCATCGGCTTCAGGGCGTGGCTAGTTCGTAGTAAAGCGTCGCCGAACCGTCCGGGGCGAGCGTGGAAAGACTCACGGTCGCCGCGCCGTTCGCCACCCTGACCGGTATCGGGGAGATGCGCTTGCCGGTCGTGTCCAGCCGCCACGCCTTTAGTTTCGCCGCGTCGGGGCGCGTCAGGGTTATGGTCGCGGAGCCGCGCCGCACCAGATACGGCAGTTCCCCCAACCCTTCGAGGATGAGGCGATCCGGCGACGAGAACTTCTCCCCCGTGTTTTGCAGATCGGTCAGGTGCGTCACCAGCAGGCGCTTGCTTGACGCGATGGCGTCCCCTTCGAGCGTGCTGATCGTGATCTCGGCGCGCGAACCGGCCGCGCGAACCGCGACCGCCCCGTCCTTCCAGGCGGCACCCGGTTCGAGAGTCACCGCGACGGTTTTGTCCGTAGAAACGACGAACTGACCGGTGGCTTTAACCGCCGTCACGATCTGGTGGGCGGCGGACGTCCCCCGCGCGCGGGCAGGCGGGTACGCCGGTGCAACCCCGCCCCCCCTGCCGAATGTCACCCCGCTAACGGCGGGGGGAGTAACGTCCGTTACGTTGATCCCGAACTTCGAATTGGTCATGTAGTCCGCTGACCGCAGGAACATATAGCCTGCTTTAGTCGGGCCGATTAGTTGCTTCGGTGCCACGGTAGATGCTACCACCCTGTTGGACGGTTTGACATCCTCCCTCAGAAACAGCAGTATTCCGACGCGCTCCGACGCCTGGCGGAGCGGGTCCTGCGCCATGTTGAAGTAGTCGGCCCGTTGCGGCGCGTTAACCGAGTCCCGGCCGTGTGAGTAGGCGAAGTGCCAGATCGCATCCCAGTCCTGGAGTGCCGACACCGCGCCCATGATCACGCTACCATCGGCGCGGTACCGGTTCGGGAACACGTAGTCCCACTCCGACACCGTGAACGGCTTTCCGTATAGGCGGGTCATCGCCACGGCAGCAAGTCCTAGCCCGTCCGACGCGGCCGCCGACCCGTTCGCGCTCCACCCTGTGCTCGGAAAACCCCACGACTTCGCCAGGAAGTTGGGGTGGTCCCAGTAGAAGTGGTTGTCCACGAAGTCGAACGACTGCCGCGTGACCAGGAAGGCCGGGGTTTCCGACCAGCCGTTCAGGTACGTCAGTAGTGCCCTCGTGCCGATCTCCTTGCGCAGAAAGCCGCTCATCTCGTCCCAGCCGCGCTGGTGCAGGAACGCGAAGAACGCCCCGACATCGCGCCCCGTGGCGTTGTCCTCAATGCTTGTCGGTAGGGCCGGGATCGGCTGAGCGGTGCCGGGGTACCGCGCCGCGTACCATGTCCGCCACTCCGCCGTGAACAACGCGCGCAGATCGGGCTTCCACGCCGACAGCCGCCCGTTTGTCAGGTTCGGCTCGTTTATTAGCGAGATCCAAGCGAGCGCGGGTTCATCTTTGTACGCGAGGCCCGTGTACGGGTTGACATGCGTCAGGAGCTTCTTACTGAACGCCTTCCAGTTCTCCATCGCCGGGCGTGAGACGAGAACCGCGTCTTTGTAGTCGTCGGCACCGCCTTCCGCGAGTCCCATCTCGGCGGGGCGGATGGGGCGCGAGACGAAAAGGTCGGTCTTGATGTAGATACCGCGCTTCTTCAGTGCCGCCACCAGATAATCCAGTTTATCCAGCTGTTCCGGGCGGAACGTCAGTGAGTCGGTTGCTTTCGGCTCGATCAGGTCACCCTCGTAGTGGTGGATACGGACCGTGTTGTAGCCGAGTCGTTGCAACCGCCTCGCGAGCTGATCCGCCTCCACGTGCTCCAGATAGTTCGCCGTGAACGCCAAGTTGACCCCGTAGAACCGCTCCGATTTGCCCCGCTTTTTCTCAAAGGCGAAGTGGCCGTCGGGGCGGGTGATCATATGGCCGTACTTGCCCGCCGGTGCGTCTGACAAAAATCCCGAAAAATCGAGCGCGGAGCCGGACACGATCTCCAGCGACTTCGGTGAGAGGGGAATCCAGTCGGCACTCGCTTGCAGGACCAGCGGCTTCTCCTCGACAATGCTCGCCGCGTCCGGCAGTTCGATAGTAAACGAAACCGTTTCGGTCTGGCCCGCTTTGAGCGTATGCTCCGTAATCCCGCCGACGCGTATCTCGAAATCCGATCCGCCGAACGACCGGTTATCCTGCAAAAACAGGCCGGTACTGCCGGAAGCGGTTACCGTCAGCGCGCCGGAACCGTCCGGCTTCGCGAGCGCGATTGCGCCGTTCTTCCCCTCCATGATGCGTACCGCGCCCGGCACTGTAGTCAGTGGATACGTTTTCGTACCATCCCCGCCCTTCCAAACCGCCGCCCCGCCGACATAGCCGGACGCCAGTACGTTCACGGAAACATGAGCCGAATTGACCGGCGTGTCCTTGTCCGCCGTGAGGGAGACCGAGACGCGCAACACCTTGCCGTCGCTGACCACGCTCGGCTTTACGGTCACGGTGCTCCCCGCCGTGGTCGCGGCGATACCCGCGTCCAGTATCGCGGCACGGTACGCCCAGCCCGGCTCGAAAATACCGGCTCTGACCGTTACCAGTGTCTGCGTCTCCCCGCGCCGGATGAAAATATCGCCGTTGCGGGCGACCACGGCGTATAAGGGGGGTTTCGAAGCGGGCGCGGGAAGCGCGGCATAGGTAGTCACGTGAGTAGCGGAGAAAAGGGTGCCGATTAGTGCCGCGTAGCAAAGCGCGGCAACAAGGCGTCGTTGCGGGGTCATATAACGAGTATATCACACCGCGTGGGGCGAGGGCGGGATTTGGTAATTGGTCGGTGCGCGAACGGGAACAATTCATTGCCCGCTCCCCCGGCTCCCCCGCCGGAGGACGTGTGACCGCAGACCCGCGCCCCCAAATCACCCGCGCGCGGCACAAGGCACTCACACCCCAAAGCAATGGCACAACCGCGAAACTAGCGGCATAATGCGCATCATGGACACAATCCCGAGACCGGGCGAGCCGCTGATTCACACCCTGCTCGACAACGACTTTTACAAACTGACCATGATGAAAGTCGTCTGGGAGCGGTTCCCCGCCGCCCGCGCCCGCTACCGATTCGTCTGTCGCACGGCGGGCGTTGACCTGCGCCCGCTCGCGGACGTGCTTCGCGAGCAGGTAGCCCGCCTCGCCGATGCCACGTTCACGGACGAGGAACGGCGGTGGCTGACGCGGTTTCCGTATCTCGGGGCGGGGTTCGTGGACGCTCTGCGCACCTTCCGCCTCGTCGCCGACGACGTCAACATCGGGGAGCGGGATGGCCAACTCGAAGTGTTGGTAGACGGCCCCTGGTGGCGGACCATTCTGTGGGAGGTGCCGGTCCTGGCCTTGATCTCGGAGTTGTACCACCGCGCCGAGGGGCACGATTCGCCGGCGACTCGCGCCGAAGGGTTGCGCCGTGCCGCCGCGAAGGTCGCCTTCCTCGAATCTTCCGCGCAGTCTGGGCACCGGAATGCCATTCACGTGATTGACATGGGTACGCGCCGCCGCTTCTCCGGCGCGTGGCAACGCGAGGTCATCACGTTCCTGACCGAAAAGGCGCCGGTCAACTTCACGGGCACCAGCAACATGCGGCTCGCGAACGAGACCGGCTTGCGCTTGTACGGCACGATGGCGCACGAGTACCTATCGGCGTTTCAGGCGATGGTCCACCCCGCCGACAGCCAGCGTGTCGCGCTCGACACGTGGATGGACGTCTACCGGGGTGACCTGGGTACCGCGCTAACGGACACCATCGGTATGTCGGCCTTCCTGCGCGACTTCGACCGCAAACTCGCCCTGTCGTTCTCCGGCTGCCGCCAGGACAGCGGCGACCCGCGCGTTTGGGCGGCGCGACTGATCGCACATTATCATTCCCTCGGCATTAGCCCGCTCACCAAGACCGCCGTGTTTTCGGACAATTTAGACATCCCGAAGGCGTACGCCCTATGTGCCGAGTTCGCCCACGCGATCAACCCGCTGTTCGGCATCGGCACGAACCTGACCAACGACCTAGGCACGCCGCGTCTTTCCATTGTGATGAAAATGGTCTCGCTGAACGGACGCCCGGTCGCGAAGATTAGTGACGAACCTGCGAAGGCGATCTGCGATGACCCGCTTCACCTCGCGTATCTGAAAAAGGTATACGGCGTCGCGGAGTGAGTGCGGCGGGCTGTGAGCGGGTTGGGGTGCTGGGCGCACTGAGGCGGGGCGTGGGGGGCGGACGATGAGTAGTTTCGTAAAGAGCGGACAATTCACTGCCCGCTCACCGCGAGCGAGGCCCGATCCCCACACACAGGCCGCGCCACGCCCAACCCCCTCACAGCCCAACCCACACCGAAACTACGCCTCGCTCATCGGCGCGGACGGCGGCTTCTTATCGCGCCGACCGAGCATCCCATCGAGCGAGAACTCGCCGCGTCCGAACATGCCACGCGGCCGCGTGAGCATCAGCACGATCAGCAGAATCGCGTACGCGACTAGGCGGTATTGGTTGAACTGCGGGCCGAGCGAGGTGAGCGAATTGCGCAGGATCTCCGGCAGGGCGGTGAGTACCACGGCGGCGAGCACCGACCCTGTTATCGAGCCGAGGCCGCCTAGCACTATCATAGTCACGAAGTCGAACGAGCGGACGAAGCCGAACGAGCTACTCTGCACGTTCTGGTCGAACTGCGCGAAGAGTGCCCCGGCGACGCCCGCGAAGAACGCGCCGATCACGAACGCCTGCACCTTCACCCGCGTGGTGTCAATACCCATCGCCTGCGCCGCGACCTCGTCCTCGCGCACGGACAGATACTTCAACCCCTCGACCGAAAAGCGCAGACGGTACGCGACCAGTATCACCAGGATCACCACGCCGTAGACCCAGAAGAAGTTGGAAACGGCGGGGATCGCTATCTTGCCCTGGCTCGGGAAATACTCGCCCGCGAAGCCGCGCGGCCCGCCGATGGCGTCCGTGTTCTCGACCGCGACCCGGATGATTTCGCCGAAGCCGAGCGTCACGATGGCGAGGTAATCGCCGCGCAATCGGAGCGACGGCAAGCCGACCACGTACCCGATAGCCGCCGCGAGACAACCGCCGACCAGCATCGAGAGCAGCATGGCGGGCGCACCCGCTAGAAACCCGGCGAGCGTCGGCGGCATCACGCCGTTCAGAGGCAGATTCCGGAACAGCGTGTTGTGCGCGTACACCGTGAGTGCCGCCGCCGCGTACGCGCCGACTGCCTGGAACCCGGCATGCCCGATGGAGAACTGCCCCGTGAAGCCGTTCACCAGGTTAAGCGAGACCGCCATGATGATGGCGATCCCGGACAGCATCACGACCCGGTAAACCACGTCCTGCATGAAGCGCGGCATGACGATAGAGAGGGCGAGCAGTGCCGCCGCGACGGCGGCGGTGATGGCGAAGCGTTTAACCAGTTGCATAGACTCAGACTTTTTCCGGCGCGAACTTCCCGAGCAGCCCCGCGGGGCGCAGAAGCAGAATGACGATGAGGAGCACGAACGCCACGGCGTCGGTGAAGCGCGACGGCTCGAACGAGCCGATTTTAGGCGCACCCTTCACGAACGACTCGGACAAGCCCATTAGCAAGCCGCCGACCATCGCGCCGGGGATCGAGCCGATGCCGCCAACCACCGCCGCGACGAACGCTTTCAATCCCATCTGCACGCCTAGGAGCGGGAATACCTGCGCGTATGTGAACGCGCCGAACAGCATACCCGCCGCGCCCGCCAGCGCGGCCCCTAAGCCGAACGTGAACGAGATCACGCCGTCCACGTTGATGCCCATCAGCGACGCGGCTTGCGTGTCGTGCTGCACCGCGCGCATCGCCTTGCCGATTTTGGTGCGGTTCACGATGTACCAGAGGATCGTCATCAGCACCACCGCCGCGCCGACCAGCACCATCTGATCCTTCGCCATCGTCACGTCCCCGAAATGGATGGTGGACACGGCGGGGTTCTGCGGCGTCACGGACGGGTAGAACTTCGGGTCCGCGCCGAACAGGAGTTGCGCGGCGTTCGCTAGAAACAGCGAAACCCCGATGGCGGTGATCAACGCGGTGAGGCGCGAGGCTTTACGCAGAGGCCGGTACGCCAGCCGCTCGATCAGCAGACCGAGCGCGGCGCAGACCACCATCGTCAGGAGCAGCACGGGTAATAGCGCGAGGAGCGCGGCACCCAGCGACGGCTTTTCCGACAGGTGCAACGCCTTCGCGGCGTAGAAGCCGGTGAAGGACCCGATCATGAACACGTCGCCGTGCGCGAAGTTGATCAAGCCCAGCACCCCGTAGACCATGGTGTAACCGAGCGCGATCAGGGCGTAGATACTGCCCTGCTGGATGCCGTTAATGATTTGTTGTAAGAATTGCGTCATAGAGCCAGGTGCTTAGGGGGTCACGGTCTTCTTGTAGACGAACTCGTTGCCCTTGATCTGGAGCACGACCGCCGGTTTCGAGGCGTTGCGGTTCGCGTCAATCGTGATGTCGCCAGTCACGCCGGGGAAGGCTTTCGTCTGCGCCAGTGCGTCTTTCACCTTCGCGCGGTCGGTGCTCTTCGCCGTTGTGATGGCTTGCGCGATGATCTTCATGGCGTCGTAGCCGAGCGCGGCGAGGCCGGACGGCGGCTTTTTGTACTCGGCGGTGTACGCCTTGACGAACGCCTGGGTGCGCGGCGACTTGTCATCTTTCGAGTAGTGGTTCGAGAAGTAGGAGCCTTCCAGAGCCTTGCCGGGTCCGCCCGCGCCCTCGACCAGCTTCTCGGAGTCCCAGCCGTCGCCGCCCATCAGCGGCGCGACGATCCCCTGCTCGCGGGCCTGTCGCGCGATGGTCCCGACCTGAGTGTAGTAGCCGGGGACGTATATCGCGTCGGCTCCCTTCGCCTGCGCCAGTTGCGAGCGGAAGTCAGTGTCACCCGTCTTGTACGAGGCGTCGGCGATGATCTTGCCGCCCGCCTTCTCGAACTCCGCCTTAAAAACGTCGGCGAGTCCCACCGAGTAGTCCGACGACTGCTCGCGCAGGATCGCAACGTTTTTCGCCTTCAGGTCATCCGACGCGAACTTTGCCATCACCTTGCCCTGGAACGGGTCAATGAAGCAGACGCGGAAGATATACGGGCCTTCCTGAGTCACCTTCTCGTTCGTCGAGGAAGGCGAGACCATCGGAATGCCGGCGCGCTCGAACACTGGGGCGGCGGCGATGGAGCGGGTGGATGCGACCTCGCCGATCACGGCGACGATCTTGCCGTCGGACGCGAACTTGGTGGCGACTGTTTTCGCCTCCTCGGGCTTAGACTGGTCGTCCTGGGTCTCGAGCTCGATCTGCTTGCCGAGCACGCCGCCTGCCGCGTTGATCTCCTTGATCGCGAGCTTCACTCCCTGATCCGTCTCGCTACCGAACGTCGCCGTGTCGCCAGTCAGTGAGGCGAAGTGGCCGATCTTCACTGTGTCGCCGGACATATCCTGCGTCGCGGTCGCCGCCGTCGCGCCGCCACCGCCGGTGGTAGTCGTGCCGCCGGTGGACTGCGATGCGGTGGAATCGGACTTGCAACCGAAGCCACCGACCAGCAGTGAACTGGCGGCGAGGGCGGGCAGAACGCCGCGCAAGAGAGTCAAACGGGAAAGTCGTGTACGCACTGGATGAAAGCCTCCGTAAACCCGAGAGATGAATGGCGCATTATACGGCACGTTCGGCGATTTCGCGGGGGTTGTTTTTTCACGGGGTGGCGTGTGGTTTCGGAGGGCGAACTTCGGAGCGGGGACACCCCGGCTATACGATACAACCACGGCATGAATGACGCTCAACTAACGCTCCCATCGCCGACCGTCATCGAGTTCGATGCGCGTCTAAACCCGATATAGTTCTCAAGACTGCGGAACCTGTCTTTATCTGTGACGTGGCTTACCAACTCACCTTACGCAGTCAAGATGTGATGTGGGCGAGTACGCTGCTCGTGTTCATTCGGGAGAGACGCTCCAACGCCGCGGCCAGCGCGGCTTGGTACAACATTGCCTTCGCCGCGAAGTGATTCAGCCCGGTGCCGATCCGCGCTACTTCCATCTTCACGAACGCGACCAAGCTCGCGAAGAAATGGTTGCTCTGTGTCCGCACCTGCTTGGTCGGCGACTTGGCGAACGCCGCGTTGCTCGCGAAAACCTTCGGTTTCTCGGACTTGAGGGATTTATGGAACTCCTCAATCCGGCAGAAACCCGTTTCGCCTGTTTCCACCGTTTTTTGTATACGGCAAGCATTGCTGAAGCCTCTAATCGGTGTTCCCGCCGCGGGAACACCTGGGTAACGTCGCTCGTCACCAGATACAACACGCTCGCTTCTCCCCCGTGGTCGGTCACGACCGAGGCTACCAGGAGCAAGGGGAAAGGGACCTTATTCAGGTACATGGCGAGACCGCCGTGCCACCTTTACAAGCGGTTGGCAGAGGTAAATCACTGACCGACCCCGCGCACCGCGGAGCGGTGACGGCGGACACGAAGCGCTTATTTTGTCTATCTACCCGCTCAAAGCCACACGGCGGCTCGCTTTGAGAGGGTCAGAGAAACCGCCTC
>JAYUUO010000151.1:0-11719 GCA_043754515.1 Armatimonadota bacterium
TGCGAAGCGCAACGTCGGTTGGAACTCGCCGCGTGGGCCGAGAACCCGAAGCGCGATGTTTTAGAAGTCTCATCGGCGTATCCGCCCGTTACGGGTGAGTTCATTCTGGAGGACATGCGACGCCTACAAGACGCCCAAGACGAGCAAGGCGACGAGGAATCGCTCGAGATGCTCAAGCCCTTCGGCTCCGTCTGTCGGGCGATCCGGGAGGTGATCACGACTCTGCACGCCACCGGCGAGGTGCTTTTCGCGTTGCTCGATTCGGTGCGCCCTCCGTCCCTCGTGGGGGAGAGCCATCTCGTACCGGAATGGCTCCAAGACGGGAAGACGGCGCGGGAGACGCAACGCGTCCCCTTGGCGGAGATGATACCGGGGTGGCTTGCCAACAGCCGCGACCCGATAGGCTTCCTTGTGGTGAACACGGACAGGCTGATCATGGAACTCCGGGTCGGCGACAAGAAGCTAGTCAGGTGCATCGAGTGCGGTAACATTTTCGCGATCAAGCCCGACGAGGAATGCGTCTGCTCCGACCGGTGCCGCGAGAGGATCAACTATTTCCGCGGCCTGGAAACCCGAACGGCCAGTGATCCGCCGGGAACCCCGTAAGCACAGCGTAAGTGCCTTCGGCGAGCCGGCACCGTCGCCACGGCTGGTAGTGGGACCACGGCAAACGGACTCCTCACACCCATGGTCTGCCAACTGGTACCATCAGAAACGCTCGCCCTGTTTTGCTGACATCGCCGTTGATCAAGAGAGTCACTTTTTCAGGACGCCTTGAAAGAGGCGATCGCCGCGACGAAATCCACTTCTTTGAGGGAGTTCACATTGGCTAGGCGATCTCGTAGCCATTGTTGCGCTTCCGCGAGCGGCATACCGGTTATCGCAGCAGTGTTGCTTGCCACGTGATCAATACTCAAAGCGCCTTGCTCCCGGCTCTGGATGTATAAAAGACGCATCAATGTTTCCAGATTATGCTCGCTGTTGGTGCGTTGATCTATCAGATGATTCAGCAGGAGTGCGACCAATCGTCCGCCATCATAGACGAGAACCGCGTGCTTCGACTTGTCCCCGCTAGCGGCGCGTAATGAGAGAGGCAGGGCATAAGTGCTGTACTGTTTCCACGACCATTCGCAGTTTTGAATGTACTTCTCCGGGGTGATCCAACCCTGGCGCAGGGCGATGACATCCTGATAATAAACGGTAAACCCTTCGATGAACCAGTACTCCGGTACACCATCGGTTATCATCGAGATCGCGCTGTTACCATTCCACAGGTGGAATAATTCGTGGGCAACAAAGCTACCCCAGAAGGGTAAAAGTGCTTCCGTCTCCTCCCCGAGGAATGGCATACAAGCACTCACACAGCATCCGATAACACCACCGCGCAGAACATCCTCGGTGACCGTCTCGACGGACACCATCACCCTCCGCATCGGGACATCGCCAAATATGCCACACATAGAAGTAAACACAGAAGTGATCGCGTTCCGTAGCATCTCGATATGAGCACGCCACTCGCCCTGTACAGTCAGCTTCAGTAAGCAGCCTTCCTCCACCCAATTGCTGACCGCGTGATCACCAAAAATCAGGAACGCTTGAACCAACTGGTCTGTGTCGGTGACGAAGTAGCGACGCGCCACCGCCTGATCTTCTTGCCACACTGTGGTTACAGTCTCATCGCTATCCACATCTACGACGAACGGGAAATCACCGTCGGGCAAAATGAACACCGCCCAGCCTGTCCAAAACGAGTAATCGCCTGTCCTATGCGGTGTTTCATCGCGCATGGAAGGCGGCAGGAGTGTTTCATGCGTCAGGACGATGCTGTATCCCCACTTCCACGGGGTGGGGGCGTGTAAATCAGTGACCTTCCAACCATTCTTTCCGCCGCCTACAAGCACAATGTCATTGTTGATTGCATCTCGAAGAGTTAAATTGCGTACGAACGTCGCGTGCCCATCGGGCAAGTTTTCGGCGAAACTATGATCCATATAAAGCTGCTTCACGGGTGATGTAGTTTCGCCTGTTACATGAAGCATCAATACGTCACCTTCCTCACTTATATTCAGGTGGTAATGGACAAGGGGAGTCATGGTCTAGTATCGGCCTGATTGAGTGATTGCGCGAAAATTTAGTTGCAGACCCGCGCGGCTACGGAGATCCTCGAAAACACCGTTTCTGATAATGTGTTTGGTGACGCTATCCACCCCCAGAACCAGAGCGTCATGCGGTAGCGGGGTCGTCTCCGGCGAACGCACGCCGGTAGATCTTCGCGAGCGGAACCGTGACCACCGTGTCGTCGAGCAGTAGTGTCAGAGAATCGGTGAGAGCGATCGAGAGGGCAACTATCGCCCATAGGTTGTCCGCGATCTTTTCGTAGTGCGTCACGGAGACGCGGTCCTGCTCAATCAGGATGTAGTACTGGAGCGATTCGATCCTCTGAAAGTCCTCGAACTTCTCGCCCCGGTCGTATGCCGCCGTGGACGGGCTGAGCAATTTCACTATCGCGACGGGGTTGCGCAGGGATTTGTCGTTGTCCACCCGCGGTTCCCCACAAACGAGGCAGGCGTCGGGGTAGTAGTACTGCCCCGTCGCCGGGACGTAAACCCGCATGTCGCTGTCCAGGACGTCACAGGCACTTCCCTCCAACAGGTTCCCGAGGGCGCGGCGCGTGTCCGTCGCTATCGCCGAGTGTTCGTAAGAGGCCCCCGACATACTCCATGCCTTTCCGCCGTGGTACTCGTGCTTATCGCTGGCGGCCCGCTCCCAGCGCAAATACGCATCACGACTCATGGATTCACCGGTTCGCGGTGTCATGCGCTCAACCAGGGCTGAGGGCTGGGGTTGCAGTGGTCGGATAGCGGTTAAAGACACGGCGTTGCGTTTCCTACTCTATTGTAGCATGGCAGCACACGATCGCGATTCTACCGGTTGGCGAACAGTTGGCGGATCACCTCGTCGGCTTTGATCTCGTCAATCGTGATGTCGGAGACCGGAAGGTGCGCGAGCATTTCGCCGGCCCGCTTCGCGCTGTCGGCGCGCGGCACCCGCATCACGGCGTGGAGCGGGTCGGGCACTTCGGCGACCCGCCCGAACGCTTCTAGTTGAGCGGGATCTATCGCCCGCTCGAAGGTGAGGCGTATCTGTTTCTCGTCCGAATAGCGCGACACCAGGTCGGCGAACGGGCCGTCGAACATCTTCGCGCCCCCGTCAATGATGATCACCCGCGCGCACAACTCTTTGACGTCCTGCATGTAGTGGGACGTGAGCAGGATCGTGGAGTTGTGCCGGATTTGGTACATCCGCAAAAACTCGCGGATGCGCACCTGCGACACGACGTCCAGCCCGATGGTCGGCTCGTCGAGGAACACGACGCGCGGCGCGTGCAGGAGCGCGGCGACCAGTTCGCACTTCATCCGCTCGCCGAGGGATAGTTTGCGCACCTGCGTGTCGAGAATCGCCCCGATGTCGAGCAGTTCGCTCATTTCGTCGAGGCGTGTCTTGTAGTCAGCGTCGGAAACGTCGTAGATTTCCTTCAGGAGCAGGAGCGATTCGCGGGCGGGCAGATCCCACCAGAGTTGCTGTTTCTGCCCCATGACCAGCGCGATCTGCCGCAGGAACTCGGGTTTGCGCTGGAACGGCGTGTAGCCGAGTACCTTCGCGTCGCCCGACGTCGGACTAAAGGATCCCGGACAGCATCTTCAGCGTCGTGGTCTTCCCCGCGCCGTTGGGTCCGAGGAAGCCGACCATCTCGCCCGCGCCAACGCTGATCTCCACGCCCCGGACGGCCTCTTTGACCACCTGTTTACGCGACCACAGCCCGCGAATACCGCCCCAGAGTCCCGGCTCTTTTTGTACGGAGATGAATGACTTGCGCAGATCGTGAGTGACAATCACCGGGTCGGAGGGGGGCGCGTCGCCCGTGGGGGAATTCACGAACGGTATCATACCGCATCCGCCCCGGCGGTCGGCAGTGGCTCGCCCCCGTTTCGCGGGTTATACTAACGGTGCTTCCCGTGACTATCTTCTGGCATACCCTCAAAACCCTGCCATACCTGGCCTATTTGCGGGCGGGTGTAGACATTCTGGTCGTCGCCTACCTCCTCTATCGTCTGATCCTGCTCGCGAAGGGGCGGCGTGCCTGGCAGATCATCATCGGGATCGGCGTGTTCTTTGCCTTTCTGATCGCCTCGGAGAAGTTGGGGCTGCTGACACTGAACTGGGTACTGCGGCAGGTGACCCCGCTCGGGCCGGTCGCGGTGGTGATCCTGCTTTACCCCGAGCTACGTGACATTCTGGAGCGGCTGGGGCGTCTCGACTTCTGGGGCGCGCCGATCCATGTCACCCCGCGCGAGGACGTTTCGATGACCATAGAGAAGGTCATCCGAACCGCCGTGGTGCTGTCCGGCTTGAAAACCGGGGCACTAATCGTGCTGGAGCGGGAGACAGGCCTCGACGACATCCTGACCACGGGAACCACCATGGATTGCGAGGTATCCCAGGAACTGCTCGGCACGATCTTTTACGATGGCACGCCGCTTCATGACGGCGCGGTGATCATACGCGGCAACCGCATCGCGGCGGCGGGTTGCCGTTTGCCCTCGTCGGAGTCTATCAATGTCCATTCCAACGTCCACATGCGCCACCGCGCCGCGATCGGAATGAGCGAGAACAGCGACGCGTTCACGGTGGTCGTTTCCGAGGAGAGTGGGACGATCTCTGTCGCGGCGAACGGTAAACTAGCGCGCGGCCTGAACGAGGCGAAGTTGCGCCAGCGGCTGCACGAAGGGTTCGGCATCTCCGCGCCGAAGAAGAACGCCTTCACCGTCGCGCTTCACCTGCCGGATAACATGACGTTCGGCAGGCGCAAAGCCGCTCGGGTGCCCGAAGCCGCCGCGGCACAGGCGAATCCCGCCCCGCACGCCGAAAATGAGATGTTACCGCAGGTGCCGCGCGTGATTGAGGAAGGGACACCCGTGCCATGAGGTTCGCCGCGCTCCGCTCCAATGTGGGTTATAAACTGTTCTCGCTCGTGCTGTCGGTGATGCTCTACTACATCGCCAGTGCCCAGCAGAACCCGCGCGGCACCCGCGACCAGTATGTGCAACCCGAGATCGTGAAGTTGCCCAATACACTGGTGATGAAGGACCCGCCCGCGCTGATGACGCTCAACATTTCCGGCACCGAGGCCGAGCTATCCCAGTTAGATAAGCAGCCGCTCAAAGCCGTGATTGATGGGTCGCTGGTGAAACCGGGGTTGAACCGCCTCCGGGTCATGATAACGGTTCCGAAGGGGGTGTCGTTGAATAACACGCCGCCCTTGTCCCAGTTCTCCGTGGAGCGCAAGGAAAGCCGCGACTACGCGGTGGACGTCAACTTCAGCGGGACGCCGCCCGCCGGTCAGGTGTACGCCGACCCGATCCCGACGCCCGGAACGGTCACGGTTCAGGGTCTCGCCGAGGACTTGAAACGCGTCGGGCGCGTGGCCGCGAGCGTCGAGCGCGAACGCGACGAACTGGCCGTGGAGCGCAATGTGGATCTGTATGCCGAGGACGATCAGCATCGGCGCGTGGATGGGATCGAGATCACGCCCGCGCGGGTCAGGGTGCGCGTCAACCTGCGCCCGGTACCCACCACGAAGACCATGCTCCTATCGGCGGAACTGGTCGGCAAGCCCGCGCCCGGCTATCGGATAGCGACCTACGACGTGTCGCCCGCCCAGATCGTGGTGCGCGGCGCGGTGGAGGCACTTTCGGCGCAGTCCTCGATCCCGGTCACGGTGGACGTGTCGGGAATCAAAGCCTCGCAGACCAAAGCGGTCACGCTCGCCCTGCCCCCCGGCATGTCCCCCCAGAAGACGTTGCCCGTATTCCAGGTCCGGCTGATCGTGGAGCCGATACCGGCGGTGGAGGGGACTAAGCCAGTCGCGGCGTCTCCCTCGCCTCCATCTTCCTCGGCCCCGTCGCCCGCCGCGAGCGCGTCACCTTAGCTATCCCGGTAAACCTATCTGGCCGGGAGGCGTAGAAAGCATCGGATTACGGGTACATGAGCCGAAAAGCGCGGTGCCCGTTTTGGCCGCGCCCGAAGGAGACTCCCGAATGATCCCGCTCCGTGACGAGAACCCGATCCGTATCACGCCCTGGCTGACCTATCTACTAATAGCCCTGAACGTCGCCGTCTTCCTGGTAGAGTTTTTCGGCGGGATAGGTACCACGCGCAGTGGTCTCGCGGGGCCACTGGCGGGCTTCACGATGGTGCCCGCCGAGTTGACCCACGGCCTAGACCTGCCGACGAACGGCGTTACGATCCGCCCCTTCTGGCTGACTATCTTCACTTCGATGTTTATGCACGGTGGTTGGCTTCATCTGATCTTCAACATGCTGTACCTGTTCATCTTCGGCAACAACATTGAGGAGGCTCTCGGGCGGCGTCGGTTCTTGTTGTTTTACATACTGTGCGGGCTTGGGGCGGCGGCGGCGCAGATCGCAGTCGCGCCGGACAGCACGGTGCCTAACCTCGGGGCGTCCGGCGCGATCGCCGGGGTGCTCGGTGCCTACCTCGTGCTGTATCCGAAGGCAGGCGTTGATTCGCTCCTTTTCCTCGGTATCTTCTTCACCAAAATCCGTCTCCCCGCCTGGGTCATGCTGGGCTTCTGGATCGTCTCGCAGTTCTTTTCGCAACTCCTCGGCTCGATGATGACGCGCCCCGGTTCCACGGGCGGTGTCGCATACATGGCGCACATCGGCGGGTTCATTTGCGGCATGATCTTGATCAAGCTCATGGGGACTAGGGCGAGGAGCCGGGGCGAGTTCGGTGCCTACAACGCGGGCGGCGGTTACCAGACGGGCGCGAACTATCGGGAGTGAGTGCAGGCTGTGAATCGCGACGGTGCGCTCGCGGTAGAGAGAGCGGGCGCAAACAGCCCCCATCACTCACCCTCATCAAAGCCGGGCGGTGTTTGCTCCGCTTCCAGCGCAAGTTCTCCGTGCAGTTCGAGGAACAGTGCGCGTACGCGCGGATCGAGGCGCGTCGCAAAGGCGGTAGTCAGGTTGAGGACGCGGATCAATTCCTGTACATCCGCTAAATCTTTGCGTCGCGCCGCGCCGGTCATCCCCGAAGCGAGTTTCAACTCGACCAGAGTTTCCAGAGCCACCGTCCGCACGCAGTCAATCAGAACGGAGCTGGCCTTCAGGCCTGGGAACCGCACTGACTTCGGCTTCCCATCCCCCGGATACTCGCCGGTCAGAATGATTTCGATCAGGACATTCCCCGCCGTGGCGCGGTACTTCTTCCGCGCCCACTCGAACGCTGGTCTGTATACCCGTCCCACCAGCAACTCCCGCCGGAACGTTGCCAGGCCGTCCTCGGTCATCAGTAGGTCAATACCGGTCGTGAAGCGCTAGTAGCCATGCTGGTTGAGCGCGACCGCGCCGATCACGTAGTAGTCTATCCCGCGTTGCTCCAGATCGTCGGCCAGTTGACGCAAAGTGTCGTTCATGATCCCGTCCCCCCGGAAGAAGCGGATCCCCTCCGCGAACGTGAGGGTGGGTTGCGATAATACTTGCTGAAAATCAAGCGTGGGCGCGGGCATGGCGTTACTTCCTCTGTTTTTATAATCACTCGCCGCCCACTTATAACCGGGGCACCGCTACCCCTCACACGATCCGCGTGCCCTTCCCGATCAGCGTGTTAGAGGCGAACACGGACGGGTGCGTCACGGTGACGTCTTCCTCGACCCGGCAGTTATTGTCCATGATCACGTTCGATAGGTTCACGCCGTCCCCGACTATGACGTGCTCCTCCAGAATACAATCCGTCAGGGTCGCGTTGTTGCCGACTTTGCAGTCCGGCCCGATCACGCTCCGCCCGGCGATGGAGGCGCCGGCACCGATGCGTGCGTTTCTACCGATGTGTACGGTGGGCGCGATGTGCGCCGTCTCGTCCACGAACGCGCCTTCCTCTGCCCAGTAGCCGCGTTCCATCCACGCGCCGGGCACCTCGACCGTGATTTCGTGGTTCAGGATCGCGTCGGTCGCCTGCCGGTACTGCTCGGGTCGGCCGATGTCGAGCCAGTAGCCGGTCGCGGCGAACGCGAACACCGGTTTACCCTGCTCCAGTAATTGCGGGTATGTCTCGCGCTCGATGGACACGGGGCGCCCCGTCGGGATCGCGTCCAGTGCCTCCGGCTCCATGATGTAGATGCCCGCGTTGATGTAGTCTATGCCAGTCGGCTCCATGTTCGGGTTCGCGGCGAGCATCTTTTTGGTCGCTTCACTCGGTTCGCGGAACTCTCTGACCCGCCCGTGTTCGTCGGTGATGATCACGCCGTACGGCGAGGGCGAGGGGACATCTTTGAGCGTCAAAGTCACCAAGGCGTGGTTGTCCTTGTGGAACCGGATGATTTCGGACAGATCGAAGTCGGTCAACACGTCACCGTTGAGCACCACGAATGTGTCCCGGCCGGTCAGGTTCTGCGCGTTCTTGATCGCGCCGGCAGTGCCGAGCGGCGTGTCCTCGATCGCGTAGCGCATGGAGACACCGAACTTCGAGCCGTCCCCGAAGTGCCCCTGTATCTTATCCGCCATGTAGTTCGTGCAGAAGATCACCTCGTCAATGCCGTGCCGCTTCAGGAGTGCCACCTGATACTCCAGAAAGGCGCGGTTGACGACGGGGATCAGCGGCTTGGGGCGCGAATAGGTCAGCGGACGGAGACGGGTTCCAGCCCCGCCAGCGATAATAATGCCCTTCATACGAGGTCGTGTTCCTTGTGTTCTGTCATAATGCTTGAAAGGTCGCGGCGGAACGCCGCCCCCGTCTCTCCGTCCGCCAGCGCGAACAGCACGAACGCGCGGTAGTAGGAGTCGAACCCGCCGATGTCGTGCCGCGATTCTCCCGCGGCGAGCGGTTCGGCAATCCCGGTATGCCCCCGCGCGAGTAACTGTCGCAAAGCGTCCGTCAGCGACAACTCGCCGCTCGCGTCAAGAGGCGACCGGCGTAGCGCGTCGAACACCGCGAACGGCAAGACATATCGGGCGGATGCCGCGAAACGACTCGGTGCTTGCGCGGGTGATGGTTTCTCCACGATATTCTGTATTGCGAAAGAAGTAAAACAACCGTCTTCCCCCGCCGGGGTGGACGGCTCCACGATACCGTACCGGGAGACCAACTCCTCCGGGACGCGTTGCACCGCGAGTGCGAGGGTGCGCGCGTCCGCGTCCGCGTGGCGCATCAGCCGCCGCGTCAATCCCCCCGGCACCGGCTCGCGGATCACCGCGTCCCCGAGCGCGAGTAGGAACGGGCGGTCCGGTTCCAGAAGCGGTTCCGCGCACGCCACGGCATCCCCGAGGCCGCGCGCCTCTGTCTGCAACGCGTAGCCGAACTCAGTAGCCCCGTCCCCCGCCCCGATCACACCACGCAGGAGCGATTCCTTGGCGGGCGAGACGACGAAGATAACGCGCCGTATACCCGCCGCTCCGAGTTCCGCGACCAGATGTTGCAATGCCGTCCGGCGTCCGAGCGGTAGCAATTCTTTAGGCAGGGCATCGGAGAGCGGCCGCATCCGGCTCCCTTTACCGGCTACGGGAACGACCGCTTCTGTCACGCTAGCCTGCTCATTCATGGTTATAAAAAAGAAAAAGGACGCCTGACAGGGCGGCGTCATAGCCGCCCGGCGCGTCCTTACGTCATTGGTTCACAAAACTGGTATCAGGATAGCACGAATCGTTATAGGTGTCAAAGTGGGAAGGTGCCGTTCCAGGGCGACTGCCTGATACTCATGTTGCTAGCTTCAGGTATGTTTGCGGGTGCGTGGCGTAAGTGTTTCCGCCAGGTCGCCGCGCATTCGAGTTGTGGAAGTCGCCGAACCATAATGCAATCGGCCTGAGCGGGGCGGTTAAGTCCTGGCGTAACCGGAGCCGCCGTTCGAGCGTCTCTATAGCGATATGGGCATTTTTCTCTTGTTATTGGTCGCCGGATATATCGCCTACCGGTTTGTCGCGGACCGGGCGGACGACGCGCGTCAGGCGTCTCGCGATACGCAAAGGATAGCACAGCGCCGTGCCGCTCTGGTGCGCGACTCGAACGCCCCGTCCTCGCACGAGGCATTCGGCGACGCCCTGCGCGAAGCCTCCCGCTATCGGGAGGCACTCGTTGCTTACGAAACCGCCGAGCGGCTGATGGCGGGTGGCGAGGCGACCGGCGTCGGGATACTGGGCGGCGGCGGTATCGAGAACAAGATCCGTCTGACGCGTTTGGATTTGACCGAGGAGGCTGAGCGGCCCGCGTCTTATCTGGCGCAGGTCGCGCGGCGCGAAAGCGTGTGCCGCCAGTGTGGCGCGCTCAACACCGCCGACGCGACGCACTGCGTGCAATGCGGGCTGGATCTGCCGACCAATACGTTCCTAGAAACGTGGCACCGCGACGAGATCCGGCGTCCAATTTTGCGCGAGATCCGCGAAGGGGTAATGATTATCGCGGTTGTGTTGCTTGCCCTTTATCTGTCCTCGTGGATGCCGATTGAGATCCAGGGATTGCTTCTCATTTCCACAATCTGCGTCCTCGGATGGAAGGGGTTGAAGGCGATCACGGATAAGTAGGTTTGATTGGGTGCGTTCGAGGCGGGCGGTAAGCGGGTCGGGCGGCGAGGCGTTCGGGCGGCGAGGCGTTCGTGCGGGGACGGGCGTAGGGTCGGGCGGGGGAGCGGACAATGAATTGTCCGCTCTCTACGGACGCCAAATACCATGATTTATTGCCCGCTCAAGCACGTCCGGCATGTTTTCATCTCCATCCGGGTACAAGGGACCCAGAAATGGGGCGCGTTTAAGCCGCGTCCCGTCGCAATACTAACGGAGAAACAAACCCATGGAGAGACTGAACATCGGTCTGAATGATGAGACCCGCAAGACTGTGTCCGACACGCTGAACAAGATCCTGGCCGCCGAGCAGGTGCTGTACATGAAGACCCGTAATTACCACTGGAATGTGGTCGGGCCGCATTTTCATTCGCTACACGAACTGTTCGAGGATCAGTACACCGCGCTCGCCGAGTCCATTGATGCCATCGCCGAGCGTATACGTGCTCTGGGCTTCAACGCGACCGGCACAATGGCCGAGTACCTGAAGTTGTCCAACCTCGCCGAGGAAGCATCCGCCACCTACCCCGAAGCCAGTGACATGATCGCGCGGCTAGTCGAGGGGCACGAGAACAACATTCGCACCCTGCGCGAGAAGATTGACATGATCGGTGACGAGTGCCACGACGGGGGTACCGCCGACTTCTTGACCGCGCAGATGGAAACGCACGAGAAGATGGCGTGGATGCTTCGCTCGTTCCTCACGGGGCCGTCCACCGAGCATGGCCACACGTCTACCGCTAAGAAGTAGCGAAAGATGTGCGCGTTAGCGTTCTGGTTGTGGGAAGGCTCTCTCCGTTGTCGGTACCGACAGCGGGGTGGGCCTTTGCTTTATGGGATGCGAACGATTTGCGCTGGTCCACCTGTGTTGCAGAGAAAGTGCCACGCCTGAAGAGTGCCGCGCCTGACCCGATCGGCCATGGCCTTAGATCGTGTTTCAGGAGGTATAATCGAGGGCGTCCACAGTCGGGCGGTTACGCTTGACTTCCGCCCACGCTACCATAACACCGGCTCACAGTGAATCACCACGAAGACATCGCTATGAGCAGACAGTGCAGACAGTTACGAGACGCACGGATTCTTGAGAC
>JAYUUO010000152.1:0-11691 GCA_043754515.1 Armatimonadota bacterium
ACGTGGCCTCGGCTCGCTCTAAATAGCGACCGAGCCAGAATAAGGAATCGGCTTCACGGGATAACATAAAAAAAGGGGCACGGAACGTGGGCGGGCACCGCTCTGCTGTTCTCGCCATTATACGCAGTCACTAACGCTCCGTCAAGAAATCGTATTACCTCGCTAAAAATTTAACTCTCCGGAGGCGCGGGGCGAGACGGCGTCCGCCTACGGGTTCTATCGGCTGGTTGAGGTACGATTCCTCTCGCTCCGGGGCAAAACCGCGCCCAGTGTCGCCGCTACGGAAGCACCCGTCTCGAACGCGCAAATCGCCCGCTTGCAGGGGAGGAGTGATCGGCCCGGTCGCGCGGCTACGAAAGCCGTCCCATGCCAACAAAGTTCGGAACCGGTGCTTTTCGATGGCCCCGGATACACGCCGAACGGTTCTCCACGGTTAGTTCGTGTCCACGCGCCGCGCGTTTGCGTGCCGATCCGCGCTTGTCGTCGGCGGCACTAAACGTGTATAAGATGTGTAGATGCCCGCGACGAACGCTACCGAGGCCGCGTAGGGGTGCCGAGCGATTTGTGGGGATTCGCTCACCCGGTGGCCGCGCTTCACATCCCGACCCTTCGAGCGACGACCACTTCAGGCTTCGCTTCCTGTCCCACTCATGAATACACGATTCCCGCAGGTTCGCGAGCGATGAACGACGCGGAGGAGCCGCGAGACAAGTTACGCCTCCCGTATCTCGACGGGGTGCGGGGCTTTAACACATTATATGTGGTCGTCTTTCACGCCTTACAGTTGTCCCCCGCGCACAACAATGTGTGGGTTGCCCCGTTCCTGTTCGGTCACTACGCCGTCACCGTCTTCATCGTCCTCTCGGGATACTCCCTGATGTTCTCCGTCGCGCATGGTCGTGACGTCCGAACCTTCGTGGAGTGGCAGGAGTACGCCCAGCGACGCGCATGGCGCATCTTGCCTCCCTACTACGCGTCACTGATTTTGGGGTTGCTACTTTTCGTCGCGGTGCGAATCGTGACTCATCGCGACTTCTACTCCGGCTCCGGCCTCTACCGGAAGTCGCCGATGGCCGTAGACAACCTTCTGGCGCATGTTCTGGTTGAAGCCCGAGTGGACCTTCGTCAGCCCAAACCCGCCACTCTGGAGCGTGGCGACGGAGTGGCAGATCTACTGGCTCTTTCCGCTGATTTTGTTACCATTCTGGCGGATCGGCAAGTGGTGGATCGGGCCTCCGCTGGCGATGCTGATCACTGTACCACTGTATTATATTCTACCGGATTATCGCTTCGTTTCTCCCTGGTTCGCGGCCGTCTTTGCTCTCGGGGCTGGAGCCGCCGTCCTGTCCGAAGATCCGAAGCGTAACCCGCGACTCCTGTGCATCATCGGCTTATCCTGTTCCCTTATTTTATTAGTCGTCTTCTCCCTGTGCGCCCACTTCTTCGGTGCCAACGTGGCGAGGAGCGTCATTCGGACGCGGGACTACTGGTACACGGATTTCATCTTGGGAGTCGGGGTCGCTGTCTTGCTTCTCTACTTGAGAGTGAGGAACCGGTCGTGGGTGGAGAACGGGCAAGCTGTTGAGTCGGACAATCCGCTGTCTCACCCCTTTTCTGTACTTCTTGGGAGGTTCTCCTACAGCCTTTACCTGACACACTTCGGCGTGCTGTACGTGGCCACGATGGCGTTCCCTAACATGGATGCTCTCCACGGCGTGCGCTACTGGCTGGCGAAGCTGTTTGCATACTGGTGGTGGTGGTGGTCGGGTACTTGTTTTACCTAGTCGTCGAGAGACGCGCGAAGGGAGCCATTAGCCGCGTCGCGACTTAACAGGCATACTAGGTCGTCTGGTGCCCCGCGCGTCGGACGTTTGTTCCGACTCCCGCCGGCGAAATAGCCGCAACGGGCGTGGCGCGGCGTTTCCCTGGGACTTCCGCCCTATTGCCCCGTGATTGCTCGCGGCGGTATACTTGCGGCGGAAGAGTTGTTGCAAGAGGACAGGCGAACGAATGGAACATATGACCCACGAGAGTGGCGCGGTGATCTACAACCCGACGGCGGGGCGTGGGCAAGGCGGGACACTGTACAAAGAAGCGCAGGAGCTACTCGGCGGGAGTTTTACCTGGATTCCGACGCGCAAGCCGGGTCACGCGGAAGAATTGGCCCGCGAGGCCGCCAAAACGCACCCGGTCGTGGTCGCCATGGGCGGCGACGGTACGGTTGGGGATGTCATGCGCGGCATCCTCGGCTCAGACGCGACGCTCGGCATTCTGCCCGCCGGGACCGGCAACGACCTCGCGCGTAACCTCGGCCTCAAACTCGAACTACGCGAATCCGCCTCCACTATTCTCGGCGGCGTAGTGCGCAAGATTGACGTCGGGGTGATCAACGGCGTCCCGTTCATCAACAACTGCGGCACCGGGTTTGACGCGCAGGTGATGAAAACGATGAACACCTCCATCCGGTTCACGAAGGGCTACTTCGCGTTCCTGCTCGCCATCATGAAGACACTGCCGACTTACAAACCGTTCACGCTTTCGATGGAGTACGAGAACGCCGAAGGACGGCAGAAGTTCTCCGAGAAGGCATTGCTGGTCTCCGCCCTGAACGGCAGGATGTACGGCGGCGGTATGATGGCCGCCCCACACGCCGAGATGGATGATGGGCACCTGGACGTGCTGGTGATCTCGGCGGTCCCTAAGATACAGTTGCTCCCGCTCATCGGTCAGGTGCGCGCGGGAACCCACCTTAACCATAAGGCGGTACGGATGCTCAAGGTGCGCAAGTTCACGATGCAGACCATCCCGCCGCAGCCGCTCAATATTGATGGCGACGTGAAGGGCCTGACCCCGGCGAGCGTGGAAGTACGCCCGAACTCGCTCAAGGTGCTGGTACGGTGAGTGGCAGGTACGCCGCGCTGATCACGGCGGGCGGGCGTCTCGCGCCTGACATGGAACGCGTCTGCGGGACTCGTCTCAAAGCCCTCGCCCCGCTCCGCGACGCGCTGTTCATCGAGCACGTGATCGTAGCCCTGCGTGACTCGGGCGCGGTGTCGGCGATAGCGGTTGTCGGCCCCGTCGGCGAACTGAGCGCGGCGGGTGTTGTCGCGGATGTGTGGGCGGACGAGGGCGCGACCGGCCCCGAAAACATCCGTCGCGGAATCGTCGCCTTGCGTGAAGCTGGCTATCTGGGGGGTGAAGAGCGTCTATTACTCTGCGCGACGGACGCGGTTTTTCTACACGCCGACACGGTGTGTGAGCTGATACGTGTCGCCGAAACGCGCCCGGACGCGGATGTTGTGTTTCCCGTCGTGCGCGAGGGTGATTACGAGTCGCGCTTCGCCGGTTCGCCGAATGTGTACGCGTCGCTCGCCGACGGCTCTCTGACCGGGAGTAGCGTCCAGATCGTGCGTCCCGCCGCGATGGAGCGTTGCCTTCCGCAGATCGAGCGGGCGTTCGCGGCGCGTAAATCGCAGTGGGAGATGGCAAAACTGCTCGGTATCGGCGTCATCTGTCAGTTCCTGACGCGGACGCTGACCATCGCCGCCGCCGAGGCGCGGATCGCCGCCGTCACCGGGCTGATCGTCTACGCGCCGGTGTTCGCCGACCCGCGCGTCGCCGCCGATGTTGACACGCTTGGGGACTACGAGTTCGCGCTGAAACTTGTGCGCGACGAGGCGGCGGGGGGGGCGTTGTTGCGATCATGAGTGGCTGGGAGCAGATGGCGCGCGACGCGCAGGAGAAGGCGGGTGCCGCGGCTCGGGATGCGCAAGGCCGTGCGCGGCAGATCGCCGAGGAACGCTTAAAAGAGGCGCAGGAGCGAATCCGGGAGGCGCAAGAGTCCGCGACTCAACTCGCCCGTCAGCGGGCGGAGGAGGCGCAGGAGCTGGCCCGCCGCGCCGCCGAGACGATGCCGCGCGGTATGTTGGTGCGCCTCCTGTCGTTCGTGATCGGCATCCCGCTGTTGCCGCTTCTGGTGTTCGCGTACGGCACGGGACAGTATGCTGGGTTGCCGTTCACGTTCGCCACGGCGGCGTGCGCGACCATCGGCCTGTTCGAGTATTTCCGCGGGTTACGGTTTCGCGGGTACGCCCCGATTGACGCCCCGGCGTACCTCGCGGTGATCCTGTTGCAGTTCGCGGCGTGGAACGTCAGCCGGGGGCACCTGATTAACTTCATCCCGGTCCTGCTCGCCGTGTCTACGCTCGGGACCACGATCTACGCCATCCTGCGCAAAAATAAGGAGCCGCTGGTCAACATCTCGCTGACTATCTTCGGCGTCGTGTACGTCGGCTGGCTGTTCTCCTACCTGGTGTTTTTGCGTTCGCTCCCTGGCACGGTGGCCGTGCCACTCTTGTTCGGGGGGCACTTCCCGGTGGCGGCGCGCGGGGCATGGCTGGTGCTGTACGTGTTCGCGACGACCTGGGGCGCGGACGCCGGGGCGTACTTCGTGGGGATGCGTTGGGGCAAAAAACCGCTCGCTCCGCGCCTATCGCCGAAGAAGACAGTGGAAGGCGCGGTCGGCGGCGTGCTGGCTGCTACGCTGATGTCGGTGCTGTGGGGCACTTGGATAGGGCTACCGTGGTGGCACTGCCTGATCCTCGGGCCTATACTCGGTATGCTCGGCGAGGTCGGGGATCTAGCAGAGTCGGCACTCAAGCGCGACCTGGGAATCAAGGACTTCGGCGGCATCCTGCCCGGCCACGGTGGAGTGCTAGACCGCTTCGATTCGATACTGTTCGCCGCGCCCGTCGCTTATTATTACCTGGTCATTGTCGTCCCGCGCCTACACTGATTGGCGTGGTCTAGAAGAGGTCACATGGGCGAGCAGAACGCGACATTGATAATTCGTCACGACACAATGACAAATTATCAATGTCGCGAATCCTTGACGCCCTTATGCCGCGAACCCGACAACGGGTTCTGGCGACGCTTCTGCTAAACCCGGAGCGGGAATGGTACCTGACTGAAATCGCCTCTGCTGTAGGGATGCAACCGGCAAACCTACAGCGCGAGATGAAGTCGCTCGCTGATGGCGGTATCGTTTCGCAACGACGTGACGGCAACCGGGTGTATTATCGCGTTGAGGAGGACGCGCCTTACTATCAGCCACTCCGCGAATCGTTCTCTAGAACAGTCGGTGTTGTCAGTGTCATGCGACAGCGGCTTGTTCCTGTGTTGAAACCGAGGGACATCGCCTTCGTTTTTGGCTCGTTCGCTCGTGGAGAGGAAGGAGCGGTGAGTGATGTTGACCTCCTGGTCATCAAAGACACGTCGCTATTCGGTTTGTCGCTTCCGATAAGGGGCTTGGAAGAAGGAGTGTTGCGCAGTGTCAACGCCGTGACCTATTCGGTGCCAGAGTTTCGCCCGAAGTGGCGGTCAAAGAACCACTTCATTGTCACTGTGGTAGGATCTCCCAATCTGTTTTTGAAAGGGTGTGAAAATGACCTGGCGGAACTTACTAGATGATAGACAAATCCGTGCACACCACACGAGTAGACAAGAGTTGCATGCCGCGTTGGTTTGAAGTTTCCGTAACGTGACAAATGCAGAAGTGGCGTAAGTTTCGCCCATGCTGACTCGCGCTTGTCAGCCAGCGTACTGGCTGACGGGTAAACCTGGGCGGTGAGTGCATCCGGCTTGGTCCGCCGCGCGACTACCGCCCGAAGGATGTACTGTTTTGTCTACGCTTCGCCCTGATGCCCGTACGCCTCGGCTTGTGTCCCGACACCTTCCTGCTTCGCCCAGTGGTTGCACGCGGAGGAGCCGCTAACTAGCAACGCGAACGGCTTGAGTGCCGGCTGGAGGCACAGACCGACCATCGGTATGTCGCTCTGCGGGCGGGGGGTGTCCGTTGACCAGAAGGAGCACGTCACGCACGCGCCGACGTTCTGCGCCACCGGCAGGGCTAATGCCTTCTTGGCGTCGTTGTAATGGTTATAGAGGGGCATCGGTTCGGTATCCTTATCACGCGGCGGTGACGCCGCGTTGCGTTGTGTTGACTACACACGCGTTGTACCCGCCCCCCGACCGTATAAACCGCCGCTACTCGTCATCCTCGTCGAAGCGGCGACCCGACCCGCCGCCCCGGTTGCGGAAGCCGATGGAGTCGTCGCCGGACGACGCCAGCATATCCGCCATGCCTTCCGGGTTCTTCGCCTTCTTTAAGTATTTGCGTAGCGTCTCTACCTGCTCGGTGACGGCCCGCGTGTACCGCTCGTCAAGCGTCGTGTTGCCCTCGTGCGCCAGTTGCAACAACGCGGCGAGAAACGCTTCCTTGAGGAACGCGGGCGTAAACCCCTCCGTCAGCCTCGCGACTGACTCAGCGAGCGACTCGATGTCGAAACCCGGCGCGAGGTTCGGTAGTTTCGCCAGAAACCGGCGGCAGTACTCGGCGCGCTCTGGTTTAGCGGGCAAGCCGATGTGGTACACCCGGTCGAAGCGGGACGGCCGCTTCAGCAGGGCCTCGTCAATGCGCTCCGGGTGGTTCGACGATGCTATGATTAGGATGCCGTCGTTGTTGCGGAAGCCGTCTAGTTCGTTCAGGAAGTAGGTCCGGTTGCCCCCGCCGATGAACCCGTCCATATCCTCGAACGCCAGTATGCACGGTGCGGACTCACGGGCGTGCTTAAATATCTGCTGGAGCGACCCGTTGTGCCGTACATCCCCCACATAGAGGAACGGCACCTCCGGGTGCGCCGCCGCCGCCGCTTTACACACCATTGTCTTGCCCGTGCCCGGCGGCCCGATCAGCAGGATGCCGCGACGCCACGGGAAGCCGATGGAGCGAAATGCCTCTTCCGAGGTGAAAAACTGATCAATCGTGGTGCGTATGTCAGCCATCAATTCGGGCGCCAGCACGATGTCGTCCCAGGCGACTTTGTTGGCTTCTTCGTCTAGCTCCGGGTCATCCTTCCAGGTGCCCAAGAACCGCCGACATCGGTGGTGGACCGCGTGCATCTCCTTGTGCATCCGCCCGATAAAGTCGCGGCACGCGTCGGCGTTCTCGCCCCATATAACGAAGTAGCCGCTGTCACCCAGATTGGGGAGGGCGAGCATTTCTAGAATCTCGCCCGATCCCGGCAACGTAAGCTCCCACCAACCATACACTGGGCGTGGCTCGATGAAATCAGCCGTGTCATCGGTATGCTCCAGGGGCGATCCCATGAGGGCGCGGGCCGTGCAGATTCGCGGCAGGGTTCGTTGCACGTCGGTACGGTCCTGATAGAACGTATGAACGGAGGCGGTGGGGGACTTCTCCCGAAGCAGTTCGAAGAAAAGGTGGAGCGGGGTGCCGTCTTCGGAGGCGCATCGCAGGATTTCGTCCAACGCCTTGTGCCGCCAATCCGGCTCATCGGGTGGGAAACCGTTCGTGAAAGAGAAGCCGTTCGCTCGAGTTTCGGTATTGAGTTGCATCATCATGGTATACGCACGCCCCGGCGCGTTCGCTCCGGGGGATCTCCTGTTTTGTAGTCACGTTCTGTATCGCCGAACCGGAACGGGACGCTAAAACTTGCGCCGGGGCGGGCGGGAGCGTACAATACCGGCGTTCGTTTTTGCCGGGGTGGTGGAACGGTATACACAGGGGACTTAAAATCCCCCGCCCGTGAGGGATTGCGGGTTCGAATCCCGCCCTCGGCATCTTCAGCGGCACGGGCTTTATCGCCCCTGTCCCCCTCCCGTTTTCACGGTAGAATAACAGCGTATGGAAACTCCCGATTCTTCCGGGCAACGACTGCGTTGGTGGCAGGACCAGCCCCCCCAGGCGACGCCGAAATGGTACGCGCAGTCGGCACCCGGTGCCGATCACACAAGCGCCGTCTCTTTGACACCGGAACCACTCGAACTAGAGGACGAGCTGGAAGCCGAAGCGTTGCGCCGTGCCGCGCTCGAACAAGATGTCGTTATCACCGAGGGTAGCTATGACAATTTGCAAAGTCACTCGCGGCGGATGTTCGCCTGGATCATCGGGCTGGCGCTCCTGTTCTATGTGCCGATGGGTGTTATTTCGCAATCCTGGTTTCTAGCCCTGATACCGCTGATCTATATAGCGGAATACTTCATCCTGACCGCCGTCATGCGCAAGACGTTCCGGGGTCGGAAATTCGCCGTGAAAACCTCGTCCTTAGGATTAACGCTGGACCTGCCTTATTACCACATCGGACCGATCTTCTGGAACGAGGTGAAGTCCGTGCGGGTCGTCAACATGCTCCTCGTACAGGTCGTACAGGTGCGTCTCAAAGACCCCAAGACGACATTGAAACGAGCACTGGTTATGAGGAAGCATTTCGGCTCACGGCTAACGCGCTGGTCGCTGGAACAAAGCCCGATCGAAATACAAGCGCGCTGGTTCGGCGGTTCGGCGACTGGGTTAGCGGCGCAGATCGCGAACTTCCGGCCCGCGGTGATTGAGAAGAAGAAATAGGGTGCAAAGCAGGGTCACCGAACAGTGCCGCCGCGCGATTGACTACGCGCGGGGGGAGGCTGGCCGGGATGGTGCCCCTTGCATCGAACCGGAGCATCTGCTCTTCGGGGTGCTGCGCAATGAACACTCCGAGGCGTGTGTTGACCTGCGCACCCTCGGCTACTTGCCCGCCGCGATCCAGACCGACCTAACCGCGCTCCTCGACTCCCTGCGTGTGGGATGTGCCGACCAGGGTGTCTGCTCTCCGAACCGCATCCCCCTCTCGCCCGCTTCGTGCGCCTCCCTCGAAAAGGCGGCGGACATATCCGCCCGCTTCGGCCGGCACTACGTCGGACCCGAGCACATCCTGATGGCGTTGATCACGGAGCCGACCCCGGCCCTCGCGGCACTCTGGAAGCGTCATAAAGTCAAGATCGTTCTGCCCCCGAGTGGCCAACGAAACTCACGTCACGAGTCCGCTCCCATCCCATCCGAAAGCCATTTCGTAGTGCCCCCGGACTCGCTAGAAATGCCCGTGTGGGATAGGTATACGCACCAGGCGAAACGAGCGATCGGTCATGCCCAATCGGAGGCGACCCGCTCTGGCTGCAACGTGATCCCCGCCGTCTTCCTGCTGGCGGGAGTGCTACAAGACGGCGAGACAGTGGTCACGGACATGCTGAGCCGTTGCGGTGTTGAGCGGAACATGCTCCGCGAGGCACTCGCCGACCGGCTGGGAGCGGGGCCGGGGTTTGATCCTGACAAGGATGTGATCCTAGCCGCCGACGCTTTGGCGGCTGTGACAGAGGCACGCGCGGCGTCTCTCCGGCTGGGGGATAGGCATATCGGCACCGAGCATTTGATGCTAGGCTTGCTCGCGGACCGCAACGAAGCAGGGGAGATTCTCCGCTCCCATGGTCTGGCGACAGCTAACTTCACGCACGCCCTCCGGCGCGTCAAAAGGGGGAACCGCGTGGAGGGCGACAAGCGCGGCGATCCGCTCACGACCATGCTGGTCTGGCTGGCGGTCGTCGCGGTGCTTATGGGGTTGGCTTCGCTACAGCGCGGCTGTCACTAATATCGCGTCTGGCACGGCATTCCACTACGATATGGCGAAGGACGAGCCGTTCGGGCCTTTTATTATTTCGATCCGCGTCGGGAATGCCTCCTTGATTTCCTCGATGTGAGTAATGCAGAGTATCAGCGCGAAGTACTCCTGGATCGCCATCAGCGCGTCCGTCATCGCCTCGCGGCCGCGCGGGTCCTGCGTCCCGAAGCCCTCGTCAACGATCAGCGTCTGTAATGGAGCACCCGCGCGGCTGGCAAGCACCCGCGACAGGGCGACGCGCAGGGCGAAGTTGATTCGAAACGCTTCGCCGCCACTGAACATCTCGTATGGGCGCGTGCCCATCTCGTCCGAAACGATGATGTCCAGCGTCTCGACATCCTGCGCACTTTTCGTGCGTGCCTCGCGGGTAGTTTTGAGTTCCACCTTCATCGCATCGTTGGAAAGTTTAGAAAGCAGTTCGTTCGCGTGCCCGACGATCTCCGGCAGGGCGTTCTCGATGATCAGTGCTTGCACGCCTTTCTTCCCGAACGCGCCGATTAGCTCCCGAAACAGGTCGCGCTGTTTCGACTGTTCCACGAGTTCGGCCTCGTAGACCGCTTTCTTCTGCGCCTGCTCCGCGCAATCCTGTAGTTTGCCGCTCCAATCGCCTATTTCGCGGTCCGCGCGTTGCACCGTGACCGTCGCGCCGGTGAATTGAACATCAAGCGCGTCGAGCGTGCGTTTGAGTCCGGGAAGGTCGGCAGCCTCGCCCCGCGCTTTGAGAACCTGCTGTTCGGCGACCGCGATCTGCCCGATCCGCTTCGTGACCTTCACCTGCAACTCACCTACTTGTGTCGGTTCGGTTTCGAGGATGAGACGCGCGGCGTGGAGCGCGTCCAGGTCGCGTGGCGCGTTTGACAGAGAATTGACTTCGGCGCGGGCGGCTTCCAGCGGCGCGTGCGCGGCTTCCGCGCGTTCACGCTCGGCGGAAAGTTGCGCGAGCTGTTCCTGCTCCGCGAGCAAGAAATCGCGGTTCAGTAGCTGTGCGTCCAGGTCATCCCGCTCCGCTATCGCCTGCGGCAAGAGGCGAATTCGCTCCTGAAGCCGTGTCACCTGCTGAGTGAGCAACCGTATCTGCGTGAGATGTTCCGCCTTCGCCTGGCGAGTGCGAAGTAGCGCATCCTGCGCAGTCTTCAGCGCGGCGAGTTCCGCTTTGACGCCCCCCGCGTCCCGCATGGTTAGTGCCAGCCGTTCGTACACGCTTCTTAGTTCGGTCTCTGCTTGGTCAATGGCTCCGGCACGCTTCGCCTCCGGCAACGACTGCCCGCAATACTCGCAGTTGGGTGCGCTTGACGATTTCAGCGCGGTCAGCCGCTGTTTCAACTGGGACTCGGCGTGCTTCCCCGCTGCGTTGTCGTCCTTAAGTTCCGCCATCTGCTCGTCCTGAACCTGCCGCGCCTCTTCGTTCGCGGCGAGTTGCTGGTCAACATCGCCGAAGGAGTCGGAACTATTTTGTAGACGCCTGATGTCGCTCTCCAGTGTGGCGAGCGTGGGGATGTCGCGCTCCAACTCCTCGATCTGGCACTGCTTTTGGTAGCGCAGACTGGTGAGCCGGGTCTCCTCGGCGCGGATCACGCGTTCCAGGTCGCCGCATTTGCGCCCCAGTTCGAGCGCACGGTTGAACACCGATTCGAGGCGTCCGACATCGGACTGCCTGCTCATCAGCCGCTGATACGCTGCTTCGACCTCACTAGCCTGTTCCGTCAGCGTCTGTGCTCGCGCTATTCGCGGGAGAAGCGTGTCCAGCGTCGCCTGGTCAATATGGTTCCGCTCCTGAGCATCGGCGATTTTGTCTTCCATGTTTCGGGCGCGTTGCTCGATCACGTCCAGCCGGTCAACTGCCGCCGCGATCTCACCCCGCTCGGCCTGCAATCGGTCGCGTTCGGCGGTCGCCGCGTCGAGTTGTCGCTTCGCGGATTCCAGTGCCATCTCATACCGGTCGCGGTTCTCGAGAATGGCGTTGATGCCGCTAATCGTGCGCGTCAGGTCCGTCTCGCGCTCCTTCGCTTCCTTCTCACGCTCTTTCGCCATCTCCTCCAACCGGTCGTAGCGCGACAGGTCGAGAATATCGGCAAGCACTTCTTTGCGCTTGTTCGGCGTAGCGCGGGAAAACTCATCGGCGCGACCTTGCGCGAGATAGGCGGTCGAGAGGAACGTGTCGTAGTCCATCCGAAGCAGG
>JAYUUO010000153.1:0-36464 GCA_043754515.1 Armatimonadota bacterium
CCGCTACCTGGGTCGTCGGCAAGCAGGAACCGCAGCGGCTGGCGCGGGAGCATTTCCTCGTAGACCGCCGTGATCTGGTGCGGCAACGGGATGATCTGCGACGAGTGAACCGCGAGCATCGGATCGAACAGGTGTGCTAAGCGAATACGCAACGCCTCGAAGACAAGCCGAAACCGCTCCCCGTCCGCGGTGAACGACAGGAGCGTCCCCGCCTCGACGACTTCGAGGTCCGCCTCCTGGTCGCGGTAGACCAGCTCCGTCCCCGTCCGCCCCGCGCTGTCTTTGTAGACGACCTCGCAGATGTCGTCGGCGTGCCGCTTCACGTCCACGACGGTGATCGCCTCGTTGGGGAGGATGCCTCGAACACGGGCACCCTTCGTTATATCTCCAAGTTTTGCAGCCATGATGTATGACCTCCGATCGGTAATGTCTGGCTGTCGGAATACAGATTCGTTCGGGCCAGCTTTGTAGACTGCTCGCGCGGTGCGACATACGGAAAGGGGGATTGCAGTTATTGTACTAAAAAACGAGCGCGTTCGGCAAACGGTTGGTTACACGCCAGGACGCGCCGTGTGCCAGTGCGAAGGCAACTTTGTCACCCCGATGGTGCGGGGGGCACTCAACTACCATGAACGTTGCCCACACCTTCGCCGCCGCCACGGGCGGTCACAAGACCGTGCCCGCCGACTGGGCGTCCGCCACCGCCCTCTGCCCTCCGCTTCAAGACGACCCGTGTCTCGTCTGGCTTAAACTGCATGGGGACGCCCACAGGTTCGAGAAAGACGCCTCCCCCTATTCCTTCCTCGATTTCATTGGCGACATAGGTAGCCGCTTTGAGGCGAAATGGATACGCGAGGTCACGCCCGAAGCCCTCGCCGCGAACGCCGCAGACCATGACGTGCGCGGGGCAGACTCTCTGCGTCGGACCCTCGACCTGATGCGGCAGGAGGTGCCAGCAATAGCGAAGGCCGCGCTCTGGTGGTCTCCGTTCTCATCGTACGGCACTGCCGACCTCATCGCCCGCACCTCGTGGGTCCGCAAGCAGTTCCCCTGCCTTGTTGAGCATATAGCAGACGGTCCAGGCCACTACTGCATTCTCGACTGAAAGTTTCAGACCGACTTGGACAAACCGCGCAAAGGGCGAGCTTTACAACTCGATGCAATGCAAGTTCATCTTTACAGCGTGATGCTAGTCTTTACAGCGTGATACTCTGCTTTACAGCGCGATGCTCGGCTCTTTACAGGGTGTCATTCAGCAGGCGGCGTTCCTCGTAACGCGCGACCACCCATTTAACCCGCTTCCCATCGCGGTGGATCACGAACTTGGAGGGCCGCTCGACCCCGAAACTGCGGACCTTATCAAAAACTACCAATGGATCGCGCGGAATGGTGGTCGCGTGACCCCGTGGTCGTGCCCGCTCGTTCGCCCCAACTTCGCCAATCACGAAGACGCGCCCTGGTTAACAGCACGGCGAGTCAGTAGAGTGGGCAGAAGCAGGTTTGGGAGCGTTTTTTGCGTTTTTCACGAGGAGAAGAACGGGGCAGGGAGTACAGACTCAAAGACCCGACAAAACTGACCAATTGAAACTCTCAAGCCCTTACACACTGATTTCAGGATGATAATACAGTCATAGACTGAAACCACACTCTGAGCACTCCATAGACACACGAAAACGCTGAATGTCTATGGCGACAAATTGGCTTCCCCGCTTGCTGATACACGACAGCGGGGGAACCTTTTCCTCTTACACATCGGGTTAAGAGTCGCATCATCAGGCAAACCATTCAGCGATTCAGCAACATCCAAGCAGGTTTTATATTGGAGATGATCTGCCTGCGCCTTCACCGCACACTGGAGCCGCTCCGTCCACGGTTGTGTGTCTTCGTGCTTGTTAGGAACGAACGAGAACCCATCATGTTGCCAGAGCATGATGTCGAATCCTGACGATCTGCCCTCCCATTCAACGGCAAGATCAATAACAGGAGCGAGCAGTTTCATCTCCGCTGCCTGAGCGCATTGCGCGAGGATCGACCTGACGCCCTTTTCGGGGGCACAATCGGGTGGGAACGGAATCCAGGTTCCATAGACGTTCATTGCCCCGCCTGCCTCTATGACCTCGACTATCGCGTAGCAGTATCGTCGTAAAAGATACAAAGATCGGTTGAGGACTGTGAATAGTCAAGAGTGTACGCCGACGTGTCTCAGTGGTAGAGCAGCTGTACCAATCCAGGAAGGCGACTAAATACACCCATCCACCGATAAGGCGTATATGGGTAATATCCGCCGGCAAGAACTGCGTTCTGCCTGACCCCATGCCTGGTTCGGACGGGCGATGATCAATCCACGCAACAGGTAAGGAAATACTCGATGCTCAGGGTTGTCCGACGGCTTCGATAGATCAGGCTTAGCGAAGAGGGTCTCAATGCCCATCTCCCGCCGATAACGGCGGATGCGCGCAAATGGCCGCCATTTCGCTGAGTACGCCGCCCCGCCGTCAGTCCTTCATCAGCCAACATCCGCGTGATCTTGCGCGACCCCAAGAAGGGATGCTCGGTGTACCCAGCGAAACGGCGGAGCCATCTACGCACACTCGTCCAGGACAGGCAGAACGAAGTTCTTGCCGGGGTGCTTGACGGCAACCTCCTGATCCTGAGCAGATCGCGGTTGATAGTATAGACTGCCCCGCGAGACGGAGAGTAACTCCGCTTGCCAGAGGAGCGGCAGACCCGCCGCCGCGTCGCGCTCCACCAGTGCCCGCCGCGCTTCAAGCGTCAGGTTGTAGACAGAGAAATCCCCTCGGGGGATTTTCTTGACCGGATTTTTTTCCAGCCAGTTGACCTGGATGGTTAATTTCCCGATCTCTTGGTATAGCTCGGCGATCTTGGCTTCTTGAGTCTCAACTTTTTCGTCCTTGACGGCACCACGTTCAAAAAGCGTGGGTAACTCGGTGGTCGCGATCTGCTTCCATTTGGTGATCAGATTCGGGTGTAACTAATGCTCCATCGCTAATTCGGACACAGTCTTGGCCTCCCCGAACACATACATAGCCGTGCGTACTACCCCGCTTCACTCGGCGCGGTCGCGCCATCTTCCCCTAAGAGCCAAGCGGCAGAACAATTGAGTGCTCTGGCCAGGTGAAGGAGCTCTATGTCGAGAATGCCACGGCGACCAGACTCTACGCGCAGAACCTCCTGAGCGGCTGGATTCCATATCCCACTGCTTACATAAGCTACCTTGGCTGTTAACTCCTGCTGGGTCATCCCCAGGGCTAGCCGCCGCTCCTTGACTCTGATGCCCGCGACATTCGCGCGGACTCCTTCTTCATCGGTCGCGCGCGGTCGGGCTGGCCCTCTCGGCATATCTCTATCCTGACTGTCCTAATTCTCCAGCATGATAACACCTCCAAGAAAAATACTTATGCCAAAGTTGGCATATTCTGTGATTAGGGCTTATAATGACGCGAAGATACTCAATCGTCAAGCCCGTAGCCACAACGCTGACGTGCGGCAAGCGCGCATTCATGCGACAAGTATCACTGGTGAAAATGCGATTATAGCAACTCTAGCAGGGATAAGGGAGGAGAATGAGGAACATACATCGCCCGAATAGCAGCGGACTTGTGTACGGAACCATACTGATCGAGACCGACGAGGATGGTACAGAAACGGTTGTATCGCACGAGTTGGTTTGTCGCGCGAGATCAACGACACTCAAGGACGGCACCTTGCGATGGTTACGGACGACGAGGGCAAACGCCTGAAAGAGATACTAACGGGTGCCTGCGATGAGACAACGGACGTATCTGCCGCCCTCATTGTTGCCAGTGACGAGGGCTACGAGAGTGTCTCTACGATCTACGTGACACCCGACGCAGGATTTCTGGATCATCACGTCTTGTATTGAGGATGATACTCACATTCTCCGCTTGAAAGGCCCGACTGACATCGAACTAGCACGTAACCACAGTACACTCTGTTTGGATGACGATGGATACCACACCCAGGTCCGTCTATATCGCTCAGTGCTGTGGCAGTGACGGACAACGGTGAATTGAACCAGGACTGCCTGAGACGCAATTGGAGAGAGCAGATACAAGGCGCATAGAAAGCCTACTATCCCAGTACCCTCGGGGTGGGATGTGCATCCCAACCCGCAATTTTACTTGTTTTTCGCGTTTATGTTCGATTTAAGGTTTTAATGGCAGGACTACACCTCCGTCGCATATCGCGATAGGAGAAAGCCGAATGAACCAACAACCAATCCTGCTTCGCGTCGGCGAAGCAGCTAAACTACTGAGTGTGAGTCGCTCCCGCGCCTATGAGCTTATCCATCAAGGGAAAATCCCATCCCTCGATCTTGGTGGCACGATTCGCGTCCCCTATGACGCACTCCAGGCGATTGTGCGCGACTCACTCCAACCGAAAGAAGGCAAATATGCCGTGCGCTAAAAAAGAACAGGAAGAGCAACAGAGCACGCGTCGCGGATACGGGGAGGGTCAACTGTACCAAAATGAAGACCGCGGCTCGTGGTACGGGCGCGTTTCCTTAGGCCACGGTCCAGATGGGAAGAGAGTTCGGAAACTTTTTACGGGCAAAACTCAAGCTGAAGTTAGGAGGCATATACGGGAGGCATTGCAGTCACGTGACAAGGGACTCCCTGTGGCCGACGAAAAGCTGACAGTGAGGAAGTTCATGTATGACTGGCTGGACATCCAGCTGAAGTCTGAACTGGCCCCTCGCACTAAAACGAGCTACGAACAGATTGTTCGCTGCCATATCGTGATAGGTCTCGGCGGATACAAGCTGACCGAATTAGACGCTATGACGATAGATCGTTTCCTTAACGAGAAGCGCCAAGAAGTATCGGCGCAAACGGTCATCTACATCCGCCGCGTCCTGCACAACGCGATGAACTACGCACTAAAATGTGACAAGGTGGCACGTAATGTCGTGGCCCTGACAGAGAGACGAAAGCGTGCCGAAGCCGATAAGAAAGTATTTTCGGAAGAGCTGGCGCGGCAACTGTTCGTGGCCTTCGCCGAACATCGCTACGGTGCGCTCTACGCGACTCTTCTCGGTCTCGGGTTGCGTCTGGGAGAGGGCCTCGGTTTACGGTGGTCTGACCTGGAACTGGACTGTGAAAGTCCGTTTGTCCGAGTTCAGGTTCAGCTCCAATTTCTTGGCGGCGAGTACAAACTCACACAACCTAAGAGCAAATTAAGTCGCCGAACACTCTATTTGCCCACGAAAGTCGCGCAGGTTTTGCGCGAGCATCGGATACAACAGGAAACCGTTGTGAAGCCACTGGCAGGCGCGCAGTGGACGAACAAATTCGGCTTGGTTTTCGCGAATACTTTGGGCGGCCCACTCGACCATGCGAGGGTCAGGCAGCGTTATAAGGAGCTACTTAACAGGCACTGCATCGACGCTGTGCCCCGCCTCCATGACCTTCGGCATATGTTTGGTAGCTTGCTAATCTCTCGAAATATACACGCGAGGGTCGTCCAGGAAATGCTCGGTCATTCCACGTGTGTACTCACACTCGACCGATATTCCCATATAAACCCCAGGGACATCGCGAGTGCCGCAGCGGCCCTGGATCGTGCATTTGGGTACGACGAATGACCGATCGCAGGCCCAGACAACTCAGCCGAGGCTCCCAAAGGGAGGCTCGGCTATTTCTTGTTATCTTGTTATCGGCCGTCCACGCCGAGCGGTTTAGACACTTTCAAATCCGATGGACACAAAATGGACACAAAAGAAAAAACGGCACCCAGTTAGGTACCGTTGTTGTGGACTTATGACTGTTTTTGATAGCTGTTGGTAAGGGCCGACGAGGGGATTCGAACCCCTGACCTGCTGTTTACGAAACAGCTGCTCTACCACTGAGCCACGTCGGCGTACACACACAAAGCACGCGAAAGTGTACCACCCGATTAATGCCTTGTCAACGGCGACGGCACGCTGTTTTGCCCCACGTTCCCTCTTGGTCCGGGGTGCTCCGATGAGCGGTGACGACACCACGACTTGACATCCGACCGCCGCGCGGGTATTCTGAAGCGGGCATAGATTTCGCCCCGCGCGGTGACCGCCGCCGAACCGCCTCTCGCAACGACCCGACTCACCGCGCAACAGCTGATGATTTCTACGGTAACTCGCCGCGATCGCGCGGCACACACGCCGTAGGTGTCGCGCGTTCCTCTACGGCATACGTCCGAGGTACGCGCGCAGGAAACCGCGCACGCCCGAAAGGAAATCCGCCCGTGCCGTTCCGATTCGACGCCCGCGAACAACGCGCCCTTGCCACCGCCGCTCTGAAATGGGGACTGCTCGGCTCCTTAGTCGGTATCTTTTGTGGCACGGCTTCCGCGTCGTTTTTGTATGCCCTCGACGCCGCGACTGCACTCCGAGAGACGTATGGATGGCTCCTGTTTCTGCTACCGGTCGGCGGGCTGATCGTCGCGTTTGCCTATGACCGCTTCGGCGAGTCCGTCGCGGCGGGCAACAACCTGCTGATTGACGTCATCCACGCCGAGAGTGACACCGTGACGCCGATCCCGCTACGCATGGCACCGCTGATCCTGTTCGGCACCGTGGTCACTCATCTCTTCGGCGGCTCGGCGGGGCGCGAAGGGACGGCGGTGCAGATGGGCGGGTCGCTCGCCTCTGCCCTCGCGAAACCACTGGGCCTGGACCACCGCGACCACCGGATCCTGCTCATGGCGGGCATCGGCGGGGGTTTCAGCTCCGTTTTCGGGACTCCGCTCGCGGGCACCGTGTTCGCGCTCGAAGTCCTGTCCATCGGCACGCTACGCTACGAGGCACTCGCGGCGTGCTTCGCGGCCGCTACCGTGGGTGACATCACCTGCCGCGCGCTCGGCATCGTCCACCACGTCTATACGGTCGGTAGTGTCCCCGCGTTGACGCCTCTTATGTGGGCACTGATCCTGTTCGCCGGGGTGCTGTTCGCGGTGGCAGCGGTGGCGTTCGGCGAACTCACCGAGGCGGTCGCGCATGTCGCGCGGGAGCACGTCAAGAACCCGCTTGCGCGCCCTGCCCTCGGCGGCATCGTCGTCATCGCGCTGACCTACCTGGTGCAATCGCGGGAATACCTGGGCCTGTCGCTCCCGCTGATTGAACGCTCGTTCACGCCGGGCGGGGTCGTATTCTGGGCGTTCGCGCTTAAACTCCTGTTCACGAGCGTGACGCTCGGCACCGGTTTCAAGGGCGGCGAAGTGACGCCACTGTTTGGCATCGGGGCGACGCTCGGGTCGGCGTTCGCCCGCTTAACGCACCAGCCGACCGGCTTCTTCGCCGCGCTCGGTTTCGCCGCCGTGTTCGCGGGCGCGGCGAACACGCCGCTCGCGTGCGTCCTGATGGGGATCGAACTGTTCGGGGCGGGGATGGCGGTGCCGCTCATGACGGTGTGTCTACTCGCGTACCTCCTGTCCGGGCACCGGGGCATTTACGGCTCGCAACGCATCGGGGTTTCCAAAACGGACGGGATTGCTATATCGGATCGCGCGGTGGTACGCGGTTTCCAGGCGGTCGGGGCGGAGAAGGAATAGGGCCGTGAACGAACCAATCGCGAACACCGAGCAGGGCGAGTCGCGCCGCGCCGCTCTGCTCCGGCGCGGAATATTGCTGGAACGGCTGACGCTCGCCTGGAATGTCGTCGGCTTCGGGGTCGTGTTCTGGGCGGCGTGGCGGGCGCGGTCCGTCGCGCTCGCCGGGTTCGGCCTCGACTCGCTGATCGAAATCGGCGCGTCCGCCGTGGTGCTCTGGGAACTGTCCAGTACGGGTAAGGGGTGCGAGAAGCGGGCGTTGCGACTGATAGGCGGGGCGTTCATGGCACTCGCCGCATACATCCTAGCGCAGTCGGTGTTCGCCCTGCTCGCGCGAATACGTCCCGACACCTCGCCGGCCGGGATTGTCTGGCTCGCGTTCACGGTGGTTGCAATGCTAGCACTGGCGTGGGGCAAGGCGGTCACGGGCGCGGAACTTGGCAACCCGGTGCTACAGACCGAAGGGCGCGTCACACTGATAGACGCGCTCCTCGCGGCGGCGGTTCTCGTTAGCCTGCTCCTGAACACGTGCCTCGGTTGGTGGTGGGCGGACCCGGTCGCGAGTCTGGTGATCGTGTTCTACGGGGTCAAGGAAGGCATCCACTCGTGGAGGGAGGGGGCATGAGCAGGCTACATCGGCGCGGGCGGTGCTTCCGAGACGCGGTTCTGGTACGCCACGGCGACGCGCCAGAGCGGGAACAGCGCGGCGGTCGCGGCGACGAGCAGGAGCAATATCTTCTCCGTCTCGCGCCACTCAAAACCCTCGCCCTCTTTAAACTCGCCGGATATGAACAGGCCGTGCGCGAGACCCAGCACGAACACGGCGTAGGTGAGGTAGTGCAACCCGCGCCACACGCCGCGTTTCACCGTTTTGATCCGCAGTGAGGAGACCGTAACCACGATCAGGGCGTAGGCGGCGAGGATGCCGAGTCCGATAAGCAAGTTCTGCTTCGGCGCGGTGAACGGCACGAGCACTTGAAGAACACCCATACCGGTCTTGTCACGTGCCAGCACCATCGGGATCGGGTGCAAGAGGAACAGCCCCGCGCCGATGAGCGAAATCGTCCGGTGGTACGTGAACGTCTTCCCGCGCAGCCACTTGATTTTTTGCGCGGTACGTGAAGCCAGAAGCGTACCGCCGATACCCGATAGCACCAGCAATCCAACGCCGAGTAGCCCGATCACGCGGGCTATCTTGAGGAGAAGATCGCTGTCCATGGTTCGCGCTTCCTGTTGTCTAATCGGCTAATCGTCGGCGTCTTTCTTGCCGTTGCCCTTGATCCACTTGGCGTGTCCGTCGAAAAACAGAATCTGCGCACCCCCGCTATGGCGGAACGTCGGCACGATCTCCTGCTGATTGATGTCCTTCTCCGCCTCGTACAGAAGGGTCGTGGTCGCGCTTCTCGTGACCGCATTGGTATACGGGTCGAGCCAGCCGCAACTGATCGGCTTGCCCTGGTAGAGTGTTGCCATGCGGTACGTGCCCGCACGCGCTTCCTTCTCGCGGTCGAAGTCGTCGGGGCAAGCGAATATCGCGCCGCTTTTCGTGTACGGGGCGCAGTCTACGATTAGCCCCGCGAATGAGCCGCCGTCGGGCGGGGTGTCGCCGTCGAAGTCGCTCGCGTACATCTGCGTCGCCAGCGCGATCTGGTGGTAGTTCGACAGGCACGCGGTCGCCCGCGCCTTCTCCCGCGACCGGGCGAACACGGGAAACAGTATCGCTGCGATGACGGCGATGATCGCGATGACGACGAGTAGCTCAATGATGGTGAAACCGCGCCCTCGACAAAAGCGGCTCAGCGAGACGCCGCGTCTTCTCGATTTGTCTGTCGCGGTTTGTGCCGGGGTGAAACCGGCGGAATAGTTACGGGGCAATTTTTTCTCCAAGCGGATATGCCGCTCGGGTCGGGCGGCACCGCATATTCTACCCCACGTGCTTTGCTTTGCAAAGTATTTGGCAACGGATTCCGGTTAAGAGTTCTCTTAAAGAGGCGGGCGATCAGCGAAAGCGATTCGGGTTGGTGTCCTCCTGTGGTATTCATAATAACTGCATCAAAGCGATAAAGCGTCGCGAGACGTGACTATTTGGCGTTCCCTGTCATCAGCATCTCAACAATTAACAGCGCGGTAAAGCCGACAAAGAAAATGGCACTGAGCGCGGGGCTGTCGGGTTCCTCATGCGCTTCGACCAGTAGCTCCTCGGTCACAAGATAAAGAAGTGCCGCCGCGCCGAACGTCAGCACCACATCGAGCCAGAAACCGGTCAGCCCGGGAAGGAGTCCCGCCCCGACACCCGCCCCGATCAGCAGTGCCAGCGCGAGGGCGGCGACGGTGAGCAGAGCGCGCCCGCGCGGCACGCCCGCTTTCGTCAGGGCAACGGCGGCGGACATCCCGAGGAACAGCACTTCGCCCGCGAGCGCGACCGTGAGCAGTAGCCCCTGCTTCGCTCCCGCCGCGAACCCGACCCCGATGAGCAGTCCGTCAATCGAGACGTCCACGCCGAGTGCGATCAGCAAGGTGTTCGGAGATTCCGATTTACTTTCCTTTTCGTCCGGCTTGCTCTCCGCGAGCCGTTTAACACCGAACACGGTTCCTACGCCAAGTGCCATACCGAGCACGGTGGCGATAGGCGAATGGTCGTGCAGAATCTCCGGGAGTAGTTCTACCGCGACGGCGGCGAACACGATGCCCGCCGCCAAATGTTGTGTCGCGCTTCGCACCTTCGCGCCGGGGGGACGCACAAGAGCGATTGCGCCACCGAGCAGAATAGCGGCGGTGGGTATCAGGGCGTAGAGCAAGACGTTCACGATGGGGCTTGTCATGAGCTGTCTTTCATCAAGAGCGACTGACCGGCGCGTATACTTTCGGCAAGTTCCACCGGAATAACAAACACGCCACCGTCACCTGTATTACCCGTGTGAGCGCATTCTTTAATTTTGGCGACGACCGCATCTACCATGGCGTCCGGTACCATGGTTCCGAGTTTTGCCTTGACGCTGATTGCTCGCGCCTCGGATACGGTGACACCGGGCAGATTCTCTACACGAAAAAGTTATTTTCTTGAGGTAGGTTCTTCGCTGTCAAGAGGAGTTTCCTTCTTTAATCGGAGGGACGAAAGTTCCAACGGGAGAAAAGAACAGTCCTCTGTCAAAACTTTTAGTTCGGACAGAGGACTGTTCTTCTTTGCCTGATATTCACTCGACGCGGACTACGGGCAGTCATCACACGGCGGGCAGACCGGGCAGTTCGGAGTCGGGGGGCAATCTCCCTTCTTAGCCGCTTGCGCGGCGCATTGCGTGGCCTTCGGAGCGGCTTTCGCGCCTTTAGGTTCGCAGTTCGTTGTCGGACACGTCACGCACGATTTAACCTTCGGGGCATTGCCCGTTTGGGTTTTCGTTGCGGCATTGGCGATGCCGATAGCGGCGCACAGGCCGACGAACGCCGTTGCCATGAGTAGATTTTTCATTGTTTTTCACCTCCTTCCTATGTTTCGTTCAACTGGCCGGCGCCAAGGATGCAACACCCTTCAACCCGGAGTCGTAGCCGTTCACGCACCCCGTCCGCGTCTCGTCTCAAGCGTTTGTCACGAGAAAGCGCGGACTCATGAGCGCAAAAGATGGTGTCAAGAAGTGGCGCGGTGGTGGCTTCCAACCCGTAATAAATCCACTTACCGTCCTTGCGCGTGTTGACCAAACCCGCTTGCCGCACGGTTTGCAGGTGGGTGGATAATGTGGACTGACTCATTTCCAGTGAGTCGCTGAGTTCACATACACACAGTTCGCTTTGGCGAAGGGCGGCGAGAATGCGGATTCGGGTGGGATCGGCAAGGGCTTTGCCCAAGAGGACTAAATCATTCATAACGTATCTTCATATCGGGAATTAACGATATGTTATAGGCAATGGAGACGGATGTCAAGCCCGTAACAGAAAAACTTCCTTCGGTTGTCCTTCACCGCTTTTGCCGTAGGCTAATAGCTTGCTCTTGCAGGAGAGTCCGGTCTCATTCCTATTGTTGTGGAACACGCGGCGGGGCAAAAATCGCCCCGCCCTCCCCCGTATCAAACACTATGTGGCTGTCGCCCGTCCACTTCCTGCGACTCGTCCTTCATGAACGATGCGTACAGCATGGGCAACACCACGAGAGTCAGGATGGTAGACGACACGATACCGCCGATGACGACTGTGGCGAGGGGGCGCTGGACTTCCGCGCCGATTCCCGTGTTAAGGGCCATCGGCATAAAACCAATCGCGGCGACGAGCGCGGTCATCAGCACCGGGCGCAGACGGGCGTTCGCGCCTTCCCATACCGCGTCTTTCACTGTTCTGCCTTCCGCCCGGAGCGCGTTGATCGCCGAAACCATCACCACGCCGTTCAGCACCGCCACGCCGGACAGGGCGATAAAGCCGATGCCCGCCGAAATCGAGAGCGGCAAGCCCCGCGAGACCAGCCCGAACACGCCGCCCGTAACCGCGAGTGGAACCCCGGTAAAGATAAGTAGCGACTGTTTCAGGTCGCCGAACGACAGGAACAGGAGCGCGAAGATCAGCCCCAGCGCGAGCGGCACGACAAGTGCGAGCCGCGCCGCCGCCCTTTGCAGGTTCTCGAACTGCCCGCTCCACTCGACGTAATAGCCGGTCGGCAGTTTCACGTCGCGCTTGATTCTCGCCCGCGCCTCGTTCACGAACCCGCCGAGGTCGCGCCCGCGCACGTTCGCCAGCACCACCGCGAACCGCTTGCCCTGCTCGCGGGTCACTTGCGGCGGCGCGCCTGTCATCTGAATCGTCGCCACGCTGTCGAGGCGCACCGCGCCGCCGCCCGGCGTCGTGATTGGCAGGGCGCGGAGCGCGTTCACGTCGGTGCGGTCAGACTCCGGCAGGCGAACGGTCATATCGAACCGCTTGTCGCCCTCGATAATTTGACCCACGGAGCGGCCGGCAAGGGCGGTGGCGACCCATTCCTGCGCATCGCTGATGTTCACGCCGACACGGGCGAGAGTGTTTCTATCCATCGTGATCTGCAAAACAGGGATCGAATCCAGCGCGGGCGACGTGACGTCGGCGGCCCCCGGAACCATTTTCAGCACGGCGGCGATACGTGCCGCCTGTTTATTCAGTTCGTCCAGGTCCTCGCCGAACACTTTGATACCGATGTTCGCCTTCACGCCAGAGGTCAATTCGTCGAAACGCATCTGAATCGGCTGGGTGAAGCCGTACCCCTGCCCCGGCACGACTTTGAGTTTTTCCTCTATCTCTTCGATGAGCTTGACTTTGGTGACTCCTTTGCGCCACTGATTTCGCGGCTTGAGCATGACATATGTATCCGTGAGGCTCATCGGCATGGGGTCTGTGGCGACCTCGCCCGTGCCACTCCGCGAAAACACGGTGGTGACTTCGGGAATCGCTTTGAGAACCCGTTCCGCCTCTTCCACCAATTTGAGAGTCTCTTTTTCGCCCACCGTTCGCAGACGCACCGGCTGCACCAGTACATCGCCCTCGTCGAGTTGTGGAATAAACTCCGTGCCGAGCCGCGACGCCAGCACACCGGCGAGGACGAGGATGCCGACCGCGCCCGCCGCGACCGCGAAGCGCGAACGGAGCGACCACGAAAGCACCGGACGGTACACGGCGGAAAAGAACGCCATCACGGGATTCTTGCCCTCGCGCGTGTCGCCGGACAGGAACATCGCGCAGAGCGTCGGAATCAGAGTCATCGTCAGCATCAACGCGCCGACCAGCGCAAACACGACCGTCAGTGCCATCGGGCGGAACATCTTGCCTTCCGTGCCTTCCAGGGTCAGGATCGGCAGGTAGACCACGGTAATAATCGTGACCGCGAACGCGACCGGGGTTGCCACTTGCGCGGATGAGCGGTACACCTGCTCGCGCACTTCGGCACGGGTCAAAGTACGCCCGACCTTTTCGCGCCGGTGCGAGAGTTCCGCGACCGCGTGTTCCACCATCACCACCGCGCCGTCCACGATCAGGCCGAAGTCAATCGCGCCGAGGCTCATCAGGTTGCCCGACACGCCGAATCGGTTCATCAGGGTCACGGCGAATAGCATGGAGAGCGGGATGGCGAGCGCGACGATCACTGCCCCGCGCCAGTTGCCAAGAAGCGCGAGCAGGATAACGACGACCAGTATGCCGCCTTCGAGCAGGCTCCACTCCACCGTCTCTACCGCGTGGCCGACCAACTCCGAGCGGTTGTAAACCGGGCTAAGTAACACATTCGGGGGCAGTTGCTCCTGAATCGCCTTCAGTCGCTCCTCGGCGGCGAGGGCGACCGTGCGGCCGTTCGCGCCTTTGAGCATCATCACGACCCCTAGAACGACTTCCCTGCCGTCCTTCGTGGCGACGCCGGTGCGGAGCGGCGTTCCGATCACGATGTCGGCGACGTCGCGCAGCAAGATCGGCGTACCGTGCTCGGCTTCCACCACGATGTTTCCGATGTCGTCCGCGCCGGTCGCCATGCCGATACTCCGCACGATGGTCTGCTCGCCCTTTCGCTCGATAAAGCCGCCGCCCGCGTTCTGGTTGTTCTTCTGCGCGGCTTCGATGACCTGGGCGAGCGACACGCCCCGCGAGCGCATCCGCTGTGGGTCAATGCGGATTTCGTACTGCTTTTCGTAGCCGCCCTGACTGTTGACCTCGGCGACGCCGGGGACGGTGCGCAGTCGCGGGCGGATCGTCCAGTCCATCAGCGTCCGTAGTTCCATCGGGGTTTGTGTGTCGCTTTCGACAACGAACTGAAACACCTCGCCAAGCCCGGTGGAAACCGGCCCCATGGCGGGGGCGTTCACGGCAGGCGGCAGCTGCTCACGCACGGTCTGGAGCCGTTCATTAACGAGTTGGCGGGCGAAGTAGATGTCCACGTCCTCTTTGAAAGTCACTGTGACTTGCGACAAGCCGTACTGCGACAGGGAGCGCACCTGCGTCACGCCCGGAACGCCGCCGAGTGTGGTCTCAATCGGAAACGTGACCAACTTCTCGACTTCGGCAGGAGCCATCCCCGGCGTGCGCGTGTTGATTTGCACCTGATTCGGGGTAATGTCCGGCACGGCATCGAGTGTCAGGCTGTTCCACGACACGACTCCGATACCGACGAGGAGCAAGGTAGCGACAACTACGAGGAAGCGTTGCGCGATACTCCACTGCAAAATGCGTTGTAACATAGTTTAATCGTCTCCCTTTAGTTTGTTTTTCTTGCTTTCGCTTTTGACCACGAACATCCCGTCCATGACAACCCGTTCACCCGCTTTCACGCCGGAAGCGATCTCGACCATGCCGCCGACCGTCTTCCCGGTTATGACTTTTCGCTTCTCGAAACCTCCCTCTACGGCGACATAGACGAACCGATCCTCGCCGTCTTCGTCCACCGCCGCGTCCGGCACGGCAATACTCGAACGTGTTGCCCCGGTTTCGAGCGACACGCGGGCGAACATCTCCGGCTTCAGTGCCCCCTGGGGATTACGAACGAGGCAACGCACCGGCAAAGCGCGGGTTTTCTCATCCACCGCGCTACCGACGCTTTGCACGACGCCCGTGAACACGGTCCTGGGGTATGCCGCGACGGTCACTGTGACCGGGGCATTCGGGCGAACCTTCGCCGCGTCCGCTTCGGGGACGCTGGCGACGACGGTCACTAGCGACAGGTTTTGCACCGTGAAGAGGACGCTCGCCCGTTCCACCGCCTGTCCGAGGGTGACGCGGCGTTCGGCGATAGTTCCTGCGATGGGGGCGTGCAGGGCGATGCGCCCCGCCCCACCCGACGCGTGACCGCTTCCTTCCAGGGCACGCAAATTGGCAAGGGCCGCGCGCTCCGTGACGATTGTCCCCGAGAGCGCGGTGCGGGCCGACTGCGCTTGCTTTTGTGACTGCCGTACCTCGCCTTGCGCGGCGGCGAGTTCCGCCGCCGCCCCTTGCACTGCCTGCCGGTTCAAAAGACCGCTGCCGTACACGCGCCGCTCACGGGCTAGCGCGGTTTGCGCGATGGCGACTTGTTGCTTTGCCCGTTCGCTTTGCGCCTCTGCCTGCGCGACGGCGGCCTGAGCCTGTTCGAGTTCGGCACGGGGCGCGATCTGGGCATCGAACAGCCTTTGGGCGCGGGTGGCAACGGAACGGGCGAGCGCGAGGGACGTATCCGCCGCCTTCCGTGCTGCCTGGGCTTCGGACAAGGCGTTTTGAGCCGCTTGCAGGGACGGCTGGGCGAGTTGCCCGGAAGCGGCGAGTTCCTTCTGGCGCGACAGGGCCGACTGTGCGCTTGCGGCTTTCGTTCGCGTCTGCTCGACGCCCGCCTCGGCGGACTGTACCGCGGACCGCGCTTCGGCGATTTTTGCCTCCGCCTCCCGCACGGCGGCGTGTGCCTGCGCTACTTCGGGGCTATCGAGAAGCGCAAGCCGTTGCCCCGCTTTCACCGTATCGCCAGGCTGTGCAAATAGTTCGATCAGGGTGCCAGAAACGGGCGGGGTCACGGTCGCGCCCCGGTCGGGCGCTACCGTGACGATGCCGGGGGCGGACAGTGTCTGCGCGAGGGGCAACAGTTTTACGGTAACTGTTTGAATCCCCGCGGTTTTCCCCGCATCGGGCGAGAGGGTAATCAGTCCACTCGTCGCGGCATCAGCGGGTTTTGTTCCCTCGGACTTCGCCTCCCGCGTGGCGGCGGGGGGAGGCGTGGGAGACGCCCCCCGCCCGACGAAATAGGCGATACCGGACGCGACCAACACGAGCGGCAGTAGGGCGACAACGGGAATCCCGCCGCGCCGTGGCGCGGGCGGTGTTATGGTCTGGGTCGTTTCGTTTTCTTTGGTTTCAACAGTCGTATACATAAAGAATCGTTCCTCTACGGGGTCGGTAAAAAGGTCTCGGGAACCGCGCCAGAGGCACGTTCTAGCGCGGCGCGGGCGATGGCAAGGGTGGTGAGCGCGTCGGCATACTCGTTCTGGATGCCGATGTAGGAGCGTTGGGCTTCAAGGAGCGCGACCACGGACACGCGTCCCTCTCGGAAGCCGAGCTGACTGGCGTCAAGGAGTCGTTTCGCCTGCTCCAGGACGCCGCCGCGATAGCTCGTCCGCACCGTTTCGGCGCCGGCGAACCGCATTTGCGCCTGCGCGATCTCCTGCCGGATGTCGTTTTGCGCGGCGACAATGCGCGATTCCTGCGCCTTTGCGCCTTCTTCCGCCTGTCGAATCCGGTTTTTGCGGCTCCCGTGGTCGAAGAAAGGCAGGGTCAGGGCGACGCCGATTCCCACGCCCTGTCCTTGACTCGCGGGTTGCAACCCGCGCAAGAAGTTGCCGACGCGCACTTGCGGGGCAATGTCAGGACGCCCTTCGGCACGGGCGAGCGCGGCTTCGGCGCGAAAACGGTCGCGCAGAGCGACGGCGGACCGGGTCTCCCCGCGGGCGGAGAATGCCCGTGTAGCGAGCGCATCGCCCGCATCGGGAACAGTGGGCGGCGTACCGGGCGGCAGGATCATCGGCGCGTTGTCCTGTTGGCGGGAAGCCCCTTGCGGGTGAAAAACTCCTTGCGCGGCGGTCTCGCCCGACGTTTGCGGGGAAATGAGTCCCGTGCCACCCGCGCCCGATGCTTGCGGATCGGGGGCATCCAGACTGAGTAGCGGAATGCTTTGCGTTACCGAACGGGCGAGGAGCGTGTTGAGAACGGCGACGGATTCGGCGGTAGCCCCGTCCGCTAGGGTGACTTCGCGCTGGGAACGCGCCACTTCGATACCGGTCTGCGCCAGATCAATCCCGGCGCGCGCGCCCGCCTCGACCTGTATCCGGGCGACCCGGTCCGCCTCCCGCGCCACCGCGAGTAGCTCGCGGGCTATCCCCGACCGTCGCTGTGCCCGCGCCACGGTGTAGTAGGCGACCTTGGTTTGGTAGACGATATCGCGCAGGGTGACGAGCGATCCGGCCCGCGCCCCGCGCAGGTCGGCGTTCGCGACGGCGGCTCGTGCCTGGCGAACCCCGTTGAGTTCGAGCGGTTGCTGGGCGAGAAACTCCTCGCCCGTGCCGCTAATGCTGGTGATGCCGGGGGCGAAAAACACGGTGGGATTGGTGAGTGCACGGACAGAGCGCACCCCGGCCGTTGCCGCCCGAACATCGCGGACGGCGGCGTCGAGGCGCGGGTTGCGGGACACGGCGAGGCACACGGCGTCGTCTACCGAAAGCGGATCGGTTGCTTGTCCCCAGGCGGGCAAACTCGCTATAAGGGGAACCAGACCACCCAATACAAAAAGCGCGAAATGTCGCGGCATAAGAAGAACTCCTGACTGAAACGGCGGAGTGTCGTCCCCAAACGGGGGCGGGGAACCGGTGCGTCAGGAGGCGCGGCGCGGGAAACTAAAAGCGCGGCGACATCCCGACACATCCGGCTCGCGAATTAAGCGAGTCGTGTCAGGAGATGAGGTGGGGCGCGGGGGGAGAGGGCTGACGGAAGATAAAGGGCGGGGGGAGGCCCACGATATCCGGGGGCATGGACGACAAGGTACTTCACCACGCGAACCGTATCAACTCGGGTCGGGGAGTCGAGGACCGCGAGCGGTGGGAATGCCATCGCCTTATTCGCTACACTAAGGCTGACGACCACGGACGACCCAGCCGTCTCAATCCCCATTTTGCAGTCGCACCCCGCCCCGCGCATCATGTCCGAACTCACCGGGGGCGTGGAACGCGCGGAGGGAAACACCACGGCGCATTGCGAGTCACAACGGGCGACGTTTTCGGCCTTGCAACAGCAACTTCCCATCACCAAGCCGCAGACGCGGCCTTCGCAGTACCAGGCGAACATGTTCCCCGCGATCATCCGCGGCAAGAGCAGCAAAATCGCCATAATCAGAGGATGGATATATAATCGCCGGGTGTTCAACACGCCGAGTATACCATGAGCCCGTGGTCCATTCGTAATACCGTACTAGCGACTGAGCGCACGTTCGTACCTCTCGCCGGTCGCGGCCCGCAGCTGCGCGCGGGCGATCACCCGCTCCGCCTGAGCGCGGGCGAGCGCGGTGATCGCACGGGTGTAGGCCGCTAGCGCGTCGAGCCGTTCCGCCGTGACCGACTTGCCCGCGTCGTAGCGGAGGCTTGCGAGTTCATACGCCTGCTTCGCGGCGGCAACACCAACCTGCGCGACGCCAATCCGCGCGTTCGCGGAGGCGTTCGCGAGCCACGCGGACGCCGCCTCCCGCGCGACACTTTGCCGCGCCCGATCCCCGTCGGCGGTGGCGCGGTCCAGCCTTGCCCGCGCCGCTTCGTTATCCGCACGCCGCTGCCCCCCGTCGAGGAGCGGCAGACTTGCGGTCAGGGCGAGGGTGTAGCCCGCGCGGCTTCCGCCGTCCCGACTTGCGGTGCCGTCCGCCATCGCCACGCCGTACACCTGCGGCGCATAGGCTCCTCTGGCGGCGGCGACCCCGGCCCGCGCGGCCGACACCTGACGCAGAGCGGTGACCAGTTCCGGACGGTTCGCCGCCGCCCGTTCCACCGCCGCTTCTTGGGTGGCGGGGATGCTACCGCCGTCCGCTATCGCTATCAGAGCGTCCAGCGTGTCGCCCGGCACGAAGGGCGATGACTGCGGAACGCCCATCGCCGCTTTGAGTTCGACCAGTGCGACCGCCGCGGCGTTCCGCGCCTCCAACACCGCCTGTTCCGCCTCCGCCTGTTCCGCCTCCTCGCGCGACAGATCCACCGGCGCGAGCCGTCCCGCCGCGACGCGTAGCCGGGTGACGCGCACCTGTTCGTCCTCGGCGCGGAGCCGCGCCTCCGCCGCATTAATCAGTTCCCGCCCTAGCACCGCGCGGGTGTATGTTTCGGTGACGGACTCTTCGGCAAGTAGTCGCGCCGCCGTGACCGCCGCGCCCATCGCCTCGCTCTGCCGGTTCGCGCTCCCGAGATTCGCTTCGAGCCGCCCGCCCGTCGTCAGAGGCACCATCAGCATCAGGTTCTGATCCGCGAATGGGCGCGGCGAGACGGCGAAAACGTTCTGCGGCATGACGCCCGGCGCGGACGTCAAAATGTTGGACGAGTCACCTGTCGCCAGGTACGTCGTGGTCGAAAGGGTCGGGCGGCGGGCCGCTACCGCCGAACCGACGCCCGCGTTCGCCGCGCGGTAGTCGGCTTCCGCCGCGCGGATAGCAGGGCTGTCGTGTAGCGCGAGCCGCACCGCGTCCGTCAGCGACAATGTTTGTGTCACGGGCGGGGCGGGATCGGGCGGGCCTGCGGGCGACGCGGCGGAAACGCCCGCCGCGCGTGCCGAACCGATTGGCCCCGCGACGAACGCGGCGAGCAGAAGGCAAATGACTACGGCGGCTTCCGACCCCCGACCGGATGAGCCGTGCGCATCGTTTTCGCCGGGTGCGTTCTTGCCCCGCGCCCGCCTGAACAGGTTATTCAGGTCGTCAACTAGGGCGTGCATGACGGGAATCACCAGGAGTGAGAGTAGCGTGCCAATGGTCAGCCCCGCGACGATCACCGTGCCGAGCGGCTGGTACGCGTCAATGCCCATACGCGGCGCGAGCGCAACGGGGAGCATGGTCACGATGGTGATCAGCGAGGTCATTACGATGGGCCGGAGGCGGTCGCGACAGGCCAGCGCGATTGCCTCGTCGCGCGGCAACTGCCCTTCCGCCCGCCGCCGCTGTATCTGATCAATTAGCAGAATAGCGGTGGTGATGTCCATCCCGGTCAGCACGATCACCGCCATGATGGACACAGTCGAGAATGCCTGATGCGCGAGCCACAGCCCTAAAAAAACGCCCGACAGTTCGAGCGGGATTGAGAGCACCATCTGGAGCGGCGCGAGTAGCCCCCCGAACTGCGCGATCAACACCAAGAAGATCAGCAACACGGCTAGTTCCAGCCCGCGCAAGAGGCGGGCGAAGCTGTCCATCATCTGCGTCATGTCACCGCGCATCTCCAGAGAATAGCCGGGCGGGAAGTTGATCTCCGCCGACGCTCTCGTGATGATGGACATAGCGAGGTCCATTGAGGGCGGACCATCTTTCCGATAGTATGCCAGCACCGAGATAGTTCTGCGCAACCCGTCGTGCTCGATAATGGTCGGTGCTAGCTCGGGCGTCGCCGTCGCCAGCGTCTTGAGCGGGATCTGTTCACCGCTCGGGGCGGTGATTGGCATCTGGAGCAGATCGTAAATGCTCTGCCGTTGCCCTTCCTGATACCGGATGTTGATAGTGTCCTGCCGGATGTTCGGGAGCCGATAAAACTCGCTGGCGAGCGCGCCGCCCATGGCGTAGTAGGCTTGATCGGCGATTTCGGACGGCGTGAGGCCGACCTCGGCGGCGCGGCGGCTGTCTACATCAAGGCGGTACGACGGCTTCTCGGTCGCCCAGGAGGTCGAGACCTGTAGTGCGCCGGGCGTTTTTCGCGCGACATCCGCGACCTGCGCGGCGAGTTTCGACAGGATATTCAGATCCTTCCCCGTGACCAGGATCGTGACGGGTGCCTCGGACGACGCCATGACGTCCGACCCCATCTCCTTGATCTGGAGGCGGCGGATGTTCGGGATCGAGCGCATTGCCTCGTCCTGAACCGCGTCAATTACTTGCCACACGGTCTGCTTCCGCTCGTCCTTGTCCGACAACGTGATCATCAGGGTGGCCGTATTTACCTCGCCCATCGCGTAGCCGGTGAAGTACGTCCCGCCCGGTTCCTCGCCGATTTCGGTAGAAACGCGGCGAATTTCGGGGTGCTTCAGGATGATCCGCTCCAGTGCCGTGGTCGCAGCCTTCGTTTCGGCATAGCTCGCGCCGGGGCGCATCTCCAGCACACCGTACGCCTGCCCGACGTCGGCGAGTGGCATCATCTCCGAGCCGATGAACCGGTAGAAACCAAGCCCGGCGATCACCGTGGCGAGAGCGACGGCGACGACCGAGAAACGATTACGGAGGAGCACCAGCACCAGCCGCTGATACCAGGCGTCAGCCCGATCCAGGCGCGACTGGAGCGGCGCGAGCACTCCCCGCGCGAACCAGGAGCGGCGTGTCTCATCGCCCGCCGTATGCGGCTTGAGCAGGTACGCCGAAAGGAGCGCGGTCAGTGTCAGCGAAACGAAAAACGAGGCGATCAGCCCGAAAATGATCGGATAGACCAACCCGACGAACATGATCTGCGTAATGCCGCCGCAGAACAGGAGCGGCGACAGCGCGAGTACCAGCATGATCGTGGACGCGGCGACGGCGAGCCGCACTTCGGTGATTCCGTCCACGGTCGCGGTCTTCGGGTCCTTGCCCATCGCCAGGTGCCGCTCGACGGCGTGGATGTCAATCAGGGAATCGTCCACGAGCCGCCCGATGGAGACGAGAAGCCCGATCAGCGTGGACGAGTTCAGCGAGAACCCGAACGGCACCATGAGCAGAATCGCCATCGCCATGGATACCGGGATCGTCACCAGCGAGATCAGCGTGCCGCGCCCGCTCCCGAGGAAGAAGAGCACGGCGATCCCGCAGAGTGCGACCGCCGTTAGTAGCTCCTCGCCGGTGTTTTTGAACAGGATGTTGACGAATCGCGCGTTGTCATAGGCGACTTTGAAGTGTAATCCGGGATGATCCTCCTCCAGCGTCGCGATCTGCTTTCGGACTGACGCGATCACGGGCACGGAACCGACGGCGGGGTTCTGGATCACTGCCATCTCGACGGCACCGTTATCCGCGCCCTCGATTTGTTTGCGCGCCCCGTCCACGAAGTGGTAACCGCTCCGCTGTTCGCGGAAGTCATCGGAAACGCTGGCCACATCCTTGATCGAAATGATAGCCCCGTTCTTCGCGCCGAGCGGATAGTTCGCGACCGACTGCGCATCCTGGGCAAGCCCCGAAACGCGCACGATAGTCTCGTTCAATCCGCTCGTGATCACGCCGGCTGGTTTCGCCGCGCTGTGTTTGTCCACCGCGTCGCGGACGTCCAGTATCGAGTAGCCGTAGGCGGCCAATTTGTCGCGATTCACCGTGACGCGCAGCTGCCGCTTCCGCCCACCGTAGACCGAAACGGACTGAACGTCTCCGATCTGTTTAAGGGCGCGGACGCCCTCGTTCTCGGCGAACTCGCGGAGCGAAAGCGGCGTCCACCCTTTATCCGCGTCACCCGTCACCGACAGCGAAAGTACCGGCAGGTTCAGCGGGTCAATCGGTAGCACCCAGGACGGCTTCCCGTTCGCGCCGGTCGGTGGCAGGTCGGCCTGCACCGCACTCATCAGCGATTGGACGTCCGTGGTCGCCTTCTTCATATCCGTGCCGTAAGGAAACTCCAGCGACACTATAGACAGACCGTCCTGCGAGGTGGAGCGGATGTACCGCGCCCCGCGAATGTCTGTCATCCGCTCCTCGATAGGCTTGGAAAGGTACGTCTCCATCTCCTGAGCGGATAGTCCGGGCATCATGGTTACGATGCCGACCAGAGGCGACTCGACGTAAGGCATCATGCGTCGCGGCATGATCCCGCCGAATACCGTGATCGCCGCCAGCACGATCACGGCGACATAGAACGAGATGACGACCCACGGGTGCTGTATGCTCCACGCCGAGACGTTGAACCCGCCGGACGCGGTTTCACTTTTAAGTTTAGACATCGCGGCTACCGTCCTTCCTGAACCGGCGTGAGTTTTCCGCCGTCCATGGGATCAATGAAGTGGTGCTTCCGCGCGTCCGCTTCGGAGTAGATCATGTTACAGGTCGCGCAACGGTAGCGGGTGATGCCGCGAGCGGTACCGCCCGCCGCAGTCGGGAGCGTCTCCGGCCCGCTATCGCCCCAGCGCGTTAGGGCGACCCGTCCTCCTTCGGTTAGCCCCGCCTGGCCGCGTATCACTATCCGGTCGCCCGCGCCGAGCGCGAGCGTGGATATCACGGACGCGGAGCCATCGCTCGCGCCGAGGGTGACCGCGACGCGCCGTATGGTCAGACCGCTATCGCCGACAGATGCTGTGCCCTCTCCATCGGATGCCGCGCCCGCCCGCGCGACGGGCGCGAGTTTTCCGCCGTCCATGGGGTCAATGAAGTGGTGCTTCCGCGCGTCCGCCGCCGAATAAATCATGTGGCAGACGGCGCATTCGTACCGCGTCGCGTCCGTCCCGGTGCTCTTGCCTGTGACGGACGGACGGACCGACCCGCTCGCGACCCACACGAAGGCGTTCCCGCCGTCATAAACCACCGCCGCCGTCGGGACGAGCAGCGCGTCGCGCGAGCCTGGTTTCGTCAGATGTACGGTGACGAACGCGCCGGGGAGCAGAGCGTGACGCGGGTTGTCCAGTACTGTCTCGACCACCGCCGTGCGGCTCGTTTCGTTCGCAGCGGGAAAGACGGATGTGACTGTGCCGACAATTGACTTCGCCGCGCCGTTCACGCCCGCCTGGGGGACGATTCGCACGGGTGTCCCCGGACGGATGCCGCTCAGGTCGCTGACGGCCACCCGCGCCTGAACCCGAACCCGGTCAATTTCGGCGATTTTCAGGAGCACCGTCCCCGGCTGAACCAGCGTGCCGGGCGCGACGGCCCGCTCCGTAACCACGCCAACCGTCGGCGAAACGATACGCGCGTAGCCCTCGCTGATCGCCGCCTGCCGCGCCGCCGCGCGTGACGCGGTCGCAGTGAATCGCGCCTGCTCCGCCTGCTTTCCGGCGAGCGCGAGATCCGTCGCTGCCATCCGCCGCGCGGCGCGCGCGGACGCGATCTGCTCCCGCGCCTGGCTCAGTTTCGCGGTCGCCGCGCCGACCATTGCCCCCGCCTGTCGCTCTTTGGCGAGTGCCGAGGCGAGTGTCGCGTCGGCGACGCGTGCCTGCGCGACCTCGTTCTGGTACTCCTGGCGGGAGGCCGCGCCCGCGTCCGCGAGGCTTTTCTCGCGGGCCAACTCGACCTTCCAGTAGTCGGCGTTCGCCCGCGCCCCCTGTATAGCGGCGCGGGCGTCACCCGCCCCCGCCTCCGCGGCTTCCACCCCGGCCAGCGCGTCGCGAACGCCCGCGTCCGCCGCGGCGACCTGCGCGACCGCCTGCGCGAGAACGGCGGGGTGGTGCTCGCGGTCCGTCTGCTCCGCTATCCGGCGCGTGGCGTCGGTCGCGCCCGCCTCCGCGTTCATCTGCTCCGTTTTAGCCTGGATCTCGGCGGTGTCGAGTTGCGCGAGGAGTTGCCCCGCGCGTACCGTATCGCCAGGATACACCGGGAGCGCGAGGATCTGCCCCGTAATCCGCGAGGAGATGTCGCGCGTGTTGTACGCCTGAACCGTGCCGGTGTAAGTCACCGTATCGCCCAGTCCGCCGCGCCGAACGGACGCAAGCTCCACCGGCGCATCGCCGACCGGAGGGCGCATCTGTGACATATCCATCGCCTGCGCGGTGATCACGTCGAGCTGTCCGGGGCGGTGCCACCGGCGCACGGCTCCGGCGGTCAGCACCGTGACCCCCGTGATCAGGGCGATGCCGATTCCGTATCGCGTGAACCAGTTCGTTTTTCGAGCGTTCATGGAAAACTTTCTAAAGGGGGAAGAGGGTAGTGTCCCGACCAGTGAATGATCTTCGGACCGGGGGCATCCCATTTCGGCTATGGCTTCGCGGGCGAGTGGTTCGGCTTCTTCGGGGCGACTACAATGCCCCTGACCGGGGTGAGTTTTCCGCCATCCACGGGATCGGGGAAGTGGTTCTTCCGTGCGACCGCCGCGACATAGCGCATGTGGCACTTCCGGCACTCGTCGAGCGTGGGGGCGGGCTTCGCCGCTTTTCTCGTCGGCCCCGCTAGGCTAGGCGCGACGGCACACGCGCCAACCAGAAGTAGGGCGAATCCCGGCGCGAGGGCGGGGGACAAACAAATTTTCTTAAACATGGCCATTCTCCTAAAGGGTCGCCTGAACGCGCGGATTAATATTCCGGCGCGAGGAGGTAAGTAGTACAGAGGTGATCCGACAACACGAAGGCGTGGCGACGGTCGCCGGGATCGGTTGGGTTACATCAGGAGAAAGCAGGGGGTGCGCGTGGAGAGATCAGGTAACGGGGCGGCCCGCGCGGGGAGGTTCCCCGAGTAGAAGAGCAAGCGACTGCTACTGAGACAGTAGGAATCGTGATGGCGTGGGCGGGCGGGGCGGGCGGGAGCGCGGCGAACAGGTCGCCCGAGTTGCAGATGAGCGCGGCTGGCAAGGAACCGCCGTGACGAATCGGCTTGAGGTGGCAACAGGAGCGGTTCGTCAGCGCGACGCGCGATACCGGTCTGCTCCTTAGTTCGGATGGCTCGGGGCAACACGCCATATGGGGGGGAGCGGCGTGAACTCCGGTCGCTATCCCTGCGACGGTTCGAGCGGCGGACATAGGTAGCCTGGTCACGCGGCAGACGAGTTGGAACGTCGTGGTCGGGATCGCGCAAGCCGCGAAAACGACACACAACGCCAGTACATATGCCACGACCGTTCTTCTCATCCGTATCATTTGACGAGTTCAGTATATCACCCGCACCCGGTTGGCACTATACATCCAGATGACGTTCCCGGTCGGCGACCGGGAACGTCCACCCGCGGAACAGCGCATATGATAGCAGAACGTCCTATGTCTAACGATACCATCAAGCCGATATTTTACGACCCGTCCGAACGCCGCGCCGGGCGCGTGCAGTATACCGGCATCCTAATCGCCATCCTCGCCGCGACCTTTTTCACGCTGTTCTGGGCGAGCATTCTATTCGTGCCGATTTCGCAACGGTTGCGCCTGACGCCGCCCAAGTTCCTGCCCGATATGTCGCTCCACCCTGGCAACGGCGTCGCCCTCCCTAAGACGACCCCGCGCCGCGACGATCTGCTAGCACGCTCGTCTCGAACAAAGCCGTTCCCGTCTCCTATTTCGGGCAAAGCTCAGGGCGTCGTGGGCGGTTTCTACGTCAGTTGGGATCAAGCCTCGCTCGCCTCGCTCCGGGAGCACGCGGGCGAGATGACGCACATTTTCCCCGGCTGGCTTCACATCAATCAGAGCGGCGACGGGCTGATCATTCGCGACACCGACCCGACCGACGCCGAAGCGAAGCGCATCGCTACCGCCGCCCATTTACAGGTCGTGCCACTCGTGAATAACTTCTCGACCGCCATCAACGACTTCGACGAGAAGTGCCTCCATGTGCTACTCGCGTCGCCGACGAACCGGGCCGCGTTCGCGAATCGTCTTTTCGACTACATCCGCGCGAACGGGTACGCGGGCATCAACCTCGACTTCGAGACCGAGGACGATGACGATCGCGCCGCCATCGCCGATTTTGCCGCCGAACTGTCCACGCGCTTTCATCCGAGCGGCCTACTGGTGACGGCGTGTACTCAGGTGGACGGGGACCAGACGCAGACGAAGCGCATAGCGGACGCCTGCGACTTCATCGTGCCGATGGTCTACGACCTGCACTGGTCAGGCGGCACCGCCGGGCCGATCGCGCCCCGCTCTTGGGCCGAGGAGCAGATCACAGCACTACTGAACAAGGTTCCGGCGGATAAAGTCGTGCTGGCGGTCGGGAACTACGCCTACGACTGGGTTGAGGGCAAAGCGGGTGGCAAGTCCCTCACCTTCGGCGAGGCGATGGTCACGGCGCAGGAGTCGCTCGACGCGGAAGGCGGCTCCGACGCCGGCGTCGTGCGCTGGGACGTGGCAAGCCAGAACCCCCACTTCACCTATGAGGAGGACGGTACGCGGCACGATATCTGGGCGATGGACGCCGCGACGGCGTTCAACGTCATGCGCTACGCCGAGTCGAAGGGCATCAGTGGGCGCGCCCTCTGGTACGTTGGGAGCGAGGACCCATCCCTCTGGTCGTTCTTCGGCAGGGGAAAAAAGGCGGTCGCGACCGACCCGCTCCGCACGGTGCGCTACGGCTTCGAACTGGGATTCGAGGGCGAGGGCGAGGCACTCGATGTAACCACGCTCCCGCAGGTCGGGCAGCGCAAGCTTACCACGGACACGGGCGGCTACATCACGAACCAGACGTTTACGAGTTACCCGACCGCCTGTGTCGTGCGCCGCTCTGGTAAGCGCGACAAGCAGATCGCGCTGACGTTCGACGACGGGCCGGACCCGCGCTGGACCCCGGCGGTGCTGGACGCGCTGGCGAAGGCACACGCCCCTGCGACGTTCTTCGTGATCGGCGTCAACGCGCAGAGCGACGCCGGGCTCCTGCGCCGCGAGTGGCAGGAGGGGCATCTAATCGGCAACCACTCGTTCTATCACCCGAACCTAGCACTCGTGTCGAAAGAGCGTGTCCGGCTGGAGATTGACGCCACCAAGCGGGCCATTCAAGCGGCGACGCTCCACTCCACGACCCTATTCCGCCCTCCCTATGGGATTGACACCGAGCCGAGCACGACGCAGGAAATCATCCCGCTGCTCGCCGCGAAGAAACTCGGCTACGTCACTATCGGCGAGGGGATAGACCCGCGCGACTGGGAAAGCGGCGCGCAAAAACAGACGGCGGAGCAGATCACGGCCCACGTGCTCGCGGACGCCGAAGCGGGTGCCGGAAATATTGTCCTGCTCCATGACAGCGGGGGAGACCGCTCCGAGACGATCCGCGCGATCCCGCTGATCGTCTCCGAACTCCGCGCCCGCGGCTATAAGATAGTCGGCGTGAACGACCTGATCGGTGCCCCGCGCTCGAAAGTCATGCCTGAGATCACCGGGCGTCAGCGGTATATCGCGCTGTTCGACCGGGCGATTTTCACCGTCTCCTCACAGTCGGGCAACTTCTTCGCCGCCGTGTTCGTGGTATCGCTGGTGGCGGGAACGATCCGGCTCCTGGGCACCGCTATTCTGGCGCTGATCCACGCGGGGCGCGAGAAGGGCGATCAGCGCGAGCCGATCACGCTCGCGGACGCGCCGACGGTGTCGGTGGTGATCGCCGCCTACAACGAGGAGAAGGTGATCGCGCGTACGATCCGCGCGTTGCTTGACGGTGGCTACCCGCGTCTCGAAGTGATCGTGGTGGACGATGGGTCGAAAGATGATACGTCTGGCGTCGTAGCGCGGGAGTTCGGCGGGGAGCGGCGGGTGCATCTTATCACTCAGGCGAACGGCGGCAAGGCGAGCGCGCTGAATACCGGGATACTCGAATCGTCCGGCTCGATCCTGGTCGGCCTCGACGCCGACACCCTGTTCGCGCCCGACACGTTGCACCGGTTGGCGCGCCATTTCACCGATCCGGGCGTTGGTGCCGTCGCCGGGAACATCCTGGTCGGGAACCGGGGGAACTGGCTGACGCGCTGGCAGGCGGTGGAATACACGACGTCGCAGAACTTCGACCGGCGCGCCTACGACGTGCTGAACGCGATCCTAGTCGTGCCCGGTTGCGTCGGCGCATGGCGCAAAGACGCGGTGGCGGCGGCGGGGATGTACCAGCGTGACACACTGGCCGAGGACGCTGACCTGACGTGGCGCGTGCGGAAAGCCGGCTGGCGGATCGTGTGCGATAACTCCGCGCTCGCGTTTACGGAGGCACCGGAGCGAATTCGCGACCTGATGAAACAGCGGTTCCGGTGGACGTTCGGCACCCTGCAAGTGTTGTGGAAACACCGCTCGTTGTTCGGCAACCGTAAATACGGCGCGTTCGGGACGGTGGTGATCCCGTGCCTGTGGATATTCCAGATGCTGTTGCCGCTCGCCGCGCCGGCGGCGGACGCTGGGATCGTGGCGACGATGTTCAGCAAGAATTGGCTCGCGGTGGCGGTCTACGGCATGTTCTTTTTCGCGTCCGAACTCGCGGCTGCGTACCTCGCTTTCGCGCTGGACGGCGCGAGCCGGGAGCGACGCTCGGACCTGCGCTTGCTTTTTATACAGCGTTTCGTGTACCGTTACGTCATGTTCGCCGTGCTCTTACGGGCGATAGTCGCCGCGATGCAGGGTGTCAGTACCGGATGGGGGAAACTCGACCGTAGAGGCACCGCGCGCGTGACGCCGCCCGCGGGGGCGAATCCCCCGCGCGGACAGCGGACGCCCGAAGCGTCCGCGGAATAGGTAGATACCGACGATGAACGACGAAGAAAACGACGACACCCAGGGCGAGGCAGGTGGGAACGACGACGCGACCAGAACCGGGGCCGCTACCCCCGACCTGGAGGAGCACCGCGACACGATCACGAACGCGCTCGGCGCGGCGGCGGAACAGAAGGGCATTCCGTTCGCGGCCCTCGCCTCGCAACTCGGGCTTTCGACCGACGACATGAACGGCTTAAGCCAGGGCGACCTGATGACGGCGGCGAAACATCTGGCGGCGGAACACCCCGAAATGGTGCAGTCGTTGATCGCCAAACTGCCGATGGGCAACATGCTCGGCGGTTTCGTTACGCAGTTCTTGTCGCGGTAGCCGCCAGTGAAGTGCCCGATCCGGATCATCGCGGTCGGCAAACTGCGCGAGCCGTTCTGGAAAGATGCGGTCGCGGAGTACGCCAAGCGGTTGCAAAGCTTCACAACGCGCCTTGACCTGATTGAGGTCGCGGACGAGGCGACCCCCGACGACGCCTCGCCCGCCCAAGAAATGAGCGGGCGGGAGCGGGAGGGGGAGCGGATCCTGGCGCGGATCGGCGAGCGGGACCACGTGATCGCGCTGGACGGGTCGCGCGGCGAGTCATTCACCTCGCCTGCGTTCGCCGCCCGGCTAGAAAGTCTGCTCGCGGGCGGCACCGCGAGCGGCTTCGTGTTCGTGATCGGCGGGTCGCTCGGGCTGGCAGGGAGCGTGCTGGCCCGCGCTGACCTGCTACTCTCGTTCGGAACGTTTACCTACCCACACCAGATGATGCGCGTGATCTTGCTGGAGCAACTGTTTCGGGCGGGGAAGATAAGCGCGGGGCAGGCGTACCATAAATGAAGCCTTACCGCGCGACCTCATCGGTTTTGCTTGCTAATGCCGCACCTCATTGGGCACCGTGTCTAGTTCGAGCTAAATACCTTCTCCGCGCTCTTTCGGACGGCACCATGACCGGTAGCGGAAGCGATCCGCAGGTCCTCTCGCGCCTCCCTATCAACCCTCGCGTCGCCGCGCACCAACTGGCCGTCGTACCGCTTATGGTTATTGTTGAATGCCCTACGTGTCATCGCGCTGTAGTAACGCACCACTGCCAGATCGGGCTTCAGACTCATGGCTTCCGTGCAGTCTTGTAGCGACTGAACTTCCTCTAAACTGCCGGACAGACGTAAGCGAGCGACCGCGACGCGAGTCACTGCTTTGAGCGTACTTACCCCGTAATCCCGCACTCGAAACCCGTCTTCCGTCCAAGGTCCATTGTGGTTAGGGTCTTCCTTGTAATAGATACCCCATTTGCTCATCCCGTGTTCGTAGGCGTCGCACGCTTCCCCGAACCGACCCAGGTCCGCCAGCACCTGTGCATAGCGCAGGTACGTCTCGATGTCGGTCTGATCGCTGGAGTTCATGGTGATGTTGTTGTAGTAAATAGTGGCCTCGAACTCACACGCGGTCTCCGTAGCCTTGCCGGTCTGGTATAGGCAAAAGGCATGGAATGGACTATTAGGATCCCGCCTGACGATCCCCAACTCCGACTCACGTCGCCGCACCTTCGCGTCAACGGCCATCCAATCGCTGTATCTGCCAGCATACCAGGCGTTGCGAAGCTTCTCGAACAATTTCATTAGCAACTCGTCCTCGGGGGGGACAGGTCGGGTTCTGTCGGGTCCCCAGTAGCCCCGCCCTTTCTCCGGAGCGGACACCTGCGCGGACGCCAGGCTACAGACAATGAGCGCCGCGACCAGTACCCCCGTCAATCGTATATACGTCGTACTTAAAGATAACATATTAGACTCCTTTCGTTACTAATCACGGTCAGTTGACCGTTCCGCTCGCGTTGTTCTGTGACCAAACAGGGTGATCCGATGCTGGCGAGTACGTCGGCCCCGACTTGCTCTTGCTGGTGACCGACCATTTACCACTTTGCTTGGTGGCTGTCCCACTCCATCCCCAGTCTATCGCTCCTACAGGAACCCATTTGCTGTCGTTGTTCGGGGGTGGGGGTGGTAAGAACATGAGGTACGTCTTGAGCGCGTCGGAAGCAACAGCCTTGGTCGCCCAGCCAGGCAATGACATGCTGGGGCTGTCTTCGGCGAACGCTGTCAGTCTGTCGCTGGCATCTCTGTGCCTCGTAAGCCGGCCGGAACTCGGCAAGCAACTGATCGAATTGGGCGACACTCAACCCGGTAAGCGAGTGCAAGTGCCGGGGGTGGCGGCGTAACTTGGAAAGGTAGAGCATGACCCAGTCTACACTAATTCCGCATCAGGTCTTTACGGCATAGGTTCCTCGAAAGTGATTTCTGGCAGATCACCCGGTTGCGAGTACCTTTTCGTCGACACCACCACGTTCTTACCGAAGTGGCGATCGTAGTCGAATGATCGAGCGACGGCAGATATACCGTCTTATCGGGTGTCTGCATCAATGTGCGCCGATTCAAGAAGGCGAGTTGCCTCGGGAGCGAGTACAACGCCACTGATGAAGGAGTAGGATTCGGCAACAAATGTCAACCCCGTTTTTGCGGTGAGCAATCCGAAGACGTCAGAAAACTCTTGCCCATCTTTCTGCTTTTCCACTTCAAGTGTTCCTCTATGATCGAGCCACCTCAAACTGTACCAGAGTTCTACCTCCTCCCACGAACGATCCGACCTCGAGCCACGCACTGTAAGCACCTCGCCGCCGACGTGCGGTATCATAGACCACACGCAACACTCATGACAACCGACAGAATCACAATCGCCTGTGTGCTGGGCACGCGCCCCGACGCCGTGAAGATGGCCCCCGTAATAAAGGAGTTCGCCCGTTTCCCCGACCAGGTGCGGCAGGTCGTGATCTCGACCGGGCAACACCGGGAAATGCTGGAACAGGTCTTTTCGGTGTTCGAGATGCGCCCCGACCATGATCTCGGCTTGATGCAGCCGCGCCAGACGCTCCCCGATTTGACCGCGCGGGCGATTACGGCTCTAACTCCCGTGTTGGAAGCTGAAAAGCCTGACCTCGTCATCGCGCAAGGGGACACGACCACGACGTTCGCCGCGTCCCTCGCGGCGTTCTACGCGCGGACGAAGTTCGGGCACGTCGAAGCCGGTCTGCGCACCGACGATAAATGGGACCCGTTCCCCGAAGAAATGAACCGGCGCATGACAACGCGCCTCGCCGACCTGCACTTCGCGCCCACCGATCTCGCCGCGAAGAACCTGCTCCGGGAAGGCGTCCCGGTGGACACGGTGCGCGTGACCGGGAACACGGTGGTGGACGCGCTCCTGTCCGTCGCGGCGCGTGACCACCAGTTCGACGACCCCGCGCTGGCAGGAGCGGTCGCGAAGCCGGGGCGTCTCCTGCTGGTGACCGCGCACCGCCGCGAAAACTGGGGCGAGCCGATGGCGAACATCTGCCGCGCCGTGCTACGGATTCTGGACGCGTTCCCCGATACTCATGTGGTGCTACCGATGCACAAGAACCCCGTGGTGCGCGAGGTGATCGTCCCGCTACTCGGGAATCACCCGCGCGTACTACTCACCGAACCGCAGGAATATGTGCCGTTCGTCCACCTGATGAAGGCGTCGTACTTGGTGCTGACCGACTCGGGCGGGGCACAGGAAGAGGCACCCGGACTCGGCAAGCCTGTCCTCGTGCTCAGGAAAACCACCGAGCGTCCCGAAGGCGTGGACGCGGGCACCGCTATGCTGGTCGGTACCGACCCCGGTATGATTTTCGCCGAAGCGGGGAAACTACTCGCCGACGACGCGGCGTATAAAAAGATGGCGCGGGCCGTTTCTCCCTACGGCGACGGCGACGCGGCGCGGCGTATACGGGAGTGGGTCTTCGATCTATGGCATTTATAAACGGCGAGTACGAACAGCGGGATCAACAAACGGCGCTGACCGGCGCGGTTGTCGCGGCGGTCGTGGAGCGGCAACGGGTCGTGTCGGAAACGCGCTGGCGCGTGATCGGTGGGATGGTGTTGCGTCTCGCATTGCTCGCGCTCTGCGGCTATGTCCTGTGGCGCGTTCGCACTATTGTAACGACCCTGATCATCGCGGGGGTGTTCGCAAGCGCAGCGAGCGCGCTCGTCGAACCGCTCACCCGGTTTCGCATCCGCTTCCTGACACCGAAAACCCAGCGGATCGCGGCGACCGGGCTCGTCTTCGTCGCGCTGTTCGGCGGGCTGTTCCTGACCATAAGCGTGATGATACACCCCTTCCAGGTCGAGTGGGTGCAACTCAAAGCGAACTGGCCGCACTACCAGACGTCACTACAAACGTGGGCGGTGGCGGCGAAAGTCTGGTATCAGGGCCTCTCGCCCGACATCAAGAATCTCGCGTCTAGCGTGCGCGACAAGCAGGCTCTGCCGTCACCGACCGCGTGGCTCGGCAACATCTTGACGGCGACGATTTCGTGGGCATCGCACGTCGTGGAACTGATCCTGGTGCCGGTGCTGGCGTTCTACTTCACTGTGGACGGCCGCGCCCTGCGCTCGGAACTCCTGTTCTTCCTGCCGAAGGGGCGGCTACGCTCCACGATGGCGATCATGAACGAGTCGGGGCAGATCATGCGCTCCTACATCGTGGCGCAATTCTGGCTGGCGATGATCGCGGGGGTCACTGTGGGTGTCGGGCTTGCGCTTCTCGGCATGCCCTACGCTCTGATTCTAGGCATCTTCGCTGGTGTGACGCGGGTGATCCCGATCATCGGGCCGCTGGTGGGCGGGATACCGGTCGTCGGGTTGTCGTTCCTGTACGGCACGCAACAGGGGAACCCATACCTCTGGGTCGGCGTGTTGATTTTCTTCGTCGTACTCCATCTGCTCGAAAGCAAGATTGTCATGCCGCATTTGCTCGGCAAGCACCTGCACCTGCACGCGGTGGTGATACTCGTCGCGCTCCTGATCGGGGGCGAGTTCTTCGGATTGATGGGTATGTTCCTCGCCGCGCCGTTCGCCGCGCTGACACGGGTTCTGATCATGCACTTCTTCGTGATCCCGCGCCGACACCAGGAGCAACTGGTTAGGGATTCGAAGGAGGCAACATTAGAAACGGCGACGCCGAACGGGGACCAGCAACCCCCTCTTCGTCTGACGACGGTCGAGGCCCCGAGCAACGGCTCCGGCAACGGGCGCGGCATGCTCCGATTGGAACGCGCCCTGCGCGCCGACCGGGAGTCGAGGCGCGGGGCATCCGGCGACGCCGCGTGAACGCGGGTTTTCGATAACGCGTCCGAGCGTCTCCGGTGCGCACGCGTCGTCGTGTGATAGGATGATCGTCGGACAGGCCCCGATCCTCTGGCGTGTTATTGCCGGAGGCTCCGAAAAGGAACAAACGATTTGCCACCGGAACCGCTCAGTTATCTTCAATCCATCGCGTTGGGCTTTTTACAAGGCTTGACCGAATTCCTGCCGGTTAGTAGCACCGCGCACATGGCCATCGTGCCGCAACTTTTCGGCATGGGCGATCCCGGGGCTACCTTCTCCGCCATCGTGCAACTGGGCCCTATCTTCGCCATCATCACCTACTTCCGCCACGATCTGGTACGCTATGTGCGCGGCATGATACGCAACCCGAACCCCGTCGCGCTGTTCGCACACCCGAAAGAGGGCGGGGGTGACGTGGACGCGCGCCTCGGCTGGTTCACGATCCTCGGAACCCTCCCGCTCCTGCTCTTCGGCGTGTTACTCGAAAAGCGCATTGACCGTGACTTCCGCAACCTGTACGTCGTCGCCGCGAGCCTGATTTTGCTGGCCCTCGTCCTCCTATGGGCGGAACGTACCGCGAAACAGAACACCTCGCTCAAAGAGATAACGCTCAAGGAGAGCATGACCATCGGCTTCGCGCAGGTACTCGCGCTCATTCCGGGCACGTCGCGCTCGGGCGTGACGATCACCGCTGGTCTGTTGCAGGGGCTGGATCGCGAGAGTGCCGCCCGCTTCAGTTTCCTGCTCTCGATCCCGGCGATCACGGCTGCGGGCCTGTACAAGCTTTTTAAAGTACTCAAAACGACGCACCTGGCGGGCGAAACCGGCCCCTACCTCGTCGGCATGGTGGTCGCGGGCCTCGTCGCGTACGTCGTGATCCGCTGGTTCCTCGGCTACATGAAAGAGCACAACACGCAGATATTCATCTGGTACCGGATTGCGCTCGGCATTCTGGTGCTCATCCTACTCCAGACGCGCTTCCTGCATAGCAAAACGCCGGAAGCGGACGCGCCCGCCGCGACGACCGCACGTGTGACACGATTGGTGCCGACGACAGTGGGTGTGACGCGGGGGCACACCGCCGCCGCATACCCGTCGCGCCGGATATAACAACCCGTGCCGATCCTGCCGCATCTGCTCTGGTGGCAATGGCTATTAGCGGTGCTGGGTGCCTGTCTCGTCGGGGTCAGCAAGACCGGCATCGCGGGCGTCGGCATCATCGCGGTCGCGCTGTTCCCGCTCGTGTGGGGCAGTAAAGCGGCCGGGATCGCGCTCCTGATCCTGATCCCCGCCGACTGCGTCGCCATCGCCGCCTATCCGCCGAAAAACGTTCGCTGGGACATCTGGCGCGGCATGTTCCCGTGGGCCGTGTCGGGCGTCGTGATCGGCGCGGGCGTCATGCGCTATGTCAGCGACGCCAGCGCGATTAAGCGCATCATCGGCGGCATCCTGCTTCTCATTGTCGCCCTGCAACTGTTGTCGCGGGCGATGCGGTCGCGGAAGGTGTCGCCCCCGCACGCGGCGGATGTCGGGGTTCCGGAGGAAGCCGGCCTGTACGTTACCGCACTTGCCGGGATCGTCACGGGCTTCGCGACCATGATCGCGAACGCGGCGGGCCCGGTGATGATCCTGTATCTGTTGCCACGCCGACTGCCGAAACTCCAGTTCATCGCCACCACGGCGTGGTTTTTCTTCGCGCTAAATCTGCTCAAGGTGCCGTTCTCGGTCGGAGCGGGGATGATGAACGC